>JAFGHQ010000053.1 GCA_016930035.1 Gammaproteobacteria bacterium | reverse complement strand
TGATCAGCCAATACTGAATAAAAATCACAGTAAGCACATTTGCTTATACAAAAAGGAATATGGATGTAAAGGCTTGCTTTCATCTTTCAAGTAAAATTCATAGCATTCCCCCTGTAGAGGGAAATAAAGTGCATAGATGTCAGGTTAAAGTCGGCGTGATATATATGCAGATTTTTTAATGAAAATTCCCTGCTACTTCGAGCTTAAATTACCTTTTAATTTTTTTGCCAATTGGATAGCTGCAAGAAAATTAATTTCTTACTTTCCTCAACTGTTTGAGCTTTTTTTAGTCCAAGCCGAATGTTTTGTAATATTTCAATATCCTGAATTTGTTGCACCTGGGCAAAAAGCTCATAAATATTTTTCCCAAATTTAATCTCAAAAATATCATAAATACTTTCATGTAATCCTTCAAGCTTTCCTTCAAGCTTTCCTTCGAGCTTTCCTTCGAGCTTTCCCTTTTTTTCTCCCTCTCTCAATCCCTCCATTCTTCCTTTTTTTATGCCAACTCTTTCAGCACTGGTTATGATTGACATTTTTTTATTCTCCTCAATTTTTATGATTTCCTCGGTTAGTGCTTCTTCTAATTCCTCGGATAATTTCATTATTATATCAATGAATCGATACAGTAAAATTATAGTATCTCTTGTTAGTCCACGGTCATATAGTTCTAATAAGAATCGCTTCTTCCAGCTATACCGTTGTTGTTCACTCCCTTTGGTTTCGATTGTCTTCAAAAATGCCATTATGACAATGCTAAACGGGTTAGGATTTTGTTCCAATTCGTCCCATTTTTTCAGGTAATCAATCAGCTTGATCATGGGAAATTGCATGCTTAATTCAAATCCCCAACGCGAAATACGAAATGATGTGGGACGATAATCTTTATTCGTATCGGTTAGCAGAGCTAAGCTTATTACCTCCTTTCGATATCGGTCAAAAATACGATAGTTATAAATATAGATCCTTTCGGTAAAATTTTTTTCAAGATATCCCTGAACTTCAAGATGAATGAGCAGCCATTTTTCACTACCATCATTCAAATAGATTTTGACAAGTTTATCAACAATTCTTTTACCAACTTCACTTCCCTTCAGGATTTTCTGTAATTCTTTGTCAAGAAACTCGGCTCCCCGGGAAAAATCAATATCTTTATAAATCTGGGGAAAAAAAAATGCTAAAAAATCAGGAAACAGCTTTTCTATTACCTCTTTCCAGGCTTCGTCCTGCATGGTATTTTTAACCTCCTTGTTAATTAAACAAAATTTTTATTTAAAAACAACTCTTTTTTTTCTCATTCATAATTATTTTGAGCGCAGGTTTAAATAGGGTGTTCATATTATTTCTCAGTGATATTTCATCCCTGGTTAATTGTCATCGAAAACATAAATCTAAACTTGTCAACCAGATGGGGAGGGTGTAAATTCCCCAATTGTCAGAAAATAAAAACCACGAATTGTCATCTTCATCAGACAGTCGTGGTTTTCTGTTCATTAATACAATATATCATACAAGCTGCTGGGAGCATCCAGCACCCAAATTTAATAAATTGTCCATTCTGTGTGAATGTAATTATCGAATTGGATCGCCGATTCTTGCCCAACGAATTTTCTTAAATATTTTATATAAAGGTACCTGACTATCCCAGGACCAGTAGATGATCAATGCCTGCCCAACGATATTTTCCCGGGGTAAAAATCCCCAATAACGGCTGTCAGAGCTATTGTTTCGATTGTCTCCCATGGCGAAAAGATGACCTTCCGGCACGGTTGCCGGTCCATAGTTTTCTGATACCCGTTGAACATCCTGGTAGAAGTCTACTAAAATGGGGGATTCATTTTCACTGGCTATTGAGAAACGGAGTCGATATTTTCCTTTGCCCTCCTGGAAAGTTTTATCAATGAGTTCAACTTTTCTTTTCGGCTCATTGTCAACAAAAATTTGCCCCTGTCGCATCTCAACAGTATGACCGTTGCCAACCTGTACTGGATCAAAATTAGTGGACATATAATTGGTATTTTCATGGACACGGATCTCATAAGATTTGCCATTGTCTTTGGTTATCTTGTAGTGCAGTACATATACACCTTCCGAAGAATCATAGACACGTTTGACAAATTCTGATTTTCCCTCCGGTTTACCATCAACGTAAACATATCCGTTTCGTACCTCAACTGTTTGACCTGCTACTGCAATACAGCGTTTAATATAATCAAGTTTTGTATCCAGTGGATACTTGAATACAATAATTTCGCCCGGTTTTGGATTTTTAAATGCTGGAAGCCTGAAATATGGTACTTTTACATTTACCAGTGGAATATGATCTGGCGTTCGGACACCGTAGATGAATTTATTAACAAGTAAAAAATCACCGACGAGTAGCGTGTCTTTCATCGATCCGGTGGGGATGCGAAAGGCCTGAACGACCAGAATTCGCAAAATCATTGCCGCCGCAAATGCTACAAGAATCGCTTCTACATATTCTCGAACCTTACTTTTGTTGCTGGCTTTTCGCTTTTGAATTTTTATATCACGACGTTTTTTGTACCACTTAATGATAGATTGAAACAAATTTGAGTCCGTGTTGTTTGTTCGTTTTTTTGCCATGACCTCCTCTGTCCCGATTTAATATGATAATAGTAATT
>JAFGHQ010000052.1 GCA_016930035.1 Gammaproteobacteria bacterium | reverse complement strand
TCATTTAGCTCCGAAATCGCTTCCCCTTTATTGACGCTGCGTGCGAAATGAATTCGCACTGCGCGGTTAAGGGGGAGAATCGCGATTATCCCCCTTAACAATCCCCCATCGCGGTAATATACGCACATAACTTATTGTTTTTATAAGTTAATTAACCCGGGAATTACTGCCCTTTTAGTATAAAAGTTGAAAAAATAAATTATAGTGATATACTGTACGTAATAGTCCCTTTTTGACACAAGAGTACGGTATGAAAATCACCAAAGAAAAAACATTAAAATATAAACTAAGAAAAAATATTCAAGCTATGGATAGTAAGATTATATTACGCCAAGAGATTCAGAATTTAACGGATAAACGTCAATTAAGTCGTGCCCTTAAAGCTTTAATAGAAGAAGGGTATTTAGCAAAACTTGGTTATGGCATTTATACAAAAACAGAAATTGTTCCTGAGACAGGAGATGTTATTTTAAAAGCTCCTTTTAGTGATCTTGTCAAAGAAACGCTCGATAAATTAGGAATAGATTGGGATTTAACTCAAGCACAAAAGGATTACAATGAAGGTAGGACAACACAAGTTCCAGTAAGGCCTGGTGTTCGTTTAAAAGATCGTTTTCGTAGAAAATTGGCATTTCATAATCAACGCATTTATTTTGAAGGGAATATTTATGCCAGATAATTTAGAACTATCAGCACAACAAATAGCGAGAACCAGCAAAATATTAGGACTTGAGGAATTCGTCATTGAAAAAGATTTTTATGTCACCCGTCTCATTCATGCATTAAGTGATATCAAGAACGATTATTATCATCTCGTTTTTCAAGGCGGGACAGCGTTATCGAAAGCACACCAGATTATACCCCGAATGTCGGAAGATGTGGACTTTCGAATAGCCTACCGTTCTCAATATGATGAACTGGGGCGACATGCACGTCGGAAAAAATTGCAGGATTTTCGTCATGGAATTATGGCGCTTATTCAAAAAAAAGGATTTGGTTTTAAAGAAAAACCCCGCGTATATTATGAGGGTGGTTATACGGTACTCAAGTTAACCTATGACTCGATTTATCATAAAGATACAGCATCGAGTTTAAAACCCCACATTTCTTTAGATCTTTTTGTATCCCAACTCAAAACACCCACCGTTGAAAAGCCAGTGACAACATTGATTAAAGAGACTTTGGGTGAAGCCATTGTGCATCCGATCAAAATATTAGCTTGTATGTCTTTAACGGAAACAGCAGCAGAAAAATGGGTAGGCCTAACCAGTCGCATGGATCACGTAAAAGAGGGAAAGGAAAAAGCGTCATACAGTTTAGTACGCCATATTTATGACTTGCATAAAATTCATCAAAAAGAACCGCTCCCTGAGCTTTTTGAAGACTTAGTCCATCAAATTCTGACATCAGAAGCCCAAAAATTTAACCAATCGGATCATTATGTTCAAAACCATGTAGTTAAAACTCAACGCGTTTTACAAGAATTACAAAAACCGATCTGGAAAGAAAATTGGCAACAATTTATGCGCGATATGGTGTTTGAAGTCAATCCACCTCCCTATGAAAAAGCTCTGATCAATTTACAAATGCTTTCACGATCTTGTCTAAAATATTTAGAACGATCTAAGACACACACTCGCGATCGATAATATTTTAATGATGCGGCAAACACCTTACGCACTTGGCGTTTCGTTAAATTGTGCTCATATATTTTCGCCAGCCAGCAACGGTTATGTATAAAGGGGCTGTTGGGATCTGAATTTTTTTACAAATCAAAGACTATAAGTCTTTGATTTTTATTCGTCTCATCCGTGAGACTCTCGAGCTCGCTTCCTTGCTCGTTAAAATTCGTTCCTGATGAATTTTTCTGGATCCTGAATCAAGTTCAGGATGACACACCCGACGAATTCTCCTGGATCCTGAATCAAGTTCAGGATGACACACGCGCAACCCCCTTAACCCAACCTACCCTAACTTTCGTAATTTATCACGCAAAGAACGAGAACCACACGCAAAAGCAGTAGTTAAATCATCTGTCCATTGACCCGTTTTACGATTCACCAAAATAAAAAGACGCTGGTGAGAATTTTTAGGATAAGAAGCCAAAAACCAATTTTTATAATAAATACCCAATTGTTTAAGCCTCATCAAATGAGGGATAACTGAATTTTTCATCACAATATTCGAAGTTTTAGCATCGATTTTATATAAATCTATAGATTGATAAACCGCATCTTGTACGGAATAAGTCTGCGCATTTATGGCAACCGGCGTAAAACCGGTTTCAACAAAAATCATCCGATCAGGAGCTTTCTTCTCAATATTCATGATTTCAGGTAACAAAGAGACCCCATCATCATAAAAATTCTTTCCTGAAAGTTTTATAGTCATATTAAGAACAGTTGGCTTGATATCAATGAGCGATACCATGCCACTAACAAAATGCGGCAAATATTTTTCTTTCCCAAATTTTCGGAAAGCCAAAACATTATGGTATTGAGTAAAGCTTAAGATATCAGTGCCATGTCCCACAGAAATGTTCAGAGGAAAAGTTTTTTGATCCAAAGGGGTCAAAGGAGTTAAATCTTTAAAAATAGTTTTGTCACTTTTTTTCCCACGGATAAATGTTTGTTTTTCAATCATGCGATCACCATTTAGTCCAAAAGCCTCTCCATGATCTGAAATAACAATGACCACAGCATTATTGAGCAAACCTTTTTGTTTAAGCTGATCCATCAACGAAGTAAATTGTTGATCAAGCGCTTGAAGAGCTAATTGATAAGCTTTTAAATGACTCAATGGCGCTCCAAAAGGTTGACGAGCCCAGGTATAGGGCCAATGCGTAAGACAAAAATGCACGCATAAAAATAGTGGTTTACGGGGATTTAGTGTTTGCAATCTTTGGTGAATCAACTGAACGAAAGCTTCGGGCTTATAAGTACTTGTGGCTGCGCGATTCGCGAAATTATAAGGAAATAAAAATTCACCCAGCCGTGTATTCAAAAAAATATTTGACAGAGGAAGATCATTAATGCTCCCTAATAAAAAGTCATTAGCCCCTTCTTTAGGTCCGACGACCGAGTCAAAGCCAAAATGCTCATCAATATTACTGAATCTACGATCATCCATTGCAAAAATGGTTTGATAACCATATCGTCGCAAGATAGTAGGCAAGGTATTTTTTAAATGAAGAGCAGATTGATCAGTTAAATTAAATCTTACGCCATGATGAATCGGGTATTGTCCTGTTAAAATGCTTACCCACGCCGGGAATGTGCGCGCCAAAGGAGTAATGGATGTTTTAAAATTGACCGATTTTTTTAAAAAGTGATAAATGTTTGGGGCAAATTTGGAATGGTAAACAAAATCGGGGCGAACAGCATCAAGCCCAACAATAATGACGTTGGGTTTTGAAAGAGGAGCATTTTGAACGGGTCGGTGAGAAAAGTGTAGTACCACGAAAAAGATAACAGATATGGCAAGAGCAAAGACCAGGAAATACCGTGATTTTTTTGTTAACTTCAAAAATCCCAATAATGCGAAGATACAAGCCAAAAATAAGACAAATCCAATAACATGAAATAAAATTCCAGCAATACGATCTGAGATGATACAATGGGTTATGGGATAAAAAATAGAAGCGGGGTAATAAACCTGATTCGTGAGTAATATGGCGATAACATTCAAGACCCATAAACTGAAAGCAAGACGTTCTACGTTTTTTGAAGAAAATTTAAATAAATGCCCAATGAAATAAGCTAACAACCAGATAAAAATAGCAAGTATGAGATATAGCGTGAGTTGTATAACGCAAAATAATATATCTGCTGGCAATATATTGAGGGGGACTTGGATATGTTTACCAAAAATGATACTAAAAATAAGAAAGTGCGCATTTTGATTAGCCATTAAAACATAAAAAACTTGCCATACTAAAAACAATAAATTTAATGCAATTAAATAGCCAAGTAACCGTAGCGGATTATTCGAACAAGTAGATTTTTTGGTTGTTTGTTTTTTCATCATAAGAATAGGTATCTATTTTATTACCTAAATTTTATACTGGTATGAGATGCAGACCTGCGTTCCTATAAAAAAATATACATTTTATATGTTTTCAAAAATATTCATACATAACATTTTTAGAAGTGCGAAGTATATCTCGCTTTTTTTATTTTTTATATCTGTCACAGGTTGTAGCGTGAGTCATTACAATTTGTCTCAATCTGTCAAAGACTATTTACAAAAATCCGAACAAAGTCGAGGAGTTGAAAAACAACAATATCAATTAATGGCGGTTAATCAGTTACTTCTTCAAGATAAATTATTGGATGCTCAACAATTATTGCAAGAATTAGATCAGATTTCTTTGGATCCAAGCATTGATCAACAAAAGATTATTTTAGAAGCGAAATTAGCACTCAAAAAAGATGATCCTAAATTAGCGGTCAAAAAACTCCAAAAAGTTCGTCATGTTCAACTACTCGATCAGAACGCTAAAATGGCTTACTACCTAACTGCGGCAGAAAGCTATGAACGCAGCAATCACTTGGGCGAAAGTGTTATTGCCCGAATTCAATTGAGTGAACTGCCAAATAGCGCTTCTCAGCTCTCGCTTTTTCCTTCTTCCACTTCTGCCACAGCTACGATAGACAAGCAATCTTTGATTATTTGGCAAAAATTACAGCAGGTTTCCCTATCTCAATTGAAAATATTATTGAATCAGTATAAATCTCGTCTTATTCAAGGGTGGTTAGATCTAGCCATTTTAGCGAAACAAAATGCAAATGATTCAAAGGGCCTTGCTGAAAATATTTTAAGTTGGAAACGGATTTACCTCGATCACCCTGCCAATGAGATCACACCTGATAATCAAACGCTTTTGGCGTTAGAAAGGCCGAGCACACCCAAAAAAATCGCTTTGTTATTACCTTTACAAGGGCAATATGCAAAGATAGGGCAAGCCGTTAGGGATGGTTTCATTACTGCCTTTTATGCGGATAAAACCACTACTAACATAGATATTAAAATTTATGACACTTCTCAAAGCGATGTTTGTAACCTATATCAAATGGCTTTACGGGATGGAGCGAACATGGCCATTGGCCCACTGACTAAAAGTAACGTTTCGGCGCTCGCACAGTGTGTAGATAACCAGAGCCCTATTCTTGCGCTTAATTATTTAGCAGACAATACTGATATTCCCGATCAATTTATTCAATTTGGGTTATCCCCAAACCAAGCTGCCCAACAGGCGGCACAATATGCTTGGCAACATGGTGTGAGTCGGGTTTTGACGATTAGCCCCAAAAATGATTGGGGCGATGACGTTGTGAATGCTTTTACAGGTACGTGGGCCCAATTAGGCGGCACTATTATAAACAATTATCGTTTTACGGAAGATGCTTCATATCGGGAAGAGATAGCTAAAGCTTTGAATGTTGATCAAAGTAGCTCTCGTATTCGTGCTTTAAAAAATATGCTTCATGAAAAATTTAAATCGTTATTGAGAAGACGACAAGATATTAACGGCATTTTTTTAGTAGCTAATCCTATTCAAGCAAGACAAATTCATCCCTTTCTGAATTTTTACTATGCGGGAAGTTTACCTATATTTTCTATTAGCGGGATCTACACTGGCTATTTAAATTCATTTCGTGATCGTGATTTAGATGGCATTTATTTTAATGATATGCCTTGGGTATTGGATATAAAAAATTCGGCGCAAAAAACATTGCAAAGCCAAATTCGTTCATTATCTCCTAAAAATTTTGAGATCAATAAACGTATGTATGGCGTAGGAGTTGATGCCTATTTATTAGCAGCGCACTGGGATCGGTTGTTAACGTTACCCAATTTTGCGCTTCATGGCGTGACAGGCCAGTTGTATTTGAATCAACAACATCAAATTTATCAACAACTTATTTGGGCGCAGTTTAAAAATGGAGCCCCAGTTTTAAAAATTAAACATGAAGCATCATGATAAAATTTTAAATTGGGAATGGCTTGCGCGAGGAAATTAATTGTGGGGATTAGGTTTTATTGGAGATGATTTTGGTGGGGAAATGGGGAATAGATTTGGCTGGATATCAGAAAAGTTGATTTTGGTGGGGAATGGGGGAGAGTTTTGGCTGGTTATCAGAAATAAAATGGCGGGGTTGGGATTAGGTTTTATTTGTAGTGGTTTGGTGTATTGGTTGGGGGTAGTGGATTTTCGGGGGGATAAGTAATATCGAAAATGGCGGGGTTGGGTCTTTTCCTGGTACAGATCGTTACCCTTTGCGCGCCTCAGAAGCTTCCCGATGAGTCGGGGTCAGACCCCTAGCGGGTCTGACCCCCTCATCGGTTGATCTTCTT
>JAFGHQ010000051.1 GCA_016930035.1 Gammaproteobacteria bacterium | reverse complement strand
TGCTTTTTCGCTCTTTTCCCCGATTATTTTTGATCTCTAATTCTTTGTTTCTTATGGCTTTTTAACGGTTGGGACAGGCTCTACATATATTGAAAATTTCAGTCCAGTGGATTTTTTCAATATTTATTCAAATATTGGAAACCAAATAAAAGACAGTTCTCTAGACGCGCTCATTTCTTTGCTGCGCCTAAGTCAATACGATCCTTATATTTTTAATAAGTGGATAGATGAACTTTTAAAAAAGGCTGAAAAAAACAAAAGTCTTGCATCAAAAAATTCATTGCTACACCTCCTCCCTAAAATTGCTTCCAATTTTTATTTAATGCCTGAGCAAAGTGATACGTATTACTATGTGGGACTAATTTTCACAAGGCTCAATGAATATGAAAAAGCTTTAGACTATTATCAAAAATCTCTTCATTATTTTGATAAAAAATATGAAACTTATCGTGATATGGGCATTTGTTACTATTATTTAAATGATTTTCAAAAAGCGCTAAAAACTTTTGAAGAAGCGTTATCTTTACGCCCCGATTCTACCTACATACAAGAATGGATTGATTATGTAAAAAAAAAATGATCTCCAAAAATCAACAATCCTAATATAGTTTCTTTCAAAAACTTTGTTACACAACTATCTTTTTCAGCAAACAATAATAAAAACCATCCATATTCTGTTGGCCGGGTAAAATCTGACGTCCATATGCTAAAGCAATTCCCCAATCGGATTGTATTTTTTCTTCTATTGCATTTGGGGTTTTTTTAATAAAAGCGCTGATCACATTTTGATTTTCATCGGGCAAGATAGAACAGGTCACATAAAGTAATTTTCCTTCATCTTTCAATAATGCCCAAAGCGATTTCAGCAAGAAGCTTTGTGTATCTGAAAAATTTTTAATATCTTTTTCCGTTTTTAAATATTTAATATCGGGATGACGGCGTATAACGCCGGTTCCGGAACAAGGAGCATCTAATAAAATACGATCAAAAAACCGCCCATCCCACCACATATCTGGTTTGGCAGCATCGGCATTAATAAGTGTCGCCCGTAAATTTAAGCGTTGTAGGTTTTGCGCAATGCTACTGAGACGTTTTTCATCTATATCTAATGCAATAAGTTCACCAATATGAGGCTCCGCCTCCAAAATGTGCGTGGTTTTGCCGCCGGGAGCTGCACAGGCGTCTAAAATTCGCTGATGGGGTTTTAAATCCAGTAACTGAGCGGCAAACTGTGCACCACAGTCTTGGACAGATACTTTTCCCTCTCTAAAGCCCGGTAGTTGGCTGACAGAGATAGGCTGTTTTAAAATAATACAACTAGAACCGTACGCTTGTGCCTCCATTGATACATTGAACTTATTAAGTTCTTTAACATAAGCATCGTAAGTGGTTTTCTGCAAATTGAGTCGAAGGCTCATCGGCGGTTTTTGATTATTAGCTGCAACGATATTTTCCCACTCCCGTGGCCAAACTTTTTGTAGTATTTCAATAAACCATTTTGTATGTAAATATTTTGCTTCAATATCTTGTTCAACCAATTTTGTGATGGAATCTTTTCTCCTAGAAAATTCACGTAAAACACCGTTCACCAATTTTTTTGCCCATATTTTTTTAAAATTTTTACAAGCATCGACCGTTTCGAAAATAACTGTATGCTCGGGTATATTCATATAAAGCAATTGATAAAGGCCAATTAAAATAAGCGCATGAATGTCTTGGTTTTTTTTCTTTAAGGGTTTTTCTAATAATTGTTTGACTAAAAAATCCAAAAGAAAATAATACCGCATCGTGCCATAGCACATTTCTTGGATGAGAGATTTATCAAGATGATTAAGCCGCATCGAAGAAAGAAGACTCAAAGACCCCTTCCTTAATAAAATCTTTTGGATGATACGGGCAGCTACAAACCGCGGGTTCAAATTGGAGACTCCTTTAAAGAAACTTTTTATGCTTTTCGAAAAAATCTTTTTTACTATTTAACACATCTAAAACAGATAAGGCCTTTTTGCCGGGAAATTGTAATTTCTGAATGCGCAAAACACCTTCGGCTGTTGCAACATCGATACTATCTTTGTTGAGTCTCAAAATAGTTCCCGGCTCGGCTTTTTCGCCAATATTTAAAGGGACGGCTTGCCAAATTTGAACGGGGATTTCACCCATTTCGGTGTAGGCTCCAGGAATAGGATTCAGTGCGCGAATTTTTCGATCAATCGCTACCGCAGGTGTATTCCAATCAATTTTTGCATCTTGTTTGGTGATTTTTTTCGCATAAGTTGCTTTGTTTTCATCCTGTTTTTTTGATTTCAAACGTTGGCCAGATGCTAATTTGTCAATCACTTCAATAAGATTTTTAATACCTAAATTTAATAATCTATCATATAAATCACCCGCTGTGTCAGTGCCGTAAATAGGGCAAGATTCTTGTCGCAAGATGTCACCCGTATCCCAACCTTCATCAACTTGCATAATACTAACCCCTGTTTCTTGATCCCCGGCTAAAATAGCGTATGGAATTGGGGCCGCTCCTCGCCACCGAGGAAGTAAGGAAGGATGAACGTTGATGCAACCCAATCGAGGTATTTCTAAAATTTCTTTGGGTAAAAATAACCCATAAGCAACATCGATGATTAAATCAGGGGCTAATGACTTTATTTTTTCTTGGATTTTCTCATCTTTTAAGGTGGTGGGTTGATAAACAGGAATATAATGGTTAAGAGCTAAAGCTTTCACTTCATTTGGCTTGATCTTTTGGCCGCGGCCTGCAGGGCGATCAGGCTGCGTAAAAATAGCACTTACTCGATAGTGATGATCTAATAAGGCTTTAAGGTGCTGGGCTGCGAAATCGGGCGTGCCTGCAAAAAGAATCTTAAGATGTGATGTATTCAAAATTTTTAGCCCTATTTTTTCAGAAATTTTTTCATGTCTTTTGCCAATCGTTCGCGCTTCAAAGCGGACAAATAATCAATATAGAGCTTGCCATAAAGATGATCAATTTCATGTTGCAGACACCTGGCGAGATAATTGTCCGATGCTTCTATTTCAAAAGGTTCACCGCTTATATCTAGCGCTTTAACTTTAACGGCATGGGGCCGTTCAATCTCAGCAGAGACCCCAGGGACAGATAAACATCCCTCCTCATTCTTTACTTTTCTTGTAGAAAGTTCGACTATTTCTGGATTAATTAAGACAAATGGTTTGTGTTCTTTATCGTCAATAATAGTCATTCGGAGGGGAACACCAATTTGGGGAGCCGCAAGCCCCCCACCTCCATGTTGATACATAATATCAAACATCTCATCCACTAATTTTTGTATATCGGGTTCAATCTTTTCAATAGGATGAGATATGACACGTAACCGCGGATCTGGATAATATAAAATCTCGTGGGTTGACATCAGCCTCTTACCAATAATTTTGATGCAACTTTTGGTGTCAGACACCAAAAGTTGCATCAAACAATGCTACAATAGTTTTTTCACTCTCCTCGGCATTTTTTGACGAATGCATTTTAATTGCTCTGGGTCGGTTTCTTTTTGAAAAACATGCCGATAAATACTCGTTTCAAATTGAACAAATTCATCAGCCGAAAGTAGTTTAAGCTTCTGGATTTGGGGAAGTAATGCCAAGAGTTTTCCCCATTCTTCCAGCCTTTCATAAACACTTTTTAACAAAATTAAAACAAACTTATTTTTAGGTCTAATATGATATAAATACTCTAAACGAGGTCTAACTAAATTTAATTGGTCCCCTTTTATTTGAAGTTGAGCTAAAAAAAGTTCAATAAAAGCCTCTGATTCTGGCTCTGTAATACGTGCTTTCGCAATATAATAATCACGTCGGTCATAGGCTTCTTGTCTATCTGCGCAAAAAGCTGCTAATAAATAAGGAATAACTGCAATTTGACTATATTCTGCCGCCTTAATGAAATAAGATTCTGATAGCTTCCAGTCATTTTGAATAAGCTCCCAAAAACCCTTTTTAGTAAAACAATTCGCCGTATTAATCTTACGAGCTTGTCGCCAGTATTGCCAGCGATCATACGTGTTTTCAATACCCAATAATAAACGTATTGCGTAGTGTAATATTAAAAAGATGACGGCGATACCTGCGACAGTCAGCCATAAGGGACTTTTTATGGTCCAATCACCATAACTAATTAAAACGTAACTTGAATGAGAAGCGATCGTAAGACCCATTAAAATAGCAATCGTTAAAATTAATAAATAAAAAATGATTCGCTTCATAACGCTTTGTTTCCCTTGGTATCAATTTTGATCGTGTCATTATTCGACTGGTAAGCGTGCAACATACTTTCCACTGCCCATAGGGTTCGATTAATCTGGGGAAGTTTTGGTGTAATGTTAATTTGTTTTAAAGCATTAAGACTTTGCATAACCTTGTTTACTTGATCATCGTTCTGTAAAAAATATTGCTGAATCATCTGCACAGCATTTTTCAAACTGTTTTGATAAATAGTGCGATGCCTCTGTAAAAGAGCCGACTGAGCTTGCGTTAAGTAAAGATGCAAATTTAACTTCAACGTAGCTTTCTCCTGTTTCGATAAAATCAATTTCGCTGGATATTCATTTTTCTGCACAACTAAAAACTGTTTAATGTTCGTCCAACTATTTTTCAGTGCTTGAATCCAAGGATGCTGTTTTTTTGCTTCAGTCACAGTCTGCTCCTGAGAAATGGTAGTGGCATTTTTGTCTGTTATAAAAGGTAATGCCTCCACTTGTTCATTGATAGATTGTATCTGCATATATAATGGAGTCACTTGGCTCATTTGCAAAGATTGTAGTTTAACTATATTACTAACCAGCAAATGTCTTGCCCCCACTAATCTTACATCATTCATCTCTCGCATTTTGTTGTTAGCAATTTTAAGAAGCGTGATCGTTGTGGAAATATTATGTTGGACATTTAAAGTTAAATCGGCCATTTGGAGTAATGATTCAATTTCGGCTAATGACCAATAATCTCGATGCTGATTCGCTATGTTTAAAAGATAAACCAAAGCTGTTTGGTTGGTTTTAATAAGTGCTTGTTGTTGTTGCACCTGTTCATTAATTTGATTGGAAAAAGCACTAAACAAGTGCATTTGGTCATCATTTTTGTGATTTTGTAAAAATTGATACAGACAAAGACCTGAAAATCCTAGAATAATCAAAACCAAAACGAACCATAAAAAAAATTTAACAAGAACTTTCTTGCTGAGGGCCTTTTTGGCGGGTATTGGATTTGTCATGATTTAACCCCATATCAAAATAGTGACATTGGGGCATATTATTGTACAATGCGCCACGAATATCAATGAATCTATAGTTTGAATGTTGGGCTGCGCTGCGCTTAGCCCAACCCACATAGCTTTGTTCCCGCGGCAAGCCGCGGATAAATTAACATTATAATATGAAACGACTAGTTTTTTTCGATTTAGATGGCACACTCCTAAACGGTATCAGTTCAGAAAATGCTTTTATTATCTATTTAATCAAAAAAAGATTTATTGGCATATACCAAATTCTTGCCGTAATTAGTTTTATTTTGCGCTGGTTCCCCAAGTTTGGGCGGTTTGTATTTATTAAAAATAAGGCTTATTTATCTGGCCTATCTATTGAAAAAGTAAGTGCTTTAGCCCAAGAATTTGTTAAAAATAACCTGATCAAAAAAATAAGGCCCAACATCGAAGAACTCGTACAAATGCATCTTCAAGTCGGGGATCAAATTGTATTACTGACCGGATCTTTAGAATTTTTAGCCAAAAATTTGGCTAATTACTTAAAGATCGATCAAGTGTTCGGAACAATCTGCTCCGAACAAGATGGTAAATTTACCGATTTCCCGCCAATTCAACATCCTTTTAGTGAGGGAAAATTAGATATTGCTAAAAAAATTTGTGAAAATGACGGCATTAAATTAGAAAACTGCGTCGCTTATGGAAACTCAGTTAATGATTCCTTAATTTTAAATGCTGTCGGAAAACCGATAGCAGTCACACCAGATTGGCGCCTCAAGCGCATAGCAAAACAAAAGGGCTGGGAAATCATCTCCGCCACCCCTCAAAAAAATCGACACTAGACTACCTTTCTAAATGGCATTAATTCATTAATTTAATTGCGATTTGGGTATTATTGGATAAAAATGCGGTCACTAAAATACAACTATCAATATCATCAAAACATAGACACCATTCTTTTAAAACCTTCTGGTGATGGTGTCTGTTGAAGATGGTGTAAAATTTCTTTAGCGATTTTAAAGGGGGATTGATGAGTTGTATCTACTTTTAGATCATACTCTCTAATTCCCATATGCACTCTATCTATTTGATCATTATAGTATTTCCAATTAATATTTTGACAAATAATTGTCACATGCCGTCATTCAGAGGCGGCGCTATGCGCCGACGAAGAATCTTTCCTTTGAGATCCTTCGGTCGCTAACGCTCCCTCGGAATGACAACCTTTTGTCTCAATGTTAATTGGAAATACTATAGAAAGCCCAATAACGCGATCACGCCTTAGAATCTCTCGTTCTTGCATAATGGAAAGATCACAGAAAACGCCAATAAAATAAACAGTGTGTGATTTAAGTAGGTTGACGTAATCTTTTAAAAGATCATGGCCAAATAATACTTCATCAATAATAAGATGATGGCCTTGGTCGGCCAATATTTTAGCTAAACAAGGCAATAAACTAAAAATCTGATGGCCTTTGGGTTTGACATCAACATGGACCGTAGGCCCCCGATCATTGACTCCTAGATCAAAGGAAAAATACCCCTATTTTTCGCAGGGCGAAAAATGACCTTGTCATCCAAAAACGCTACGCGTTTTGAGCGCAAAGCGCAAAGCGCCGTTTACGGCGCAGGATGACAGAGCCTTCAGCCACTCCTACTCCACCAAGGAGCGAAGGGAAAAATGGCGGGGCTGGGTCTTTTCCGCCTGATACAGGCGTTAACGAGCACCGCAGGGAGATTAGGA
>JAFGHQ010000050.1 GCA_016930035.1 Gammaproteobacteria bacterium | reverse complement strand
GCTCGCTTCCTTGCTCGTTAAAATTCGTTCCCGACGAATTTTTCTGGATCCTGAATCAAGTTCAGGATGACAATTTGGCAGATCCCAGCAGCCCCTTATAGTATTTCCGATTAATATTTTGACAAATAATTATCACCATGTCGTCATTCAGAGGCTGCGCTATGCGCCGAAGAAGAATCTCTCCTTTGAGATTCCTCGGTCGCTAACGCTCCCTCGGAATGACAGCGATGGCGCGGCGCTTCCTCTGGATGACAATCTCTTGTCTAAATGTTAATTGGAAATACTATAGGGGGCTAAGCGTATGCAAAGAGGCTTTATATTAGTGACTGTTTTGATTTTTATTGCGTTGATAACGTTATTAACCATGCAGGTTTTTCAGACAGCGGAAATACAATTACGTTCTGTAGAAACATTACATGCAACGTAGTGGTAGAATAAATTAACGTCAGTTAATGTCATTTTTCGCGAGGCGGAAAATGGTTTTTTTAGGATTTGATTTTTTGAATTGCGAGCTCTAATTTTTCAATTTTTTGACTTAATTCTTCAATCCGTTTAACTGCTTTTTCGGTCAGCTTTTCTTCTTTTTTAGCCCCTTTTCCAATTAAAAAAGCACTGAAATTGGCTGTGATTAACGAAAATAAGCCGAGCCCCATCAACATCACAATGATACCAATAATGCGTCCTGGCCAAGAAACAGGAATAAAATCGCCATAACCCACTGTCGTGACGGTTTGCCAAGCCCACCAAATACCTTCCAGGGGATCACTAATTCCAGGATCAACAGATGAGATTAGGATGCCGCCTAAAAATGTACCAATGACAAATACCAGAATCCCGACGCCTAAATGATTTTTTGCGAAAAAAGTTCGAACTTGTGAAAGCCATGGGATCAAAATTTTAATTGTAAAGAGGATTCTGAAAATGCGAATCATGGCCAAGAAATGGGTATAGTTCCAGAAGAAAGGAAAACCCCCGAAGATAATGACTAAACTTAGCCAGTTGGTGAGCAAGTAAAACCATTTACGTTTAACTAGTAAAGTAAGCGTGGTCGTCTCAATAGTAAAAGCTGCCCAAATGCACCAGTTGATGATGAGATTCATTTTGGGAGAGAAAAATCCGGTTAATGAAAAATGCCATTGGAAGGGTAGCCAAAAGACAATGATCAACATCAACCAGCCGAAATATAATCCGACTTTTCGAACACTATCTGATTCATGTTTATCAACACCGGCAGAGCCTATTAACTCGCGAAATTTAAGCAACTTGTGTTTTTTGGTGGGTAATTTATTTTTTTTGTTTTGCACGGTATTACCTTCTCGTAGGTTGGGGGTGGCATAGCCCAACCTTGTATATTTATTAGGAATTGTAGAAACTAATCTCTTTGTTTAGCATGTAGGGACAGGTCGCGACCTGTCCGTACGGTAGCGCAACCCAACATCACTCTTCGAAAATATATTCTAATGCGAATTGAGAGAAGAATCACGTAAAATGGTAGGAATTAAGTCACGTGAACGTTAATTGAATGTTGAGTTAATGACGCCAATAACCAGCGGATCGTACTAGGTTTTGTATATCATCTGCTCTTTTTTGTTCTTCTTTTTGTTTTTCGAATTTTTTTTTAAATTTTGCTTGGATAAGTGCTGTGATCGAGATGTTTTCCCCTTTTGGTCTTAGAGAGTTTAGTATTTGTGTAATGTCATTTTCCGTTTGAGTTGGTTTTGGTTCTTTATAGCATAAGCCACGAAACCAGTTGGCAATTTTATAAAAGATATTTTTATGTTGCCTTATTATTTCCATTTTTTTCTTATCTTTTCCTATAGTTTCCATGAAAGTTTGATCCAAGTTATCTATTATTTGTTTTTTTATGGGCGCTATTTTATCTAAAATTTTTTCTATGGGTTCCTCGATGTTTTGTATTTGGTTTTGAGCGTCTTTAACAACTGCCAAAGATTGTTGAACAAATTTGGCCATGATAATGCATTTTGGATCTGAGTTGGATGTAGTAGTTGATCTATTAATTTGAGCCACAAGTTTTTTTAAAAGTTTTTCGAGTGCTTTAAGTTTTGATAATAAATTTCTACACGCCTTATACTCCTCTAACGCACCTACATCTGGGTGGTCTAAATCTTTAAATGTTTTTTCTATGTGATCACGAATAACAGCGGGTAAGGTTGAACTTTTGTGCGAATCTATTACGTTTATTGGGTCTTCGGGTGGTTGATTTATCAATTTTTGGATAACTGAGCTTAAAAAGCGTCGGAAACTTATATTTTTTATTATCAAAGGAAGTTGAGACCAAATAACTGTTGTTAATTTTTTGGTGAATTCTTCTAAAAAACGGGCTTCTTTTTCAGGAGATAGAGTATTTGGTTTAATATGGTCCGTGAAACGATTATCTTCCTTTAGTTTTTTTAATGTGGATGTGGCTAATAGATCCGCGTTAAAAATTATTATCTTTGAAATAGTGGTAAATGTCTTAGCGAGTTTTTTGAAAGAAGGAGTTATTAGTTGATTTATGAGCTTAGGACCTAAAATTATTGATAATAATTGTTTCTCCAACTCAGAAGGTTTTTGGGATAATTTCTCGCGATCATCTAAAATTCTAGTACCCCATATTCCGTTATCCGTAGTAATGTCGTTTAAATCGGTCCATTCTTGGGGATAAATATCGATAAGAAGTTCGATTAGAATATCGACGAGTCTGTTTTGAATGTCTTGGAGGTCTGTTTCCTGATGAATAATAGGATCAACAGATGAATGCTTTTGATGCATAAAAAACTGATGCAGAAACGTTATAATTATTATTATCGAGTTAAATTAATTGATTTTTGTTGAAATGAAATTAATAACCGAAAATTTTCCTAACTTTTTTGGCCTCTTACCGAGCAGAAAGAGAGAGTTTTACGTCCGGAATAAAAATAAATATAAGGCGGAATTTTAAATTGTCAAGCTAAATTGTTAGAGGGGCTCATTGGGAATAGACCTTTTTAAAAACTGTCGCACTTGATCGTAGAATGCACAACCATAATATAAAGATAAACCCCTGTTTTTTTATTGTTCCTTCTAAATTTTTATCAAAATCCTTAGCCCCTTTAGTAGAGAGGGAATCCGGAAAATGTATAGAAATGTCCAATAGGTTAGAAAAAGGGCGAAGCCAAAATGGGGCTGTTGGGATCTAAAATTTTTCACAAAATCAAAGTCTATAAGACTTTGATTTTTATTCGTCTCATCCGTGAGACTCTCGAGCTCGCTTCCTTGCTCGTTAAAATTCGTTCCCGACGAATTTTTCTGGATC
>JAFGHQ010000049.1 GCA_016930035.1 Gammaproteobacteria bacterium | reverse complement strand
TTTCATCAAAAATTCGTCGGGAATGAATTTTGGCGTACAAAGTACGCCCGAAGGGTGAAAACCTTGGATGGTTTTCATCAAAAATTCATCAAAACTCAGATCCCAATAGCACCCTTATCGTCTCTTGCTCTCAACTCCATGAGAATCTTGCAAATAAAAACAAAAACCAATAGCATTCGAAATCATGAAAATTGATTTTTATGTGACCTCAGCATTAGAAAAGAATGGTTTATTTCGTTTTGTCTGCCGCATCGTAGAAAAAGCTTATCAACAGGGTTGTCGAGTTTATATTCATACTGAGAATGCATCAGATGCGCAACAAATGGATACTGCCTTGTGGACGTTTCATGATGTGAGTTTTGTGCCACACAGTTTGGTATCAGAAAATAAACCAGCTCCCGTGATGGTTGGTTTTTTAGAAAAACTACCGGCCTCAACAGAGGTACTAATAAATTTAAGCGCGACAGTTCCAATGTTTTATGATCGATTTCAACGTATCATTGAAATTGTTTCAGAGGATCCAATCCAAAAATCCAAAGCTCGGGAGCATTATCGACGATATAAAGCAAATGGTTTTGAAATTGACGTGCATAATATTTCTTAACTTTTTTCCGCTTACACTTTTTGAAATTTTAATATACATATTAAAATTTCTAGAAACTTGGTTTTTCTATGAAATATATACCGCGTTGTTTAGAATCAACGATCACCAAATATCTGAGCATTTTTCCAGTTATTGGTCTTACAGGCCCCCGACAGTCAGGTAAATCAACTTTATTGCGACATTTGCTCCCAAAATATACTTATGTTTCTTTTGATGATCCTAAGGTCATTGATTATCTTCAGGAAGATCCTGAAGGCTTTATAAATCATTATAGCCATCAGGTTATTTTTGATGAAATTCAGTATGTCCCCCGATTATTTCATTATATAAAAATTTTAGTCGATAGAAATCGGCAGGATTATGGTAAATTTGTTTTGACTGCTTCAAGTCAATTTAATTTGTTAGCAAATATTTCAGAGTCATTAGCTGGTCGTATTGGTTTGCTATCTTTATTGTATTCTGGTAAAAAATTCCCTTTAGCGGGAAATATTGATGTAATTAACTATCAGGATTATTTGGGAGAACTTAAAAAATGAAAAAAAGTTATGATCCAAAAGAAACTGAGCAGGCAATTTATAAAACATGGGAGAAAAATGACTATTTTAAACCGAGTGGAGAGGGTAAGCCTTATTGTATTATGTTGCCACCGCCCAATGTGACAGGCAGTTTACATATGGGGCACGGGTTTCAACATACACTTATGGATGCGTTGATTCGTTATCACCGTATGATGGGGTTTAATACGCTTTGGCAACCAGGGGTGGATCATGCGGGAATTGCGACTCAAATGGTGGTGGAACGACAACTAGCAAAAGAGGGGAAAACGCGGCGTGAACTGGGTCGCGAAAAATTCCTTGAGAGAATTTGGGCTTGGAAAGAAGAGTCTGGCGGCACAATCGGTCGCCAAATGCGGCGAATGGGTGTTTCGCCAGACTGGACTCGTGAAGCGTTCACGATGGATGAAAATTTATCTCGAGCTGTCCGTAAAACTTTTATTGATCTTTACGACGAGGGGTTAATTTATCGCGGAAAACGATTAGTAAATTGGGATCCTGTTTTACATACAGCAGTTTCCGATTTAGAAGTGATGAACGAAGAAGAAGAGGGAAATCTTTGGTATTTTAAATATCCTTTTGCTTTTGACCAATCCCGTTATGTCATCATCGCAACAACACGACCTGAAACAATGTTGGGCGATACAGCTGTTGCAATACATCCTCAGGATAAACGTTATCAACATTTAATTGGGAAAACAGTTCTTTTACCGCTTGCTAATCGTGAGATTCCTATTATCGCCGATGAGTATGTTGACCCTGAATTTGGGACAGGCTGTGTCAAGATAACGCCCGCCCATGATTTTAATGATTACGAAGTAGGGCAACGGCATCAACTTGACATGATCAATATTCTCACATTTGACGCTAAGCTCAATGAAAACGCTCCTAAGAAATATCAAGGGATGGATCGGTTTGAGGCGCGAAAGCTGATCGTTGCAGATATGAAAAATCTGGGTTTGCTTGAGAAAGTAGAGCCACACAGGCTCAAGGTTCCGCGCGGTGATCGTACTCAAGCTATCATTGAACCTTGGCTAACAGACCAGTGGTTTGTTACAACAGCGCCCCTAGCAAAACCAGCAATCGAAGCAGTTGAGAAAGGAGAGATTAAATTTATTCCCGAAAACTGGTCGAAAATTTATTTTCAATGGATGAGCAATATTCAAGATTGGTGCATTAGCCGGCAGCTTTGGTGGGGACATCGTATCCCTGCTTGGTACGATGAACAAGGAAATATTTATGTTGCTGAAAATGAATCGGAGGTTCGCCAAAAATATCATCTTTCTCTTGATCTTCCATTACATCAAGATGAAGATGTTTTAGATACCTGGTTTTCTTCAGCGCTTTGGCCGTTTTCCACATTAGGCTGGCCCCAAAATACGAAAGAATTTAAAGCATTTTATCCAACCGATGTTTTAGTTACTGCTTTTGATATTATTTTCTTTTGGGTAGCCCGCATGATTATGTTTGGGTTGAAATTCACTGGAGAAATTCCATTTCATGAAGTTTATATCACCAGTTTAATCCGTGATGCGGAAGGTCAAAAAATGTCCAAATCCAAAGGGAATATTTTGGATCCTATTGATTTAATTGACGGAATTGATCTTGATCGTTTAATTGCTAAACGCACTGCAAATCTCATGCAGCCTCAAATGGCCACAAAAATAGAAAAGGCAACACGTAAAGAATTTCCTGAAGGGATACCGGCTCATGGGGCTGATGCTTTGCGGTTTACATTTTGTGCCTTAGCAACGTATGGTCGGGATATTAATTTTTCGATGAGTCGACTTTCAGGCTCACGCAATTTTTGCAACAAACTTTGGAATGCCGCACGATATGTGTTAATGAATGTGGAAGAGAAAGAGTTCAAGTCTGCTTATGCAAGACGTCAATGTACAGAAATTCAATGTTTTTCTAATCAATGGATTTTATCGCGGCTTCAGCATGCCATCGAAAAAGTTCATGAACATTTCAAAGACTATCGATTTGACCAGCTCGCTCAAGTTTTATACGAATTTACATGGCATGAGTATTGTGATTGGTATTTGGAATTATCAAAAGCTGTTTTGACCGATGCCGCTTCTTCTGAAGCAGAAAGACAAGAAACGCAATATGTATTAATTTCCGTTTTAGAGACTATATTACGACTACTACATCCTCTTATGCCATTTCTTACTGAGGATTTATGGCAATCCGTTGCTCAATTACTTGGGAAATCGGATAAAACTATCATGTTAGAAACCTATCCGATTGCTGAGAAAGCCCTTGTGAATAAATGTGCTGAATCCGATTTTCAGTGGATCGAGACTATCGTCACCGCGATTCGCAATATCCGTTCGGAAATGAATATTTCGCCCAGTAAAACGTTAGGGTTGTTTTTATATAAGGGAACGGATTCCGATCAAAAACGGCTGGATCAATATGGAACTTTATTACAATCCTTAGGGAAACTATCTGAAATTAGGTGGCTGAGTGAAAAAGAAACTCCTCCCCTTTCTGCAACCGCATTGTGCGGAAAAATGGAGCTTCATATTCCGATGGCGGGTCTTATTGATCGGGATGCGGAAATGGCTCGACTTAAAAAAGAGATTGAAAAATTCACTCAAGATTTAGCTATTTCGAAAAATAAATTATCCAATCCCCATTTTGTTAACAATGCGCCTAAAGAGATTGTGGGGAAAGAAAGGGATCGTGCTAAAAAAGCAGAAATGGCTCTTGTACAATTTAAGCAGCAATTAAAAAAAATTGAGAAAATGTAGGGGGGGTTAGATTAAGTTTGGATTGGTTTTGGCGATCGTAGGTTGGGTTAAGCGAAGCGCAACCCAACAATCATGATAATTAAAAATTAAGAATGAAAAATTAAAAATGGATGAATCGCTGCGCGATGCTTGTTTGATCCTGGGTCCGCACTTTCATTTAACCCAACCTACGAGTAACAGTGTTTTTAGGCCGAGAAGTTTTAATACTGCCTTTAGAGTAAATTTCATTTTGATGGATTGCCATAAATATTTTTCTATGATTTGAGGGTTCATTCTTTCATGCCAGGCTGCCATTGCAATGCGGTATTTCCTTTTGGCAAGACGTAGAGCCGCTATTTTGGGGGCAATAATCAAATTTCCTCCTCGGTTGAAATAAAATTCCCATAACACATCGTGTTCTAGTTTCATATTTTCGAAGGTTGGTTTTGAGAGATTGTTATTATGTCTGCGTCTTTTAAAAGTAGGATATGCTTGGGCAATAAAAATGTATTTCATAGAAAGGTCGAGCCAAGCTTCATAGTCTGAACACACTTTTAGCGTAGTATTAAATCCGCCCCGTTCCGTAAGAACTTTACGAGGGAAAATAGAGCCGCACGAATGAACTAGGATCTCTTGAAATAGAGGGGCAGTGATGAAACCGCTCGGTAATTTTTTTTGTTTTGTTTTGATCTCTTGTCCTTCTGCATCAATTTGGACATAACCCCCGTAGCCTATTGCTGATTCACCGTAAGGTTTAATAGAAGCAACTAATCGTTCGATAGAATCAGGATATAATAAATCATCCGAGTCAATGAAGGAGATATATTTTCCTATTGCTAGTTCAATCAATTTATTGCGAGTTGCTGCATCCCCTTCATTTTTTTTCCAAAAATAACGAATGGGTAAATTAAGTTTTGAGATCATTTCTTTAGTTCCATCCGTTGAACCATCATCGACCACGATAACTTCATAATCATTATAAGTTTGGGCAAATATTGAGTTTAAAGTTTCTTTGAGATAATTTTTACGATTATAGGTGGGTACACAAATACTGACTGTAGGCATTAATTAATCCAACTCACAAACATTACCCACGCATGCCAATTCTTTTTTGGCTTCTGTCGTATCTGAAAATTCATATGCCATAATTTGGGAGAAATCAATGCGCTGCATTTTTTGGACTAATTCTTCATAATGTTTTTTATCAATTTCTTCATAGGGCGCTAGTTGATAAACATGCTTAGATTTAGGTAGGAATGACAGTCCGCCAACGATATGCCAATGTTTATACACCCAATGCGCGACTTCAATCCACTCATCTTCGGCTACAGTAATGGTGACAGAAGGATTATGTTCTGTATAGTGTGTTTTGACCATTTTCCAGTGTTCAAGCTGGACCAAAGCGCTTAAATCGGTACGACATATCGCGCCTTTGGGTGCTTTGACAGGAAATTCTAAGACAAAAGTAGTTGCAGTACTATGAGATTGTCCTACTTCAGGTTGATAAGGAATGCCTTGATCTTTAAGCATTTTGAATAAAGGATCAGTGGCTGATATGCGCACCCGACGTATGAAATAAGGGGCGTAGCGGGCGTGCATTCCGGAAGCGCAATCCAACACTTGAGAAACCGTGCCTGAAGGTTTAACGCAGGTAATAGCCGTTGACGGGGAAATACCAAACCGTTTTGCATATTCTTTATTAATTTCGATAGCCTTTTCTTTCATTTTATCTAAAATTTTGGGGTGACGGACAGCGGGACAATCCCATTGCCCTGTAATGGAGACACCTAACAAATGTTCACGTTCACAGTTTTTCTTCCATTCGGCGGAAAGATAGGGAAAATTGGTCAACATGGATTGATAAGTGCCCAAAATGGCAGCAATACGGACTTTTTCTAATAGGGATTTTTCAGTATCTTCGGGTCGTGAAACTACTTCAGTTAAGTTGCAGAATTGTTTCGATCGTAAAATAATTTCACCACAAGGATTGGTTCCTAGTACCCCTATAATTTTACCCCCTGTGATATAGCCGTCTTCCTTTAAAATGTCGAGACGGCGTTCGGGCAAAGTTTCTATTAAACTGCCTCGATTGAAAACCCCGCGTTCACCTGTACCGCTTTTCATTAAAGCGATCCATTCTTCCAAAAATTGTGTGCTCGTTGGTTTTTCAGTGTAGACAGCTGAATTATTTGCAACACTGCGTTGAGGCTCTGTAAAATAAAATTGACCTATTTTGGCATCCCGCATATCACTATCATCAAGATCTGAGAGCGAAATCATCGCGCTGCGACGCACGCCCCCCGTTACGACGATTTCACCGATTTTGCATAAAATATCGTGCACATCAAGATTACTGAGGCGACGACCTTGGCGACTTAAGATTTTCACTCGGCTAAAATCTAATAAAGCACGTAAAGGTTCCGGGCCGGAACTACGGCCCCCAAAAGTTTTCAAACGGGCACCGGCTGGCCTTAATTTTGAATAGTCAAATTGAATATCTTTACCTTCAAACCAAGTTTTCAAACCTAAAACTAAAGCTCTGCACCACCCTTCTTTGCTATCTTCTATGACGTGCACTGGAAGCATCTCTTTTGTCTGAGGAAATATTTGTGGTAACGCTTGAATATTTTGGCTTTCCACCGAAAAACCAACGCCTGTTCCACACATTAAAAGATACATGACTTCGCCAAAATCACGTAACTTTCTTGGTGCGATGAAAGAACAATTATAAGCGCAAACATTCGTTGATCCGGCTGCTTTTCCTGCAAACTGTAAAAGTCGCATAGAGGGCATTGCTTTTTGACTGAGAATGGCGTGGTAAATTTCTTCATATTCCGCTTGAGTTAATTTATTACCTAAAGTTTCACGCATAAAGTCTATGTAACGTTGAACGGTTTCGATCCAAGTTTCCCGACGGCCTTTTTCATCAATCCAGCGTGCATAAGTTCTTAAATAAACAAATTCGTTATATTGACTATGAAAATATTTACTGCTTTCTTCGGCGAGTTTTTTAAGATCAGAAGGAATAAGTATTTCGGCGCGACGCATACTGGCTCTTTTATCTCGATATAAAATATAAGCTTTGGCTGTTTTGACATATCCACCTAAAATTAATTCCTTTTCAACGGCATCCTGTATCCCTTCTACTGTAGGCATGAATCGTTTATAGCGCCTTTTAATCCGTTCTAATTCATCTAAAACTTTGTTGGCAACGATAGAAGCGTCTTTTCGTGTTCCTTCCTCGACTGCGATCATTGCTTTTTGAACCGCATTGATGATTCGATTTAAGTCAAAAGGAACAATAGATCCATCACGTTTTTCGACTTTGGTGACAATTTGGCTTGCACGGTGCTGGCTTCTTGCTGCGGACATCGGGAATTCCTCATATTTGTATATCTTATTGAAAAATCAATAAAATTTAATAAAAAGTTAGGTGGGTTGTTTTACAAACGTGACGAAAATATTGAAACAAAAATTGCATCAAATTGCATTAGATAAATTCCGATTTTTTCCCAAAAAAGTCCTTGAAAATTTTGAGTGAAGATGTTAATCAACATCTTTATAATTAAAAAGGCTTATACATAACTGACGTTATTTACTATGTTTAAAAAATTTTATACGCAAATATCCAATGTCTCAAAAACGCAATTTCAATTGCAGCCTGATATGCTGGTGTGCCAGATAGATTACCCGCTCGATTGGTATCAAAAAGAATTTATTCCCTATGCCGAAGAATATCTTCATTTGCCTGATCGAAGCGCACAAACAGTAATCCCTTGGATGAGACGGTACATAGAACCGGCTCTTGATTATTTCGGTGAGGATTTAATGTTGCTTGCTCACTATTATATGGGTGGAGATATTGTCAATGTCATTGAACAATTTGGCGGGAGCATTGGTGATTCTTACCAACTTGCTTTGATGGTGGTCAATCATCCTGAAAAAAAACTCATCGTTGAATCTGCTGTGCATTTTATGGCGGAAACCATTAGTATTTTAGCTAATAAAGACCAATCTATTTATATTACTAATCCTAAAGCGGGCTGCACCATGGAGATGTACGCCAAAGATTTTATGGTGATACCGGCGATAGAGGAATTGAACGAGCGTTACGGGCGGGAAAAGATTTTACCTGTTTGCTACATGAATACGTCAGGACGTATTAAAGCTTTAGCAGGAGCGCAGGATGGCGCAGTTTGTACGAGTTCTAATGTCAAAAAAATCTTTGAATGGGCTTTGACAAAAAACAAAAAGATTCTTTTTATTCCTGATAAAAATATGGGGGAAAATGTGGCCCATTGGCTTGCTATTCCCCAAAATAACATTGCTTATTGGCCGGCTGGTATTGAGGGGGCTCATTACAGTTTATTCCAACAAAATCAACGAACTTTAGATCAATTCGACCGGGCTCAACTTATTTTATTTTCAAGTTTATGTTCGGTTCATGATTATTATCGTGCAGAAATGGTGGAGTATTGGCAGAGATTAGGCTTTAACGTGGTCGTGCATCCGGAATGCCGACTTGAAGTGGTTGAAAAAGCCGATGCTTGTGGATCGACTGCTTTTATTGCAGATTATGTGTTGAACGATAAGACTGGCACAAAAAAATATGCGATTGGTACTGAAAATCATATGGTACAAAACGTAAAACAACAATGTGTACCAAGAGGTATTGAAGTAGTGAATGTCGGTGATGCTCCATTGTCTCAATTCAAAGGCATGGGTTGTGGTTGTGCAACCATGTCGCGTAATGATCCGCCTCATTTGGTAGGCACTTTAGACCTTTTAAGAAAAGGGAAAAAATTAGATTATAATTTGGTGTGGCCAGGAGATGTGGTCGATGAGTTTACGGGTAAGCGAGAGCGTTTAGATAGGGTTGGCCAAAAATGGATTGTTGATAACGCTAGAATAGCTTTGGAGAATATGATTCGGATTACAGAGGGCTAGGGATCATGGGCTTGATATGATAGAGCAACTATTTTTCTGGAAATTTGAGAAAAAATAATTAGGCCCAAATGCTTTTTCCCCAGACTATTCGTCTGGATCAAAACTTAAATAGCGCTGTTCTTCCAAAGACCAATTTTCATGGGTTTCCATCAGAATAGCGCTGATCAAGCGCAAGAATGGGACACTAACACCCCCCTACCAACACCACCCCGCTTCGCAAGACCGCGATCCCTACGATATCAGGCCAAACAAAACCCAATCAACTCCACGCACATTCATTATCTTTTTTATATGAAACGCAGAGAAAAAAAGCGTATGATCCAATGTGTTTCTGCAAGTTTTTTCTATTAAACACAGGAGGAAATGATTATGGCTAAAAAATATGCTCGATTAGAAGTCATGAGTTTTGCGATTACCGCAGCTATTATCTGGTCAATCATCGTTTTTGCGATGGCTATACTGTCTGAAACCGTCGAATATGGCCTACATTTTGTGCAACTTTTTAGCACACTGTACGTAGGATACCACTCTAGCCTACTCGGAGGAATAGTAGGAGCCATCTGGGGACTTGTTGACGCCTTTATAACTTGTTTCGCTTTTGCTTGGCTATACAATTTGCTTTGCGAACATTTTGATCGATAAATAAAATGGAATCAGAGATGGATCAATTCAGAGTCAAGGAAGACAATCCCAAACATCTTGAATTTCAATTTCAAGGCCGGTTGGATATTCAAAGCGTTCCCAAGCTTTGGCGACGCTGCACAAGTTTACAATCCAAATACAATCCAAAATTAATTACCATTCTTGCTGATCATTTAGACTATTGCGATGGAGCAGGCATTGCGCTATTACTCGCTTTAAAACAGGAACAAATAAAAAACAAACATCAATTCCAAATCCAGGGTTTAAAACCCCAATTTCAGCAACTCATGGATTTAATATCCGTTTCGCCTGCTTCCTCACTAAGTAAAGAGGAAGTTGCCGAATCCGCCCAACGCCGATTAACGATCAGTATTGGAAAATTAGCGCTTAACACGTTACGCGAAATTCGAAATGATATTATTTTTTTGGGTTCGTTGACCTTTCATCTTATTGCAACCCTTGCTCATCCCCAAAAAATCCGCTGGAAAGATTTTTGGGCTGTTTTGGACG
The DNA here is from genome assembly GCA_016930035.1 of Gammaproteobacteria bacterium. GTDB lineage: Bacteria > Pseudomonadota > Gammaproteobacteria > UBA12402 > UBA12402 > JAFGHQ01. The sequence goes on along the minus strand of JAFGHQ010000049.1, from coordinate 6,339 downwards.
AAACAGGCCCCAATGCATTACCTATTATATGTCTAGTGGGTTTTTTGATGGGATTGATCTCCGCTTTTCAGGCAGCAATTCCTCTCGGTGAATTTGGAACCCAAATTTATATTGCCAATTTGGTGGGCATTTCGTTAGTTCGAGAATTAGCCCCCTTGATGACAGCAGTACTGCTCGCAGGCAGGACGGCATCCGCTTTTGCAGCAGAAATCGGCACGATGAAAATTAATCAAGAAATCGATGCACTAACTACCCTCGGATTAGACGCTGTCAAATTTTTAACCGTGCCTAAAGTTATCGCGGCCACTATTATTGCCCCCATTTTGAACATATTTCTTATTATATTTGGTTTAATTGGTTGCGGCATCGTCATGAAGATGTTAGGTTTTAATTTAAATATTTACTTAGAACAATTAAAAAGCGCTATTGAACTGGGCGATTTTATTGGGGGGTTGATTAAAGTTTGCGTGTTCGGTTTATTAGTTGCTGGCGTAGGTTGTTTGGAGGGATTAAAAACTAAAACAGGGGCAAGCGCGGTCGGCAACTCAACCACCCGAGCAGTCGTGAACAGCATTATTGTCATTATCATTGCTGATGGTATTTTCGCAGGGCTTTATTACGTTTTGGGAGTTTAATCAAATCATGCCACCCATTATCGAGGTAAAAAATTTAACGGTAAAATACGATACCCGAATTATCCTCGATGACATGAGCTTTACAGTAAATTCTGGAGAAATCTTTATTGTTTTAGGTGGCTCTGGCAGCGGAAAAACCACGTTATTAAACCAAATGATTGGCCTTGAAAAGCCCTACAAAGGGCAAATAACGATCGAAGGAGATAATATTGTAACCGCCGCATTTGAAAAACGGCTCCGTATTTTAAGAAAAATAGGCGTTATGTATCAGAGTGGCGCGCTTTTCGGTTCCATGACATTGCTAGAAAATGTCGCTTTACCCCTCGAAGAACTGACCGATTTACCTCAAGAAGCTATTTTGGCGATCGCGCACAATAAGCTTTCCATGGTAGGCTTAGGAGAATTCGGCAATTATATGCCCGCTGAAATTAGCGGCGGGATGAAAAAACGGTCGGCTATTGCTAGGGCTATGGCCTTAGATCCTAAAATTTTATTTTTGGATGAACCTTCAGCTGGGCTTGATCCTATTACTTCGGCGCAACTCGATCAGCTTATTTTGAATCTTTCCCAAGTTTTAGGCATTACTTTTGTTATTGTATCGCATGAATTGAGCAGCATTTTTGCAATTGCGGATAGGATTATTATGCTTCATCATGGTAAAATTGAAGCACAAGGTGATCCTCGTATTTTACGCGACAAAAGCAAAAATGCTTTTGTGCAACAATTTTTTCATCGGAAATTCGAATAAGTATGGAAACCCAAGAATCACGTTATTTTAGAATAGGCAGTTTTGTCATTATCGGTTTGGTTTTATTAGTGACAGGGATTTTGATTTTAGGATCCGGAAAGTTATTCCAAAAAACAGCTTATATCGAAACATATTTTAATGAGTCAGTTCAAGGCTTAAGTCTTGGTTCACCTGTCAAATATCGTGGGCTTGATATTGGGCACGTCAAGGATATCACTTTTGTTAATGAAATTTATGAGACCAAACATTTTGATAAAGCTTACTCGCGATATATTTATGTTGGGATGGAAATTACTTCAAGCTTTTTGATCAAATCGACTGAGGAAGGGAAAAATCAGCTCCTGAACAAATACATCAAAGATGGATTACGTATTAAACTAGCCCAACAAGGCTTGACGGGGAACGCTTATTTGGAGCTCAATTTTGAGAATCCTAAAAAAAGCCCACCGCTTCCCATCGATTGGGCACCCGAACACTTTTATATTCCCTCAGCCACCAGCACGTTGACGCGTTTTAGTGACAATGTGCAATATATTTTAGATGAACTCAAACAAGTGCCATTTAAAAAATTATTTAGTAGTGTTGACAAATTAACCCAATCCAGCCGGCAAGCAGTTCGAAAAAGTAATTTATTACTCAATCGACTCAGTCAACAGCTCGCTGACACAGTTAATAATCTTAATAATATGTCGGGTAATTTGCGTGAATTATCCGAGCAAGCAAAACATTTCCCTTCTCAAATTTTATTCGGTGCTCCTCCGCCCAAATTGGACCCTAATACTTTATGAAAATGAAATATATTTACATCTTGATTTCGATATTTGTCTTGCTATTTTGCGCAGGCTGCTTAAGCGTGAAATATCAGCGAGCCGATCAGTATTTGCTGCAAATTAAAACGCCACAAAAGCTCAAAACCATTCGTAAAAAGCTCAAAATTCAACATGTGACTGTGAACCAGCAATTTTCTGGTGTGAATTTTGTATATCGTGATAGTAATATTCATTATTTAATTGATTATTACCATGCTTTTTTGATTCCGCCAGCGGTGCAAATACAGCAATTGATTCAACAATATTTGAATGCCACATGTTTGTTTGATTATGTGGCAGGTGAGGGCAGTTTTGATAAAGTTGACTATGAACTTCAGACCCATATCACAGATCTTTACGCAGATTATCGTGACAAAGACCATCCAAAAGCAGTAATCAGCATTCATTTCGTCTTGACCAATCCGGATGTGGAAAAAAATAATATCCTTTTGAATAAAATCTTCCATGCAGCCGTACCCTTGAAAAATAAAGATACCGAAAGCCTGATGAGTGGATGGAATCAGGGACTGAATGAAATATTGAAAAATTTTACATGTAACCAATGGTGTCAGACACCAAAAGTTACATCAAAAAGACCTTGACTCGACATAAGGCTGCCGGTTTAATATGAAATATCCTTTCGATGACTTTATCTCACTCATGGCCAGATAGCTCAGTCGGTAGAGCAAAGGACTGAAAATCCTTGTGTCGGTGGTTCGATTCCACCTCTGGCCACCAATAAAATCAAGCATTCGCAGCGATTCCATAATTCCCCGAAAAGTCCAATGTAGGGATTATTTTCCAAAAAATCACACTTTTTATCTCTTATTGGTCGTAATAATTAATTTATATTTCTAAAAATATCTATAAAATCAATCACTTATTATTTTATGATTTGATATCAAAAACACATATAAGAAAGAAGCAAGGAATAATGATCCTTGCATTGGAAAACCAAAATTTCTTTTCAAATCTTAAAAAAACAAGTATTCAATTTAATTTTGTTAAATCTATAAAACCCCTCGATAAAATATATTTTATTTGTCATTTTTTGGCAATTTATGTATCTAAAATTACTAAAAAGGTTATTTTGATTACATAAAATGTTGTTTTATCGGTTTTTATGCTCTATAATTTCCAAAAATTAAGTATTAGGCAACTAAACATGAAACACCTAACTGATTACATCAATCAATTACAAGCCCACGGTGAGGTTTTTTTTATCTCGGGTCAGGCAAAAAAAGCATTAAACATTTCTCGGCAAGCATTAAACATCAGTCTAAGCCGAGCCAGAAAGAAAGGAATTATTACAACTGTTGCTAAAAACTTTCACCTCATTCTCAGACCCGAATACCAGATACTCAAATGTTTGCCTGCAAATTATTTTATAAGTTTTCTAATGGGCTATTGGGGCGTCGATTATTATGTGGCTTTATTAAGTGCCGCGGAATGTTATGGCGCAGCGCATCAAAAACCTCAGATATATCAAATTATAGTATCGAAGCGTGTAAACCCAATACGCTGTGGAAAGGTAGCAATTGATTTTATTTATAAAAAAGATCTTACTAATTTACCTATTAATAAGTTTGAGGGACCTACAGGTTATTATAAAGTTTCTTCTCCAGAATTAACTGCCATGGATTTATTACTATATCCCAAACAAGTTGGGGGCATTAACCGTATTGCTACCATTTTAGAAGAGTTAACAGATTCTATTGATATTAAAAAATTACTAGAATTAGCTAAAACTTCTAAAAAATTAAATTGGTTGCAACGATTAGGATTTATTTTGGAACAGACTATAAGCCCAAATGATGAACAAAAACATATAGAACTTATCCGTGTTTTAAAAAAATATCTGCGGCAACAATCGCCACGTTATGTCCCGCTTACCAGTGGAAATACTAAAAGTAAGTCAAAAAATAAAGATTGGCATATTATTGTTAATACAAAAATAGAAGGTGATTTATGATATCCAAAAGTCATATTGATCATTGGCGTCAATATGCGCCATGGTCAAGCTCCTCAATGGTTGAGCAAGATCTCATTATTAGCAAAGCTTTGGTGAACATGTACCAACACCAAAAAATCCAAAACTCGCTCTTGTTTAGAGGGGGAACAGCACTCAATAAACTCTATATCCAACCGTCAGCCCGTTACAGTGAAGATATAGATTTCGTACAAATCATTGCTGAGCCCATAGGGGAAACCATTGATGCCATTAGATCAATGCTAGATGCATGGCTCGGGACCCCAAAGCGAAAAATGACTGCGAGAAGCGCAAAGCTTATTTACAAATATCGAACAATCGATAACGTCATAGCTAAATTAAAAGTGGAAATAAATACAACGGAGCATTTTTATGTACTAAAACCTATCAATTATAGCTTTAAAGTTGATTCGAGATGGTTTAATGATGAAGCGATAATTCGTACTTATCATATTGATGAACTCATGGCGACCAAAATCAGGGCATTGTACCAACGAAGCAAAGGGCGTGATTTGTTTGATATTTGGCATGCTGTAACACATGATTTATTTGAGCTAGAAAACTCTCTTAATATTCTCGGAAAGTACAATAACTATAATCAAGAAAACATAACTAGGGCCATGTTTGAACAAAATTTTTTCGAAAAACAACAAGATATTAATTTTAGAAACGATACAACTGGTTTATTACCTGTTGATTACAACTGGAATTATGATATCGCCTGTGAATTAGTGTGGAATAAAGTTGTGCCGCACATGAAAGGGGAAGCTTGGAAAAACAATAAGGAATAAGAAAAATTGCACCATTTTTTTCCTTCAATTAAAGTTGATGCATGGCTTGCTAAATAATTTATAGGACTTTTTGTTCAGTTGTTTGAAAATTGTCGGGTTTAATCATACTTTTTTTTGGATATCTAACTTTTTAAGCCAATAATTTATACGATCCATCTCGCCAAAAACTTGAGTTGTGCGTAATAATGCCAAATGCCATGCCAAAGCATCATCTATAAAATATTCAAATCCTGAACTTGTTTCACGATTTTTTGGATAAGGCAGCATTAACCTACCCCCATCTAACCATAATCCCCATACAGAATTGCTGATAGGGTTATTGTTATAAAATAACGTCATTAATTCCGCCCATACATTTGGATCATGGAAAGCTTCATTAATTTTACCCTTAAGGAGGGGTAGATTTTTCCAATCACCGACCCTCTCTTCTATACGTAATGAAACTTTACAGTTATTTTTTAGCGTCCATATTTCAGGAGTAATGACCCAACCTTCTAGTCTTGTTTGTAATATGTCTTCGATGATTTGAGCTTTTCTGGATACATCAATATAAATATTTTTAGATTGATCTATAGCAATGGGGCAATTTTCTGCTCTTTTTTGTATGATTACTATTTTTCTTGAATCGTCGGTTTCATACATAAAGATTGACTCTTTTGTTATTAAAAATTTTAATAATCTTGGCTCTTTTTAGGTATCTCTTTGTTATCGTGATAATAATTTTGTTTTATATCAATAGGAGAATCTTTTGTTCTTTTTTGGGTGATTTCTATTCTGTTTGAATTGTCTTGGTTTGACCGCACAAAATTGAATTTAATCCACTCAATTAATTTTTTTAAAAGTGTTGCCATTGTTTCCGATGCCTTCTAAATCAATATCTGGAGCTATTATATTGGGTTGTATTTGCTAATTTTCAACCAAAAAATTTTCTATCATCTAGAGAAACACCGATAAACTCACTCTTGAATTTACATGCAAATCTTTATGCTTTTGCGAATAAACAATCCCCCGCCGCTAAAAGATTTTTGGAGCAAATAAGAATATAAATACAGGGTTTTATTGCGCGGGGATTTTGTGGGGATCAGTTGGATGCTGTGGCCGTTTGTGGGAGGTTTGTAGTGGGCGGTACAGCGATAAAAGTTAATAAAATCAAAGAGTTAATTTTTAGTCAATGATCTGAAAATACTTGTATCGGAGGTTCGATTCTACCTCTGGCCATATTTTGCTCTTCTGTGTGCTACGAATGGCAGGCCGTTTCTTTTCTGATTGTAATTCTTTTGTTCTCCGGTAATTTTAACGAAGGAGGATTCTTCCATCTTCCGTAGCTCGAAGAACGAAGCGGGATACCTATGGCTACCACATCCGA
>JAFGHQ010000048.1 GCA_016930035.1 Gammaproteobacteria bacterium | reverse complement strand
CGGCAAACAATTGGCCTTGTGCTGGGTCCATGAAGGGCGGCATTACAAAAAACTATGCCCAGCAGTAAAATATAATGCCCAAAAGTTCAGACCTCAACGGAAACCGAGTTAAGGTCAATAAAGACATTAGAGATAATTATTTTAATTCGCAACTAATTTTGGTTGTTTATTTGAAAATATTTTATTATATTGTTCCATAGACATTAACAAATCAATGGAGCAATATCATGCAAGGGATTTTAGGAATCAACAAAAAAAAGCCAGTTATCCATATTCAAAAAAGTGAGGATGAAACAGAATTACATGTTTATATTGGATTGGCTTTTTTTGAAATAATTCCCAATGATTCCAAATCCTTTCAATTTCGGTACTTTGTTGCTCGATTAGCTAAAGCTGGTTTTTCACTGGTTGCTATTGCCAGAGCGTTTGGAATAAACGTCGATACAGTGAAACGCTACCGAACAATACTTTCCACTAGCCAAAATGAGCAACAACTTTTTGAACGTTTGCTTGGTCTGCATTGCAAGAAGACCAAATTAACGATTGAGGTTGAATCTTTTATTAACATACGTTTTAAACAATTATATTTAATAAATCGAAGAGATTATAACCAAAAATTAAGGGACGAAATTTATCAGACCTTTGGCATCACAATTTCAAGTGAAGCACTAAGGCAGGTTATTGCTCCATTAAAAAAGGAAATTGATAATAAACAGACGACTCCAGATAATGAGATTGATGTCGATAACACGATTTCAGAGCAAACAAGAACACTCGATGAAGCAACAGAAACAGCTATTGTAAAACCAGCATTGATAGCTGATTTATTAGAAAATAGTGCTGTAGCAAAAAATAGCTTTAACAGATCAGATAATGGATTTAGTTTTTTCCATAGCGCTGGTCTGCTTATTTTTAATTTGTGGCTTGAAAAATTTATGAACGAACTCAAAGTTGGAGTTGCTCCCTTGCTTCACTGGATATATCAAATATTGTATGGTGCTGTTAATTTTGAACAGGCCAGGTATTTTCCACGACACGAACTTGAAATCTATACCAGATGCAAAACAAACAGTGTCACTCAAAGTCATTATCAATTAGGTGTCATGGCTTACCAGGAATTTGATGCCTATCAACAAGCACTTTTTGATGCAAATTTAGCTTATGTTTCGACTCCCCATCTAGAAAAGAACAGTTGTTATTTTTATATCGATGGTCATTTTGATCCTTATGTCGGCAACCTCGATATTCTTAAAGGATGGTGTGCTGTTAAAAACCGATTAATGAAAGGGACAAATCACTACGTTGTTCATAATGATCAAGGCTATCCCGTTATCGTTGAGCTAAAAGATTGTTTCGACAGTTTTCGTCACACCATTAAACATATGATTCCTCGGGTAAAGGCGCTTGTATCTCATCAGCCTGAAGTACGAGTCGGCTTGATTTATGACCGTGGTGGTTTTTCCGAAGAGTTGTTCGAATTACACGATCGTAGCAACACCCATTTCATCACATGGGAAGTTAATTTTCAAGCTCCAGATGAGAAAGAACTCCAATTCACTGATCAATTTACCCTATATCAGGAAAAAAATGATATTGGTAAATATAAAGAAATTTCAATTGAGTTTTTAGAGACAACTTATGAATTTGGTGCTGGTTATAAATGTCGTAAATTTATTGTAAAACGAAATAATGAAAATTCAGCAAAAATTTCCAGTGTCTTAACAAATGATAACCACGTACATGGCAAAACGATAATGACTTATATATTGCAACGCTGGATGTGTCAAGAAAATGATTTTAAATATGAAAAAGCACATTTTGGACTAGATGAAATCACCTCATATGCTTATGAACAATTGAGCCTTAAAGACAGAATTCAACAAGAAAAAGGTGAAATCAAAGCATTAGAAATACAGCTTGAAACACTTAAGGCTGAACGTTTAGAAGTCTTAAAGCCGCTTGGCCTTAAAATATTAACGAAGAAAAAAATAGAACACATTCAAAACAACGCTTCCATAAACGGAACACTGACAAAAGAACTTCAAATAGTACAACAGTATCAACAACTGAAATCAAAAATAATAAAATATAGAGATCGAATTAACAAAAAACAAAAAGCACTCAAACGAAAAGAAAAGATTGAAAATAACGGTTATATCCGCCTCGATTTAAGAAAAAAACAAATTCTTGATCAGCTTAAAATTATTACTAGAAATATATTTTATAATGCTGTGAGCGAATTTAAAATGTATTACGGTAATTTGAGAGATTTACATGCGGTCCTTAGGCAATTATCTCAATCTCCTGGCTTTTTAAATTTTCAAAAAGATGAAGTCCATGTTTATCTATGTTGTTCCTTTACAGGAAGAGCACAGCAGGCCGTGAAACATTTTTTAGAATATCTTAATGAACGTACTATAAAAATGATAGACAATACAAATCGTTCTATTAAATTTTATCTATAAAATTAGTTGCGAATTAACTTCAATGCCGTTGAGGTCTGAAGTTAAGCGGAAGATGCAGGAGTGCAACGCCTTTATGCGTTGCAAAATAGTGCAATCTATAAAGGGATTGCACTCCAAATTTATCT
>JAFGHQ010000003.1 GCA_016930035.1 Gammaproteobacteria bacterium | reverse complement strand
ATCCAGAAAAATTCGTCGGGAACGAATTTTAACGAGCAAGGAAGCGAGCTCGAGAGTCTCACGGATGAGACGAATAAAAATCAAAGAGTTATAATCTTTGATTTTTTAAAAAAACTCGGGTCCCAACAGCCCCATTTAGTACCAACTTCCTGCTTCATTGAGGCTTTCTGGTTTCATCTTGGGATTAATTGTGTCAAGGCCAGTGCCTTCCCCTCTCCCCTGGCTAAACGTGGAACTCACGGCGTAATTTTTCAAGTTAATCGCAGCATTTATATCTCTATACGGCATTTGACCCCAATTTTTACGTCCTTAGTTCTCTACTCGGTATAGAATCTTCCAAGCTCATCACAACTGTTCCCCCGGGAGGTGTATTTTCAAAACCTTCACAAATTTTATTTACAAGTATTTCAGCAGTGAGCCCTCGAGGCAGACAGGCACAAAATTTTTCACATAAAATTTGTGCTAAAGTTTCTGCTTCTTTATTTTTTCCTATTTTTGTATAACAATAAATCTGAATACATGATATTTGAAATAAATCTACTAAAGCCTCCATTGATTTGCTTGGCTCCTCAATATCACAATTTTCCTCTAAAAACCGAGCCGCTTCTTCAAATTTCTCTAAACCCACATAAGCATAACTCATATATTGTAATAATTTAGGATATTCGAGTTGTGACACAAAAACATCATGAAAATGTCCAAGGGCCTCAGAAAAATTGGTCAAACTTAAATAACACGAACCTATACGTACCAAAACATCATTATATAACGGTTGCCATTTTTTAAAAAGAGCAGTATTGGGTTCTGATATATTTTCAAAAAGGGCTTCAAAAAGCGTTTTTGCACCATTTAAATGAAATAAAGCCTCTGAAAAGTCTTCATGTTCATGATCATGAACTCTCGTAGCCTTACTATATTGATCTAAAAATTCCTGAGCTTTTTGACACCAAGACAAAACTAAATTCATGCTATCAGGAGCTGAAACAAGTTCTTTTAATTTTATCAGTTGAGTGATCGATGATATGTTTTGTTTAAGTGGGTAATTTGAAAGTATCTCTTGTAACCATCCCAAAACCTTATCGGGGTGCTCACTTTGTAACAGATTGAAAATTTTCGAGAATATTTTTTTCACTATTGACGAAAATTCAGGATTCTTATTCATACATAAAATAAAAATTAATGCATATAAAAGTCCCTTTAAATCTGCTTCATCCTGTATTTCTGTAATTGGGTTTAATTTTCGCAAAGCTTCTTTATATTGACTTCGAAAAATTAAAAGACAAATCCCTTTTACTTGCTGGCTTGATGGTTTAGGGACGGGAATAATGAGTTGCTGAGGATGAATAGCTTCGGAAACATTTTCTTGCGAAATATCCTGAATGAATTGATCTTGAAATAATTCAAGACGCTCTATTATTTTCCTTGCATCACGATTAATCCCTTCTAAGTTTGTGTTTATTTCTTCAAAATATTCCCGATAGGTTTTTCCGTTTTGTCTTTTTTGACTACGCCTTTTGTGTTTTTTTCTTTGCCTATTTTCCCCCCCTCTTCTATTTCTTTTTCTTGGTTTTGCTTGAAGATATTTTAATGGGCCTATTAGTTCAAGAGTATTCTCTAAAATCTGCATACCGGCCTTTAAGGTTTCCATATCTTCAGATGCATTAATTGCTATGAGTTCTTCTAGCATCTGATGGATTTTTTTTTGTAATACTTGAGTAAGTTGAACTCGTTTTTTAGGAAATTGTCGAATTTTTCTTCTATACTCTCCTAAATCTTGCGCAACTTGATCAGATATTCCGTTTAAATAATTTTTTATTTTTCGTAACTTTGTTTCCACATTTTTTGCATGTTTTGAAAATTCTCTCTGACATTTTTGTACTTCCTGATGATCACTTTCTGTTTCGGATTTCGCGCTTCTGGTTTCTAGATCAGAGGAAAAGATTTGCTCTGACTCCCCTTCCCCCTGTTTTTCTGAAAGCTCAGAACCAGTTCCTGTATTTATTCCCTCAGCTGATCTGGTTTTACGTGGATTCGGTAGTTTTTCAGAAAAAAAAGAGGGAAAACCCGATAAATTAGGTTCTGAGTAACATCGAGGAATCCAAGTATCAAATAAATTGTTATCTTCATCTTCTTCAGAACGATAGCCTATTAATGTTGCTTCTGGGGAATCCGGGTCATCAAAAGACATAAATATTTCCTACTCTATTATTATTTTTTAGAAAAGGGACTGTTGGGATCTGAGTTTTTTTACAAAATCAAAGATTATAAGTCTTTGATTTTGCTGGATCCTGAATCAAGTTCAGAATGACAAATACACAGATCCCAACAGCCCTAAAAAATAATTGCTGTAAGGATGGCATATGCCTGTAGGGGCCGCATATATATGGCCTTTACAATCCTCGTTCCTTGCCCCCTAGGTGTTGTGATGGATGCAACAACACCAAAACAAAACACAAAACACGGTTCGCCCCCTTTATCACTCTGCTTTTGCTGTCTGCACAGGGGCAGTGCGCTTGAGTTCTGTAACAATGGGTTTTTCGAAAGTACCAGTGACTTGATAATGATATTGTATCAACTTCCCAATTTCTTTACCGATTAACTTATCCGCAACCCAAGTAACAACCCCCGCAATGGGTCCTCCTAAAATAGTAGCCAATGCGGGCAAGCTGGATGTGACATAAGGAGTAACAGCGAGACGTAATGACTGTGTTTTTTGGATAAGGTTAATAGTTCCTTTCATATCAATATGAGCAATGGAACCATCGAAATACCAATGGCTAGCCGTAATAAGCCCTTTCGAAAAATTAAAATTAGCATGCATTTTGTCAAAATTATATCCTTTCCCGCTCAAATTATTAAAATTCATAAAGATCAAATTATTGATACTCAACAAATTTAAAATACGCCCCATATCAAGCTTTGCTGTTGTCGATTCCCCTAAATTAATAATCACCCCTTTTCCGAGATCTACATTTGCTTGACCTGAGATCTCGTTAACGTTGGGCTGATAAATATTTCCAGGCCATTTGAAATCTAAAGAAGCTTCACCGGTTGTTCCGCGCAAACTGGAGTGAATATCCAACATTTTAAATAACTCAATAATATCACGACTCATCAAATTCCCTTGAATATGACTAAAATACTGATTAGCAATATTTTTTGACCAAGAACCTGAGAGATTTCCTGATAAGGGTTTAGAGTAGAGATTGAGGGATTTAATGTGCATGGAATGCCACGCGGGATAAGAAACCAAATGAATACCATTCAACTGATATTTCCCATATTTAAAATCTTGTACACGAATGTCGAGCGATGGGATTTTACCAGGATCCAGATCTGTATAAGTTAATCCTTCTTTCCCCGGGGTATTTAAATACAATCGATCAAATACTCCAGAAATTGTTTCCGTTTTCAAATTTTTCGGAATCCGGATTTGCCCTTTAACGGCTGCGCCATCTAATCCCAATGCCCATCCCCCTTCTTCTAGTAGCTTTAGAGAAAACAGGGTATTAGTCAATGTTTGACCGAATAAATCGACAGTACCTAACTTCAAATCAATTGCTCTGAGTTTGATAGGAAACGTGAATTCCTCTAAAAGTTCAGTCTGATTCTGAGTGTTTAAATACTTCTGCCAATCCAGCGTGGGTAAAAATCCATCAATATATAAACCCGGTTGATCTTGAAAGACTGCATTTGAACTACCTAAATGCAAATTGGAACTAAATAATTGATATTGATCTTTAAGCTTTTTATAAATAGTGGCTAAACTATAACGTTCTCCCAAATTAAATTTAGCTTTCACTGGTTGATTTTCACCAAAATAAAATGCTAATTGGGATGAAACGGATTCATTCTGTTCTTTTTTGAGTGGTGCTGGTACATCGATTGCTACACCGGATAAATGAGATTGTATTTTTAAAAAATTTTGCTGCGTATCCCCTTTTGCGGTATGTAAATCAAGCTGGGCTTGGTAATCTGATTCTCCAGAAATTACTTTAGGTTGCTTTATTTTTAAATAATCAAATAAATTTTTAAAATTAAGATGACCATCAAACGTTATACGAGTAAAAGGTTTTAAAGAAGAAGTGTGATTGGGTTTTACGGTTTCTAATTTGAATGTTGTCGGGTTTCCTAGTAAATGAGCGGTAATGCCTTCTGAGGAAAATCCATGTTCTGTAAAGTTTAATGATCCACTTAATGCATTCAGCATTAATTTCCAGACCGGAAGTTCTAATTGGTTATCAAAAAACTGTATTTGCCCATTAATTTTAGTTTTGTCAGCATCTTCCAAAGGTATATCAAGCTTCAAAGAGAGATTAGCTTTACCTGTAACATTTAAGGGAGCAAGATCCTGCCCTATCGTTTTATTGAGTGGACTATGTTTAATGTAGCTTAAAAAATTTTCAGACAAACCATCGACGATGCCTTCTAAATAAAGCCAATTCGTCTTTTCGTGCCCCATGTATGGGATACTGGCTTGAAGCTTGGTCACTTTAGAATCGTACAACGAACCACTTTGCGCCATACAATTCATAGACCGACCAGAAAATATGAGTGAAGCATTAATATTTTTAGCGATAGGCCAGTTTTGTGCATAATTAAGGTCAGTATCTCGCACTGTTGAATCAACAATAAAAGTGCCTTCGTTGTAGTCGAAAGGAAATCTATTCATAGGCCCTTGAATGATAACCGTACCCGAAGCTCCGTTACCTCTCACAAAAGCTTGATCAAGCCAATTGACAACGTTTTTCCCTAAGATTCCAACAGGTAAATAATGACTTACCTGAGTAGAATCATCAACATCAAAACCTGCCAACAAATTTAAAACAGGGATAGGCGTTTTTAAATCCATCAATAAATTCATTTGTCCATATAAGGCGACATGATCGTTGATGCCAAAAAGATCCTGGCTATTAAATTCTAAATTGCCATCCTCTTGCTTTTGCCAATCCACCCGCCCTTGCAAAATATTCCATTGCAAGGGGTTGGGAAATAAAGTGCCAAAATCTAAAATACTATTTTGTGTATCTAAAATGAGAGAGCCGTGATCCGGCGACACCAAAATTTGACCAGAAAGATTTTGAACGCCTGGAATATGTTTCCAATGAGAAAAGGTAACCCCTTTAAAAAAAGTGGCAAATTGATAAGGAAATGAATCTGCATCAGCGTTAGAAAAAAAAGTTTGTGCAAGGTAGCCACTCGGGTTTAAAGCGGTAATGATTTCTCTCGTTTTATCAGAAATGAGTTGTGGATCAACCACCATCCATTTTCGAAGATCTGCAAGATCAAGATGCTCAACCCATAATTTATAAACGGGTTTTAAATGTTGTTTTTGCGTTTCAAAAATAAATTTATTACGCATCCAAGGATATGTACGATCTAAGATAAGCTGAACTTCATCACCACTTAATTGCCAACCATTATCCTTAGGTTGCCACAAAAAATTGCCTTGCAATTTGCGCACTAAAAGTTCTTTTTTCCCTTGTAAAACAAGATGATCAATATTTAAAGCAGATTGCACACTATTCCAATCTTGTGATTTCCATGCTAACCAGAATTTGCCATTTAAACGACCTGATTGTATTTGATACCCATCATATTTCAGATAAGAAGCCCATGTCGATAATTCCACATTTTTCAAATAAGTATAAAAATAAGCAGTCAAATGCTGATGGTCATTTAAATCGCCTTTTAATAACAAAGCAAAATCAGCGGCTGATTCATGGTCTTGAGTCAATATCGCAGAACCGTAAAGCGCATGTTGATCAGGCGTATTGAGCAAATTGACTTCTTCTAAATGAATATCTGCAATTTTATCTGTTACTGATTCCCAGTTAACCCGCACATCCTCTAAAGTGAGTCGAGGTTGCATCAACAACCAAGCAATTAATTGCTGCGCATTGATAGGGCTTGCTAAATCCTCATGATGACTGATGTAAGTGATCCCATTAATTCGAAATTGCTGTTTATCTAATTGATGAATAACAAGATGTACCCCGGAAATTTTAATAGTTGAAGGACTGATTTTTTGGGTTAATAAACTTTTTATAACATTAATATTGATATGTAAATTTTGAATTTGAAATAAAACCTTTTTATTTTGTTGATCATAAATCGCCAGGTGCTTAAACATTAAATCCGGATCGAAACCCGCCCATTCTGCACGTAATTTTTCTATTTTAACGGGGTGGTTTAAGAAATCGGAGGCCCATTTTTCAAAAAAGTCACGATGTTGATTCAATAAGGGTGTAAAAAGCCTGGCTAATGTCATTAAGACTGCCATTAAAACAATCAAAAAAGCAATAAAATACCAAATGATCCGAATAATTTTTTTTAGCATACTATTTCAATTTATGTGCAATCGTCGGCTAAAATCTTGTAAAAGAATAAAGCACCAAGGCCATAAAACAGCCGAAATGACGAATGAAACCCAGTATAAATAAGTATTTAAAGGCAAGCCTAGAATTTTTTGAATCACAAAAATGATGAATTGATATATAAAAATAAGGCTCGCAATGACTAAACTTTGCTGAATTAATGAAAAAGTTTGAATGCGTTGATGCCATTTAGCAATTAGATAAGCAATAATAATCATAGCAATGCCATGCTCACCTAAGACTGATCCTTCTACGAGATCTAAAATAATACCCATGGAAAATGCTGTAAAAATACCTACAAAATGAGGTAAAACTATCATCCAATATATTAATACCAACAACACCCATTGTGGACGTATCCACGCCACACCTTCTGGTAAAGGCAACATATCAAGCACCAGAGCAACAAATAAGCTAACATAAATAAACCAATAATTTCTAAAAACATGTTTGGTCATGATTTACCTTCTTGCTTCCATAACAATAAAACCAGTCGACTACGTCTCAGATGAGCACTTGGCTTTACCACAACTTCCGCAAATTGCGCATTAGAATCCCGTTTAACTGAAATGACTTCCCCGACAGGATAACCGTAAGGATACCGCCCCCCCAGGCCTGAGGTCACTAAAAAATCATCTTTTTGAATATCTTCTGTATTAAGGATATGTTCTAGCCGTAAAACATCAAAGCGAGGATCCCCTGTGGCTATTGCTCTGATATTATTCCGTTTTACTTGAACAGGAATGGAACTTCTTGCATCGGTAAGCAGCATAACACGACTAGTTGCCGCATTCACTTGCACCACTTGCCCCATTATTCCCCAAGCATCCATGATCGGCTGTCCCACAAAAACTCCATCCATCGAACCTTTATTCAACACAACTTCACGCGAAAAAGGGTTTGAAACTACAGCCAATAATTGCGCGGCTGACACTTTATGCTTAAATTTTTGGCTTGTACCTAATAAAGTGCGTAATTGTTGATTCTCTGATTCAATTGCATATTGTTTTTGAAGCTCCGCTTGGAACAACAACAAAGAAGCCTTTAATTGAGCATTCTCCTGTAATAACTGTTGCCGCGTAGAGACATCCGTAAATATCCAATTCACGAAATCAATCGGTAGACTCACCAGATATTGAATAGGAGTAACTAGAACGGATATCTGAGAACGCATTTCATGAAAAGGAGGAATTTGAAGATCGACAACCATCAGAATGGAGGAAGCTACTAAGAACAAAAAGGCGCGAAACCCAATGGTTGAATCTTTTTTAAATAGATGTTTAATGACTAAAGCCCCGTTTTATTAATTAAGAATTAAAAATAGCGTTGTTGCATAAATCGTGATTAAGGTCATCCTGGAAATCAAGACCGCGTCATCCTGAACTTGATTCAGGATCCAGACTTATTTAATTTAACATCCCTGTCAACTGGATCCTGGCTTCCCAGCCAGGATGACGGATAAGTCATTTATACAATAACGCCATGCTTCATTCTTAATTTTTAATTTTTAACATACTACTCTTGTGTTAGGAAATCTGCTGCGCCACTATCTAACATTTCCAATGCTTTGCCTCCTCCATAAGCCACACAAGTTAAAGGATCTTCGGCAATAATAACGGGTAATCCTGTTTCTTCCATAAATAATCGATCAATATTTTTTAACAACGCGCCGCCCCCCGTGAGAACCATACCACGTGCAGCTATATCAGAAGCCAACTCGGGCGGTGTTTGCTCTAATGCGGCACGAACAGCTCCAACAATACCAGCCAAAGTTTCCTGCAACGCTTCTAATATCTCATTACTATTCAACGTAAAACTCTTTGGCACCCCCTCTGAAAGATTACGTCCGCTCACTTCAAGTTCTTGAATATCATTCGTAGGAAAAGCGGTACCAACCGTCATCTTGATGCGTTCTGCTGTGGATTCACCAATTAACGTCCCATAATTTCGACGTACATAATTAATAATAGCCTCATCAAAACGATCACCCCCAATACGCACAGAGGAAGAATAGACGATCCCACTCAAAGAAATAATAGCCACTTCTGTTGTGCCCCCCCCAATATCCACCACCATAGACCCTGTTGCTTCATCAACCGGCAATCCTGCTCCAATAGAAGCTGCCATCGGTTCTTCCATTAAATAGACTTCCCGCGCCCCAGCGCCTAGAGCAGATTCACGAATCGCGCGCCGCTCTACTTGCGTCGAGCCACAAGGCACACAAACCAAAACGCGAGGACTAGGACGTAAAAAACGCGTTTCATGAACTTTATGAATAAAATGTTGTAACATTTTTTCCGTAACAAAAAAATCTGCAATAACCCCGTCTTTCATGGGACGAATAGCACTAATCGTCGAAGGAGTACGACCCAACATCCGTTTTGCATCAGAACCCACAGCCACAATTTGTTTATGACCTGAAAATCCTTCTTGCCGAATGGCGACAACAGAAGGTTCATTCAATACAATACCCTGCCCTTTGACATACACCAACGTATTAGCAGTGCCTAAATCAATCGATAAATCATTTGACCAAATACCACGTAATTTTTTAAGTGCAAACACAGTTTTTTACCTCTTATAATGTTTATAAAACAAATAAATAATGATTGATTATCATAAGTCATATTGACTAAAATAACCACAGAAGTTTAAATCTCATACCGCAGTTTTTTAACGAAGGGAGAGATCATGGATTTTAATTTTATTGTAGCATTTCTTAAAGCAATTCTAACTAAATTGGCGAAACCCATAACTCGTTTTTTTAAAAGACCGGTGCCTAAGGATCCTTTTTTATTAGAACTTTTTGAACGATATGAATATGAAGATCCCGAGATCAACGATGGAGATAATAAACAAAATATAATGTCGAAAAATACTCATTCCAATATCTTAACCAATCTAACTGGTGTTCGATATCATTTATTACAATAACAACTTTTAATCTTATGAACATAGATGATCTAAAAAAAATAGCTCAAATGGCTCACATTCAAATGAGCAATGAAGAACTTAACCATTGTGATCTTGGGGATACTTTGGCATTCATTGATCAAATCAAAAATATAGATACCGCCAATATAGAACCCTTTTCACATCCTCTCGATATTTGCCAACGACTACGAGACGACAAAGTCACTGAGACCAATCAGCGTGAAATGTTACAAAAACTCGTTGATCATAACCGCATCGAAGCAGGCTTATATTTAGTTCCGGAAGTACTTTAAAATAATTAAGGATTAAAATTTACGTAGAGATAGGTTCCGTCTTCGCATGTTCCATGCTACGAAGGACGCGGTGCACGCCTGTCCGCCGTAGTTCAAAGAACAAAGGGGGAATCTGTCCATACAATTTATATAAAATTGAACATATCATGCATAAAAAAACAATTGCTGAATTAGCTAACGATTTAAAAAACAAAAAAATATCCGCTGTTGAACTAACTCAACATTTTATTGATCGCATTAAAAAATTGGATACAAAACTTAACGCTTTTATCACTTTGGCCGAAGAAAAAGCACTAAAAGATGCAAAACGCGCAGATGAAATGATTGGAAACGGCAAAGCAACAGCTCTTACCGGAATTCCTATCGCGCATAAAGACTTATTCTGTACTCAAAACATTAAAACAACGGCTGGATCTAAGATATTAAGTAATTTTATTCCTCCTTATGATGCTACTGTCGTCAAAAAACTAGATCAAGCAGGAACCATTCTTCTTGGAAAAACAAATTGCGACGAATTTGCCATGGGCTCATCAAATAAAACCAGTTTTTATGGGCGAGTGAACAACCCATGGGATGTCAACACCGTACCTGGAGGCTCATCAGGAGGATCGGCCGCTGCTGTGGCTGCAAGAATGTTGAAAGGAGCGACAGGAACAGACACAGGAGGATCTATTCGACAACCAGCCGCTTTATCAGGCATCACTGGGATTAAACCCACGTATGGACGTGTTTCTCGGTATGGGATTGTCGCCTTAGGTTCCAGCTTAGATCAAGCAGGTATTTTAACGCCAACAGCAGAAGACGCTGCTTTATTATTAGAAGCCATCTCAGGTTTCGACGAAAAGGACTCCACCTCAGTGGATCAACCTGTACCTCATTATTACGCTCATCTCAATGATTCTGTTAAAGGCTTACGCATTGGTCTTCCTAAAGAATGTTTTACCAAAGATCTCGATGCTGAAATTGCCAACAGTGTTTATCAAGGCGCAAAAGTATTAGAAAAACTAGGGGCCACTTTGCACGATATTAGCCTGCCTCGCTCACAATTGGGCATACCGATCTATTATGTGATTATGCCTGCAGAATGTTCCTCAAACTTGGCTCGTTATGATGGTGTTCGTTTCGGGTATCGTTGTGAAAATCCTAAAGATTTAAATGACTTATATGAAAGAACCCGTAGTGAAGGTTTTGGCGATGAAGTGAAACATCGCATCATGATTGGCACTTATGTACTCTCGGCTAGCTATTATGATGCTTATTACAAAAAAGCTCAGCAACTTCGTCGTTTAATCTATGATGATTACCAAAATGCATTTAAAGAAGTTGATATCATATTGTACCCGACCTCCCCCTCTGTCGCTTTTAAACATGGTGAAAAAGAAAACCGAATCAGTATGTACTTGGCTGATATCTTTACTGTTACACTGAATTTGGCCGGGTTACCCGGCATTTCAATCCCTTCGGGCTTCAAAAATGGCTTACCTATTGGGCTACAATTAATCGGGAATCATTTTGAAGAAACAAAATTATTGAATGTGGCGCATCAATACCAAAAAGCAACCGATTGGCATACTCAAATTCCGAAAGGGTTTGAGTAATTAAAAATGAAAAATGAAGAATTAAAAATGCATGTGTCGCTCCACGACAATTAATATTAGTAATTTTTTAATTTTTAATTAATATAAAAGGTTTATCATGAAATGGGAAACAGTGATTGGGCTTGAAGTCCATATCCAATTAAAAACAAAAAGCAAAATATTTTCAGGCGCTTCAACCACATTTGGAGCGGATCCAAATACACAAGCTTGCCTGATCGATCTTGGATATCCAGGCGTACTCCCGGTATTAAATAAAGAAGCGGTCAATATGGCGATCAAGTTCGGATTAGCGACCTTTGGTTCCATTCAAAAACGTTCAATATTTGCTCGAAAAAACTACTTTTATCCTGATTTGCCCAAAGGCTATCAAATTTCACAAAATGAATTTCCTATTATTGGCGAAGGAGGCTATTTAGAAATTGAATCCGATAACCACTTACCAAAAAAAGTTCGCATCCGTCGTGCTCACCTTGAAGAAGATGCAGGAAAATCATTACACGAAGACTTTCATGGCATGACGGGTTTAGATTTTAATCGTGCCGGCGTTCCTTTATTAGAAATTGTATCTGAACCAGATATGCGTTCTGCAAAAGAGACCGTTGCTTATTTAAAATCCCTCCATACATTAGTCCGCTATTTGGATATTTGTGATGCAAATATGCAAGAAGGTTCGTTTCGCTGTGATGTCAACGTTTCCGTGCGACCTGAAGGTGAAACGGTACTCGGCACTCGTACTGAAATAAAAAATCTCAATTCTTTTCGATTCGTTGAAAAAGCCATTCTTTATGAAGTACAAAGACAAATCAATTGCATCGAAAGTGGCCATTCAGTCACACAACAAACGATGCTTTATGACGTGAACAAAAATGAAACGCGACCGATGCGCATAAAAGAAACTTTGGAGGATTATCGTTATTTTGCTGAGCCCGATTTACTGCCACTTGTTTTAACTGATGAGATGATTAGCAAAATCCAAAAAACTTTACCCGAATTACCCCATCAAAAACAAAAACGTTTTATCAACAATTATGGCTTGCCTGATTACGATGCTAAAATTTTAGTAACCGATCAAGATATATCTCATTATTTTGAGGAAGTGGTCAAAAATAGTTCTGCTGAACCCAAATTAATTGCTAACTGGATTATCGGAGATCTCTCGGGCTTTTTAAATAGACACAAGCTGACGATTCAACAATCCCCCATTTCGCCCAAAGAACTTTCTGTGTTAATGGATCGTATCCAAGATAAAACCATTTCGGGAAAAATAGCTAAAGAGATTTTCGAAGCAATGTGGCATAAAGAAGGAAGCGCTGATATGATCATTGAGAAAAAAGGATTAAAACAAATCACGAATCTTTCAGAAATCGAGGAAATCGTTCGAAAAGTCCTGCAAGATCATCCTACAGAAGTCACAAAATATCGGTCTGGTCAAGAACGATTACTGGGATTTTTTGTCGGAGAAGTGATGAAAGCAACCAAAGGGAAAGCAAACCCGAAATTGGTTAATGAGATATTATTAAAAACCGTAAGGACAGGTCGCGACCTGTCTCTATAGGGGCTGTTTGTCATCCTGAACTTGATTCAGGATCCATTAAAATCAAAGACTTATAGTCTTTGATTTTTTAAAAAAGTTCAGATTTCAACAGCCCCCTACAATAAATTCAAAAAACGTAAATAAACATAGGTAATTAACAACTATGAACAACAAAAACACCACGGCCTCTCTTCCTTGGCTCATATTTTTTCTAGGCGTGAGTTTTTACGCTATTTCTTATCTACTACAAGTATCCCCCAGCGTCATGAAACATGAACTGATGCTTGAATTTTCGATTGGTGCTGCGACATTTGGTAATTTAGCCGCCTTTTTCTTTTATTCCTATGGATTCATGCAACTTCCAGTCGGCATGTTACTCGACCGTTTTGGCATCCGAAAAAGCCTAACGATAGCAATTCTTATCTGTATCGGGGGCTGTTTGTTGTTTGCTATTGCCGACTCGGTTATTTTAGCAAATATAGGCCGGCTTTTAATGGGAATCGGGTGTGCTTTTGCTCCTATAGCTTGCTTAACCATTATTAACCACTGGTTCCCAAAAAATCGATTCGCGCTTCTTGCTGGCCTCATGTTAACAATAGGCATGTTAGGGGCTGTCGCTGGCGAAGCTCCTTTGTCAATGATCATAAAAGAAATGGGTTGGCGTCACAGTATATGGTCACTAGCAATCATCTGCGTTATCTTAGCCTCAACCGTATGGTTAATTGTTAAAGATAAACCCTATCATAAGACCGAGAAAAAATACCCGGTATTCGGTGGTTTAAAATCGGTGCTTTTCAACAAACAAACTTGGTTAATTTCTTTCTACGCGGGTTTTATGTTTGTAGCTGTCCTAGGTTTTGGAGGACTTTGGGGTACTTCCTATTTGATGAAAGCTTATCCAATGTCCCAGGCTACTTCTGCAAGTATCATTTCATTGATATTTATCGGTTTTGCAATGGGCAGCCCATTTTTTGGCTGGCTATCTGATTACGTACATCGACGTAAACTGCCTATGTATATTGGTACTTTAGGCGCGCTGATCACCATATTAATGGTTATTTACCTCCCCCATTTACCTTACTTATCCTTAAGACTTTTAATGCTGGCTATCGGATTTTTTTCTAGTGGCTTCACTACGGCGTTGGCTACTGTAAAAGAAGTAAATAAGCCCGAAGTTAGTGCCACATCGCTCGGTATTATGAATTTGTTCAATACTTTCCTAGGGGCTGCGCCTCAACCCATTATTGGTCTGATCTTGGATTATTCTTGGGAAGGAGGGGTACATCAAGGTGTACGTGAATTTACGCTACAAAATTATCATCAGGCTTTGTTGATCATCCCTGGGGCATTTTTGATATCTTTAATCATACTCCCATTTATAAAAGAAACTTTTTGTAAACAATTGGAATCTTACTGATTATTGCAGGGAATTCAAATCTGCGCCCATTATGGTATTTTATTCAGTAATTCAGCGATTCGGGCACTGCGAGCAACACTTTCATCATAATAAAAACGTATATCAGGCACTTTACGTAATATCACTTCTTGAGCGATTCGATGACGAAACTCTTTTTTATATTCATTTAATTGCTTCACGACTTCTTGTGCTTTTTCATCACGATGTGTGGTGATATAAATTTTGGCAAAAGAGAGATCACGAGACACTTCAACTGCGGTAACACTGACCGTTTTAAAGAGAGGATCTTCTATTTCTGTCTGGAGCATTTTAGCGACAACCGCCTGAATTAAAGGCGCTACTCGTTGACTTCGTTGATATTCTTTCATGTTTTTGTGTTTTTGGGGCTATCGAAATCTGCCCATTTGTCATCCTGAACTTGATTCAGGATCCAGACTTATTTAATTTAACGTCCCTGTCAGCTGGATCCTGGCATCCCAGCCAGGATGACGGGGAAAATGTGTCATTCTGAACTGGATTCAGGATCCATTAAAATCAAAGACTTATAGTCTTTGATTTTTTAAAAAAGTTCAGATTTCAACAGCCTCTTTTTTATATCATAATAAATTGTAGCATTGCACTATACAGGGCTCAGGACCGGGCCCCCTACGATTATTTTAATTTTTAATTAATTTAAAGGCTTCTTTTAACTTCAATGCGTTCGAAAACTTCGATCTGGTCACCGACTTTAACATCGTTGTAATCTTTAACGCCTATTCCGCATTCCATCCCTTGCCTCACTTCTCCAACATCTTCTTTAAATCGACGTAAAGACTCTAATTCCCCCTCAAAAATAACCACATTATCGCGAAGCACTCGAATCGGTCTCCCTCGTTTTACAATGCCTTCTGTCACCATACAGCCTGCAATTGCTCCAAATTTGGGTGAGCGAAATACATCACGAACTTCTGCAAGCCCCACAATTTTTTCTTTAATTTCTGGGGACAATAATCCACTCAGCGCTGCTTTCACATCATCAATAATTTCATAGATAATGCTATAATATCTGACGTCAACGCCCTGTTTTTCAATGATTTTTTTGGCTTGCTCTGTGGCTCGCACATTAAATCCGATCACTACGGCTTCCGATGCTATAGCAAGATTCACATCAGACTCGGTGATACCGCCCACGCCACTTGAAACGATGTTGACTCGCACTTCATGGGTCGACAATTTCAACAAAGATTCACGCAATGCTTCAACAGAACCTTGAACATTCGCTTTAAGAATAATATTCAACGTCCCTATTTTATCTTGTTCGAGTTGATCAAAAATACTATCTAATGTAACAGAAGCTTTGGGGGCAAATTTCACATCGCGATACTTACCTTGACGAAATAAAGCAACTTCTCTCGCTTTTCGCTCATTTTTGACCACTATAGCTTCTTCTCCTGCCATAGGCGTTCCTGATAATCCTAAGATTTCTACAGGAATCGAGGGTTCAGCTTGATCTACCTTTTTACCCAGCTCATCAAACATAGCCCGTACTTTACCATAATCTGCTGCGGCTAAAACAATATCTCCCGAATGTAATGTCCCTTGTTGTACTAAAATAGTAGCCACTGGCCCTCGTTTCTTGTCAAGTCGAGACTCAATAATAATGCCTTGAGCAGGGGAATCTACAATGGCTTTTAACTCGAGCATTTCTGCCTGCAACAAAATAGCGTCTAATAAATCGTCAACACCTTGCCCCGTTTTAGCAGAAACTTTGACAAACATAACATCCCCACCCCAATCTTCTGGAATGACTTCATGTTGACTTAATTCTGTCTTTACTTTTTCAGGATCAGCTTCAGGTTTGTCAATTTTATTAATAGCAACAATAATCGGCACCTTGGCAGCCTTAGCATGTTGAATCGCTTCTATTGTTTGAGGCTTGACGCCGTCGTCCGCGGCCACTACCAAAACAACGATATCTGTCGCTTGTGCGCCCCGAGCTCGCATAGCGGTAAATGCTTCGTGGCCTGGGGTATCTAGAAACGTGATCATCCCCTTATCAGTTTTGACATGGTAAGCACCAATATTTTGAGTAATACCACCCGCCTCTCCTGCAGCAATTTTAGATCGTCTGATATAATCCAAAAGGGATGTTTTACCATGGTCAACATGGCCCATAATAGTCACAACAGGGGGACGTGGCATCGGCTTGGCTGTGGTTTCTAAATCTTTTAAAATTTCCTTTTCAATAGCCCTTTCATCAAGCACTTTTGATTTATGACCTAATTCTTCCACAATAAGGGTAGCCGTTTCCTGATCAATCACTTGATTCAAAGTTGCCATAATGCCTAATTTCATCATGGTTTTAATTAATTCGGTTCCTTTAATAGACAACTTTTTAGCTAAATCAGCAACAGAAAGCGCTTCAGGAATAACAACTTCGTGAACAATGGGTTTGGTAGGTTTTTCAAATGCTTGTTTTTTAATTTTAATTCGGGGAACTACAATAGGAGTGCGGGAAATGGCTCCTCTTGTTCGTAAAAATCCCCCGCCTCCGAATCCTTCTTCCTCTTCCAAACCAATAGAACGAATATCAATTTTCTTTTTTTGCAGCCGTCTCTTGGGTTCTTTCCCTTTCTTTTTGGCTTTTACTTTTTCCCCTTCCTCTTCTTCAAGAAGTTCCTCTTCTATAATCGGTTTGGCTGCCTCTTTTTTCGGTTTTTCTGCAGAAATTTCACCTGTTTTTTCTGCTTCAAGCACCGTTTCTTTAGCAATTTCTTTTTCTGCTTCCTCGAGGCTTATTTTTTCTTTACCTTCTTGTAGTTTAGCAATTAAAGCTTCTTTTTTACGATCTTCTTCTAATTGCTTTTCAATCTGTGCTCGTTCCTCTTCCTCTCGAAGGTAGGTACGTTTTTTACGGACTTTAACTTGAACACTACCCGTGCGTCCCCGTATCTTTTGAATCTCTAAATCCTTTGGAATAATAGCCTCCACTCCTTGCGTTTTTTCAACTTCGGGCTTTTTCTTCAATGATAACTTCAATGTTTTTTTCGCTTTTTCTTCTGCCATAATAAATTAAACCGTATAAAATTTTAAATTATTGGAACCACGGTTCTCGGGCAGTCATAATAAGTTCGCCCGCCCTATCTTCCGATATATCTACAATATCTCTCAGATCATCAACCGACTGTTCCGCTAAATCCTCCATAGTTTTAACGCCATGCTTTGCGAGCTCTTTTGCCAATTTCTTAGTCATGCCTTTCATATTGAGAAGCTCTTCTGAGGGTTTTAATAGCGCCTCTTCTTTGGCTACAATAGCTTTAGCTCGATCACGTAATTCATTGACGATGTCCTCATCAAATTCTTCAATATCTGTCAGTTCTTCTATGGGGACATATGCGATTTCTTCGATACTGGTAAATCCTTCGCGCACTAAAATGTCAGCAATTTCCTCATCTATATCTAATTTATCAATAAATTCTTGTCGATAGTTCTCAACCTCTTTACTGACTTTGGCTTTAGCCTCATCAGGCGTCATCACATTTAAAGTCCACCCTGTAAGCTCGCTGGCCAATTTTATATTAGCACCACTTCGACCAATAGCCTGAGACAATTTTTCCGGATCAACCGTAATATCCATTGCATGTTTTTCTTCATCGACGGTAATAGACAAAATTTCAGCCGGTGCCATAGCATTAATGGCTAACTGTGCAGGATTATCATCCCATAAAACGATGTCAACGCGTTCACCCTTGAGTTCATTAGAAATAACTTGAACTCTTGCCCCCCGCATACCCACACAAGCCCCCACAGGATCAATACGACCATCATTGGTTTTAACGGCAATTTTAGAACGAACCCCAGGTTCCCGAGCTACAGCTTTGATTTCGATAATGTCTTCACCAATTTCAGGAACTTCAAGTCGAAATAATTCGGTTAACATTTCTTTGCGTGTGCGACTTAAATAAAGTTGTGTTCCTTTGGTGGTGGTTTTAATCTCATATAAATAGGCTCTGATACGATCTCCCGGACGCAAAATATCATTCGGTAATAATTCAGATTTAAGAATGATCGCTTCGACCATATGGCCTAAATCGACAATAACACTGTCATGAATCGTACGCTTAACTGTGCCCGTAACCAATTTACCCAATTTTTCTTGGCATTCTTCGGCAATCTGCTCTTGCTTAGCTTTTCGAATTTCTTGTGTAATGACTTGTTTCATTAACTGCGCAGCAATACGTCCAAACTCAATCGACGTAATCGGTTCTTGGATCATATCACCTACTTCTAAATCCTGATCTTGTTTTTTAGCTTGTTCTAAAAATATATGGCGATCTGAGTCAAATTCGATAGGCTCTCCGTTTTCATCAAAAATATTGCCTTCTTGTACCACCGTCCAACAACGGAACGATTCATAATCACCGGTTTCTCGATCAATCACAACTTTGATGTCCACATCACCAAGATAACGCTTTTTAGTTGCTATAGCTAAAGCGGTTTCTATTGCCTTAAAAATGACTTCTTTTGG
Organism: Gammaproteobacteria bacterium; assembly: GCA_016930035.1. Taxonomy (GTDB): domain Bacteria; phylum Pseudomonadota; class Gammaproteobacteria; order UBA12402; family UBA12402; genus JAFGHQ01. The sequence goes on along the minus strand of JAFGHQ010000003.1, from coordinate 2,780 downwards.
TACATCCATTTCATAGGATACTGCTTCAACTACATCGAGAATTTTTTTTGACATATCAAACCCTTCATCTATAAAAATTTTGAATGTTGAATTTTAAATTTTAAATTATCGTGGGCGCTACGCGACAAATTATTTAAATAAAACATCGCGAAGCGATTCATACATTTAAAATTTATAATTTAAAATAAAAAATAAGTTATTATCTTTTAATTTAGACGTTCTCTTAATTTACATGATACTCCTTATCCGAAATTCACGTTAAAATAATCTTCAAATTCTTATTAAATTTGCTCTTTCTACCAGATGAAATGGGAACGCCACTTCTTTATCCAAAACTTGTATTTTAATTGTTCCATCTGGTGTGACATCCAAAATGTTCCCTTTAAAATGACGATTTCCTTCAATTTTATCCTTTAATCGTACTTCAGCTATTTCCCCTTTAAACCGTTTAAATTGTTCCAAAGTAAATAAGCGTCTATTAATTCCAGGAGAAGATACTTCTATACTGTAGTGACTGGTATCTAAACCTTCAACCTTTAAAACTGCGTCTACTTGCCGGCTTACTCGGCTACAGTCATCAATAGAAACACCATCAGCTCGATCAATATAAATGCGCAATCCTGAACCATATGTCTCCACTCCTTCTAGTTCATAGCCCATAGCTTCGATCACTGGCGTTAATATTTCTGAAATTTGGTCCTGGTTTAACATTTTATAATTTTACATATAGTATAAAATAAAAAAGCCCTTTTGGGGCCCTTTTACTTCGTAATTGGTAGCGGGGACAGGATTTGAACCTATGACCTTTGGGTTATGAGCCCAACGAGCTGCCAGACTGCTCCACCCCGCGATAGTGTGCGCCAATATACACAAAATTCATCATCAATGCAATAAGAGGAGTGTTGGATTACGAGAATGTGTAGTTGATCAGTATAGCTGAAATCATTAGAATGTTGATTTTTTAAATATATAAAAACTCAGAGATACTATGATGAAAATGCGTCAATATTTCCTGCCAACACTTAAAGAAACGCCCTCAGATGCCGAATTGATCAGTCATCAACTCATGCTACGGGCTGGGATGATTCGCAAATTAGCCTCCGGCATTTACACTTGGCTACCGCTGGGATTACGTGTCTTGCAAAAGGTTATCAATTGTGTGCGTGAGGAGATGAATCATGCTGGCGCAATCGAATTGCTCATGCCGACCGTACAGCCGGCGGAATTATGGCAAGAAACAGGCCGATGGGATCAATATGGGCCCGTACTTCTAAAAATGACCGACCGTCATGAACAAAATTTTTGTTATGGCCCAACTCACGAAGAAGTGATCACTGATTTAGTCCGTCACGAATTACAAAGCTATAAACAATTGCCTCTAATTCTTTATCAAATTCAAACTAAATTTCGAGACGAGATAAGGCCGCGCTTCGGTGTCATGCGTACCCGAGAATTTTTGATGAAAGATGCTTATTCTTTTCATTTGGATCAAAAATCTCTGGAGCAAACCTACCAATTGATGTTTGAAACTTATTCTAAAATCTTTTCTCAATTAGGATTAAATTATCGCTCTGTTCGAGCTGATTCTGGCGAGATCGGCGGTAAAATTTCTCACGAGTTTCATGTCATTGCAGATGCTGGCGAAGATACGCTTTTATATAGTGAGCATGGCGATTATGCCGCAAATCTAGAAGTGGCCGAAAAAGAGGGATTAAAAGAAGGCAGTCCAAGTCCGGATGGTAAAGGAAAATTGCTCGCGATGCATGGCATCGAGATCGGACATATTTTTCAATTAGGCACTAAATATTCAGATGCCCTAAAAGCACTTGTGCTCGATGCGAATAATCAGCCCATGCCACTTATCATGGGCTGTTATGGTATTGGAATTTCTCGCATTGTTGCAGCTGCTATCGAACAAAATCATGATGAACAAGGAATTATTTGGCCTCAAGCAATGGCGCCTTTTCAAGTGGCTATCGTCCCTATCAATATGTACCGTTCAGAAAACGTTAAAAAAGCCGCTGAAAATTTATATGAAAAGCTTCAAAAACAAAACATTGAAGTTTTACTGGATGATCGCGATGAGCGTCCTGGCGCAATGTTTGCTAATGCTGATCTGATTGGTATTCCTCATCGAATCGTCATCAGCGAACGCAGTCTCAAATCAGGTGTCTGGGAATACAAAGCACGAAGCGCCAAAGAATCAACCCTGATGAAGCCAGATGAACTGATAAACCATCTGTTTTAACTACGTTAACTATGAGGCTTTGTCATATTGCAATTGGCAATCAGTGCGAGAGCCATAACATAGGGTTCCGCCAGCCGTAAATTTAACATCTTTGGCAGATACAGCGGGAACTTCATGCGCCACTACAGAAACCAAATCAGGGGCAGGTGATTTTAGATGGTAAACACATAATAATCTCTTATCAGAAACAAAAATTTGAGCACGAGATAATTTATCCAACTGCGCGCCATCATAAACTTTTTGTTGAGAGATAGATTCAAAATGATAGGAATAGCCAAAAGAGTCTGTCGTATCTGCTTTAGCCTTTCCATTAGCTACTGTGAAATCTTTTCCTTCCGGACAGAGTAAATAGCCGGTATTTGAAGGCTTTTCTTTGATTTGCAAATGATACAGGGTTGCTTTTTCGGTTTTATAATCCGGACCGACGGAATCGCCCTCGGCATTATGTGCATATACTTGTACCGTATAATCGCCTGGAGCTGCTGTCGCATTTCCCTGCAATTCATCCCCTTGAATCGATAAACCTGTATCT
>JAFGHQ010000047.1 GCA_016930035.1 Gammaproteobacteria bacterium | reverse complement strand
ATTTCGATTTAACCATAGAGGTGATAATATTTATCCTCTTTTGGTTAAAATATTTTTTAATTTTTAAAAGATACTAGTCTAGAGCCAAGAATTAATCATAATGCGCGGTGTCTAATCATCACACAATTACCGAGGGTAGTATGCAAGAACAACAAACTGACGAAAATGAATTGATTCAACAACGGCGTGAAAAATTAAAAGCACTTCGCAAAAAAGGCATTGCATTTCCTAATGATTTTCGACGTGATCATTATGCGGCTGATTTAATTAAAAATTATAGTACCCAAGATAATGAAACACTTGAGAAAACAAACATCCAAGTCAAAATTGCTGGTCGCATGATGCTCAAACGAATTATGGGCAAAGCGAGCTTTATTCAAATTCAAGATATGACGGGACGAATACAATGCTATATCCGCCAAAATGATCTACCTGATGGCGTTTATGAAGATTTTAAAATGTGGGACCTGGGGGATATTGTTGGCATAGCAGGATTCGTTTTTAAAACAAAAACCGGTGAACTTTCAGTACACGCTAAAAATATTCGGTTATTAACGAAATCTTTAAGACCTTTGCCTGATAAATTTCATGGATTGGCGGATCAAGAAGCTTGTTATCGACAACGTTATCTAGATCTTATTGCAAACGAATCCTCGCGCCGAATCTTTATGATTCGCTCCAAAATTGTCCAATATATGCGTGATTTTTTCAACGAGCGGCGATTTCTTGAAGTCGAAACTCCGATGATGCAAACGATCCCTGGGGGCGCGAATGCACGCCCTTTTATCACGCATCATAATGCGCTCGATATGAAATTGTATATGCGCATCGCGCCTGAATTGTTTTTAAAACGTCTCGTGGTGGGTGGTTTTGAGCGTGTGTATGAAATTAATCGCAATTTTAGAAATGAGGGTATTTCGACCAAACATAACCCTGAATTTAGCATGTTGGAATTTTATCAAGCTTATGCAACTTATCATGATCTTATTGCATTGACAGAGGAACTGCTCCAGTTTTTAGCAGAAAAAGTTTTAGGAACAATGCAAATCACTTATCAAGGTCACACATTTGATGTATCCAAACCTTTCGCCAAAATGACGATGAAAAATGCTATTTTGCACTTCAATCCCGCCATAAATGAAAAAGATTTAGCCAATATAATATCGGCGAGCAAAGTTGCTGAGAAGCTTGGTATCGAGTTGAAACCTACTTATGGTTTAGGCAAAATACAAACTGAAATATTTGACAAAACGGTGGAACACCGATTAATAGATCCTACTTTTATTACCGAATATCCCGCTGAAGTATCGCCATTAGCGCGTCGAAATGATCAGGATCCTTTTATTACGGATCGATTTGAATTTTTTATCGTGGGGCGTGAAATTGCTAATGGTTATTCAGAGTTAAATGACCCTGAAGCCCAGGCTGACTGTTTTCGAAAACAAGCACAAGAGAAAGCTGCTGGTGATGAAGAAGCAATGCATTATGATGAAGATTATATAACCGCACTAGAATATGGGATGCCGCCGACGGCAGGTGAGGGGATGGGTATCGATCGATTAGCTATGTTGTTTACGGATGCTTCCTCCATTCGTGATGTGATTTTATTCCCACTAATGCGACCCATCGAATAAGTTGGTTAAAATCAACTTATTCGATATTTAAAATTCATCGCGTAGCGATACCAACATTTATAATTTAAAATTTAAATTTTTCAAAAGGGGTTTTTATGCCATTTCTAAAAAATAAAAAAGCGTTAATCGTAGGTGTTGCAAGCGATCGTTCGATAGCTTACGGGATCGCGAAAGCCATGCATCGAGAGGGAGCAGCGCTTGCTTTTACTTACGTCAATGATCGTATGAAAGAACGTGTAGAAATGATTGCAAAAGACTTTAACTCTTCTATCGTTTTACCTTGTGATGTAACCGACGATACGCAGATCAGTACAGTTTTTTCTGATCTTAAAAAACACTGGAATACCTTAGATATTATCGTGCACTCCGTTGCTTTTGCCCCCCGTGATCAGTTTGAAGATGATTATGTCGATGCTGTTAATCGAGAAGCGTTTAAAATCGCCCATGATGTGAGTTCTTACAGTTTTGTTGCATTGGCAAAGGCTGCACGAAGTATGCTTTCATCGGATGCTGCTTTGTTGACACTCAGCTATCAAGGTTCCACGGATGTAGTGCCCAATTACAATATTATGGGGGTGGCAAAAGCAAGCTTAGAGGCTAATGTGCGATATATGGCTTATTCTTTAGGCAAAAATGGCGTCCGCGTGAATGCACTTTCTGCGGGTGCCATCAAAACGCTATCCGCTTCTGGAATTAAAAATTTTAGAAAATTGCTGAGTCTAACGGAACAAGTGGCGCCATTAAATCGCAATGTCACGATTGATGATGTGGGTAATGTCGCAGCTTTCTTATGCTCAGATTTGGCAGCAGGTATTACTGGAGAAGTGGTGCACGTTGACAGCGGATTTCACTGCATGGCCGGGACGTTAGGAAGTTAGATCCTCTTTTATATCTTTAATCTTTGCATTTTCCATCAAGCCAGCCACATAAAGCTGATAATCCATGAGCCCAAGTGATTTTTCCATATTTTGAGTGAATATTTGATGTTGAGATTTGGTTAGTGCTTCAGGTGAACCGAGTTCAATGTCTTTCAATACAACTAACGCAAAATCACCGTTTTCCAATGGCAAACCTTTTATCGAAATAAGTTGCGTTTTTGAAGGTCTTGCTAAAGTGAAAGCCGCTGCTAGTATTTCAGAATTAACACCCTGGCTGTCAGAGCGCATCCAAGAAGACTTTTTCCAAGTAAGTCCTTGCTTTTTCGCTAAAACAATTTGTTGATCGGGTTGTTTTTGAATGGCTTCAAGTAAATTTTTACCCGTTTGTTGCGCTAAATCTTGTGCCTTTTGATCTTGTAATTGCATTTTAATCGTGGCTTTTACTTCATTATAAGGTTTTATTTTGGCGGGAATGTGCTGCTGGATGCGAAGCACCACAACATCATTATCACTTATGTTAATTGGCTCGCTATTGTTGCCTTCATTTAACACATCGTCGCTAAACGCAGTTTTAACAATGCCAGGATATTGCAGTATGCCTTTCTTGTCATAGGAGGTTTGAGAAAATAGAGGGGTTGTATTAATTTTTAAATGCAATTGATCCGCAGCTGGTTTTAAGGAATTAGGCGATTCATACGTAATATTGGCGAGTTTGTCATTCAAATCGTCGAATTGCATTTGGGCTTTTTGTTGTTGATAAGCTTGCAGCACTTTGTCTTTTACCTCAGCAAAAGGTAATGATTTTGAGGTTTGTGTTTCGATTAATTTCAAAATAACATAACCCTCGGTGGTTTTTATGGGTTGTGCAACATCATTTTTATGCTTTAACGCGAGGAGGGCAGGTTGCAAAGCAGAATCCAAATCCGCTGATGTAATCCACCGAGTTGTGTGTGTCAAATTTTGATAGGATTGTAGCGATGTCTCATGGTTTTCACGAGCTTGTTTGAGTGCCGCATAAATCTTATTCGCATCTTCCGCAGCTTTGGTGATCGTTTCTTGGGTCGCACCCAGTGGAACAGCAAGCTTGAAAATTTGCACGTGCCATTTCTTGGGTAAGGTATAAGCCGTTAAATTGCTTTGATAGAATAGTTTCAATTGCTGCTCAGAGGGCCGAATTCCTTGCATGATATCTTTTAAAGATAATCGTATATATTGAATGCTAATTTTTTCAGGGATTTTGAACTGATCTTGGTGGTTTTTATAGTAATCTTGTAAAGCTTGTTCCGTTAATGAGATTTGTTTTATAAATTGTTGCTTTGGAATGATTAAGTAATCGAATTTTCGTTTCTGGTTGATCAGTTGTATTGTTCGGGTAACTTCGATCGGTAATACAAAGTTCGTGTTGAAAATTCCATTCTTAAGCTGATTTGCAAGTATCTCGGTTTTGAGTTGTTCGAGAAAAGTTTCAGTAGAAACCAGTGAATTACTCATCACTTGTTCAAAACGCGCCTTCGAAAATTGGCCATTCTTTTGAAAAATAGGCATACGAGCGATCGTCAGTTCTAATAATTGTGGATCTATTTCAAAACCAGCATCACGAACGCCCTGGTTTAATACGATGGATGAAATCAGCGATTGCAGCGCCATTTTTTTGAGATTTTGGCTGGGAATTTGAGCGGCAGCTTGCGAGCCAAACCGCATGAAAACTTCTTGTCTTAATTGATTATAGGATCGTGAGAAATCTTCTTGACTAATTTTAACGCCATTGACTTTTGCTACAGTTTGATCTGATGCACTACTATATAAATAAGAGTGAATCCCCCATAAAGCAAATGTAAGACAAATAGCAATAATAATTGTCCAAGCAAACCAGCCTTGGGATTTTTCACGGATAAACTGTAACATGAATGGACTCCATCTCTATTATTTTGAATTTTGCTCTGTGAGCTAGTGTATTAGGGAAGGGGAGATTCTAAATTTACTTGAGCTTTGAATCAAGAAGAGAAGGATTAAGAATGCAAAGAACAAATAACTTTTATCTTTGATTATTGGTTTTACTATAGTGGGAGTGTTGGGAACTGAACATTAGTTCGTGAGCGTGAGACGACGCATAATACCTTGGCTTCGGCATTTTTCTCGCTTATGGGACATTTCTATAGTCTTTCCAATTAACATTGAGACAAATAAGTCACCAGGCCGTTATTCAGAGGAGGCGCTACGCGCCGACGAAGAATCTCGCCTTTGAGATTCCTCGGTCGCTAGTGCTCCCTCGGAATGACAGCGATGGCAGCGCTCCCTTTGGATGACAACCTTTTATCAAAATATTAATTGGAAATACTATATTTCCCGGATTCGCGCTAAAGTGGCCAAGAATTTTGATAAAAATTTATACGAAATGAAATATTAACAAAAACAACATTAATTCCCGGGCTCATTAACTTATAAAAACAATAAGTGATGTATGTATATTGCCGCGATGGGGGATTATTAAGGGGGGAGCATCGCGATGCTCCCCCCCTTAACCGCCGCGCGCCTTGCGAATTCATTTCGCACGCAACATCAATAAAGGGGAAGCAATTTCGGAGCTTAATGAAATTTAGCTCGGGAATCGCTGATCAGCAAGGCGAATTTATGGGAGGAGCGAGATAAAGCGATCCAAGAAAAATATGAAAAACTCAATCATGAGGTTTTACCGAAAGTGGCCTTCGTCGATTTTGGTCATATTTTTCGGCGGCAAATTATCTTATATTTCCCGACTATCATACGCCCAGTGTAATACCGCCTGTCTCTGCTTTTTTCGACAAGACCAATCGCCTGATCGGCAATTATTTTTTATCTGAGAGATGTGCCTTCTGATAGCCCTCCACCTTTTTATCTGCCTCTGGTCATCCTCATGTCTTCGACCCATATAGTATCGGCAATACCACTGAAACCAACCTCTTGGATCATCTGGATGCATCCATCCTTTTTTACGCCAGACGGATAAAGGTTGACTGGCATTTACTCCAAAAAAATTCAATTTTGGATCATGTTTTTCGCTGTTAAGTTTTGCTTTTTTGAACCATTCTTTGGGAAACTCTTCTCTACAGTCAGTCATATACTTTCCGCCGAACACACCCAGTTCAAGCATTTCCTTGGGAGTTAATTCGGGCTTAAAGTTGGTATGAAAATTTTTCCCCTCTGGTTCAGTTAAAAAATAGACGTAATTTTTTTGCATTTTGTCATTAACAATGATTTTTTTCATGATGTTTTCTTTGGTGGTAAGGGGAAAATGCTAATAAATACTATTGTTCCTACAAATACTAAGAGACACAGAACCACTGCCGCTATAACGATGGGATATTTTCCGTCAAAGCCGCTCGCAGAAAAATGCTTGAAAAGAATTGCTCCGTAAGCCCAGATAAGCACGAGTCCGTACGGGATAAAGCGGTCACGCAGCATCCGCCACGAGCCGATCAGCGCGCCGACCAAGAGGGCAAAAACTGTCCAAAAACTTTCTGGAAGGCCAAATCCGTTCCAACCAATGCTGACTAGAAAGATAATCACATTGGCAATTGCCGCCACAGTAATCCAGCTAAAATAAACACTGAAGGGTAAACGCACCAACCAAGTCTCTTTTGGAGTAATGGCGCGTTCACGGAAAATATCGGCAATCTTTATCAGAGTCATTAACAGCCCAGCCATAATAATGACAGAAAGCCAAATCAGATCGTAATGCCAGGCAAATATCCATGAAGCATTGAGGAGTGCGTTTACAATAAACAGGCGATTTATCCTAGCCGCCAATTCGTCTTTTACCCGCCACAACTGATAAACAACGTATATCGCCAGCAGAGTATAAATCAGTCCCCATATTGAAAATGCGTAGCCAGCCGGCGCAAATAGATTGGGATAATTATCCGATATCTGCCCTATGCTTCTGCCTCCAAGCGGAAGTAAAACGGCAAGATAATTTACCCCAACCATGATGACATATGCTATTAATGTTGATATTTTTAAAATTTTTTTGTTCATGGTTTTAATTCAATTCTTATTGCATGGCAGCATTTGTTACAAAGGGTATTTTTCTACTCAACTACTGCTGACGCTAACATTTAATACCGGTTTGTCTGCCATTTCTTTGCGCACATACTAAACCATCTGCGTCTTTCGACGAAGGTTTTGTTTGGATACAATAATTTGTTGGGCCCAAAAGTAAAATGCCACCACATTTATCTGGCGGTTATTTACTGTGTAAAAAATAATGCTTTCAGTCAATTTATAGGGAGTTCCCTAAATTTACCCGAGCAAAATTGAAATTTGGCGGAGTGGACGGGACTCGAACCCGTGACCACTGACGTGACAGGCCAGTATTCTAACCAGCTGAACTACCACTCCGTTTTGATCTAAAAAGTATAGTACAGAAAAGAAAGAGAATATTAGTTTAATTTTGCAAATATCTAACGTCAAGTTATAAATGGGGTCAAATACCGTTTTACGTTTTGCCTAGCTTTCAAATCCAGTATTCACGCTGCCATATCAAGGGGGTCAAACCGCGTTTTACGTCTTATTATTTATTAGGTTTCCATATTCCCACATGAAATATCAGTTATTTTACCCAACCATATTTGTTTCAAAGAAGCAGGAGATAGCTCTATACCCGTTGTTTGGGTTCCAGCGCCAATGTTGATTTTTTCTTGATGTAAAGCATGTTCATCTAAAACTGAAACGATATTATCAGGCAAAAGAAATGGACAAACGCCTCCTACTTGATAACCCGTTAATTTTTCTACTTCATCATGCTTGGCTAAACGTAATTTTTTTACATTAAAAAGTTTTTTTAATTTCTCTACATCAACTTTTCGATCCCCTGGAAGACAAACAATAATATTTTTATCACCAACAAATAAAAGTGTTTTTATAACTTGGTTTAATGGGCTACCAAATAATTCAACAACATCTTGAGAACTTTGAGGGATTCGTTTTAATTGGATAAATTTATAATTAATCTTTTTTTGATCGAGAAAATTTAAAACCTCTTTTTGTTTCATGGCCCATACTTTATTTGTGAATCCCGGTCGGGGGTTCAAAACCCTCTCGGTTTTTCATAAGCTTCTTGGATTTTTTTAGTACTGAGTTTTAGTTTGGGTGTTGTAGGGATCGAACCTACGACCTCCGCCTTGTAAGGGCGATGCTCTCCCGCTGAGCTAAACACCCAGAACTAAAATTTGACTCCGTCAAATTTTAGGTAAATTAAAAATTGAGAATTAAAAATGTCGGTGTCGCTGCGCGACGGTTATTCAATTAAATAATATAAAAAAAACTCCCCGCGAAAGACGGGGAGTATAGGCGTATAAGATAATTTTAATGCGGCTTTAATTAACCAGCAACTTCATCTTTAAGTTGTTTGCCCGCTTTAAATAGAGGTACTTTTTTAGCAGGGATTCTAATTTTAGCACCAGTCAAAGGGTTACGTCCTTCACGAGCTTTTCGATCTGCCGTTTTAAATGTACCAAAACCAACGAATGTTACTTGGTTTCCATCAGTTAATGCTTCAGTTATGCCTTCTAATAAGGCTTCTAAAGCACGTTTCGCTGAAGCTTTTGTAAGGTCTGCCATTTCAGCAATATGTTCAATCATATCGGTTTTGTTTAAAGTTTTCATAATAAATATCCTTCTTAAAACTTAATAGAGTTTAAATAATATCGATAAACGTTTTTTGTCGTCTACAGATAAAAAAATGTAAACAGACGGGCGAAGTTATACCAACAGGGGGCTTAGACGTCAAGCAACTCTTAAAAATATTTTATTACTAACTTTTTACTTTTTTATTTAATTTACCTAATAAATAAATATTTTTATGAATCGCGTCTATCTAAAAAGACAGCAAAAAATACTTAATTATCAAATGATTATTTATATAACTTATTGTTATGCATAAACTTTAAAATTATTATTTTTCTTATTTTTTATGAGGTTATCTGTTTTTTTTTATGTGTTTTTATATTTTTGCTTGACAACTTACTTTAAAAAGAAGATACTTTGATTAAGGTTACTAGTTGGATCTCACTATAGTAACTTTGTCTAAGATCATAAAAGTAAAGATATTAATTCTAAATTTCTCAATAATAATCCAAGCAAAACGCTAATAACAAATCCAGTGAGCTACACTAAAACTATTTAAGTAGCAAAAACTTCAAATTTATTAAGATCAGTCTACTTATTTTAGTCTTTTAATTTTTTTCATTTAGTAAAGAATAAATAGGATAATATTAAAGGAGGGTAGTGCCATGAATGCCTTTGGATTTTTCCCTGCTAATCTTACTGGCATGTACGGCCCAAACAGCATAAACGATAAGGTTATGGCTGATTTTACTTATGCGGTTATGGAGGTATATAAATTTCTGCTTTTTTTAATCTGGCTATATTTATGTTTTCAAGCTAGGTACCAAAATGATTTAAAAATTTATCCTCCATTCTCATGGTAGAAACGCGATTTATCGCGTTTCTACATCGGGAATTAATCATGAGATAAACATATAAGCTATTGAATAATATAAAAAATAAATGGCTAAAAAAATCTTGCTTTTCTTTATACAAGTGCTAAACTTCCGCGCTCTCTCTACAATAGCGCGCTTCAGTTTTATCTTAACTTAAGCGATTTAATTCGCGAGGGGGATAAATTTTATCCCGCACTTTGCCAAATTATCTCGACGCTTGAGTCGAGTATGAATGGCCACAATCAATTCTTGCAGCAAGACCCAGCATCCTGCTACAAGGAGTGGGATTTATTTTAAGAGGATCAATATCTATGAATATTCATATATTGAAAGCTGATTGGGATGATGAGGATTGGGACACCGGGGATTGGGAGGATGAAGATCATATGGATGATGAACCTTGGGATGAAGGTGAAGAAGATTGACAAAATTGAGTGCTAGTTTAAATTTACTCAAACTCAATTTTAGTTTATCATTTTTGTGCTGTTTTCCCATTTTTATTTATTTTATTATTTATTCAGGAGTGGAATTATGAGAAAAATGCTTTTGTTAACTGTATTATTGCCCTTGGCTTTTAGTGCTAATGCCGTTACAGGATTAACTGCACCAGCAAAACCGGGGTTGAATAGTAGTGCCCCAGCTGCTGCCACATTGGCTCAGGACAATATGTCTCAGACTGCTGATGATCAAGCTGCTAATGGTGGTAATCAAGATCAAGATGATCAAGCAGCAACCAGTGAAGGTGACAATGACATGGATCAATCAACAACTGATGACTCGGATCAATCCGCAACGGTTGATGATCAAGATCAAGATAGTAATACCGCCAGTCAAGATGATGGTAGCGCTGACACTTCGGATGATGATGGCAGCGACGACTAAATCATTCTTTATTGTCTAAAATTGCATATACAGGGCGTAAATTATACGCCCTGTGTTTTTTTGTGTTTTTTGTTCCAATTATATCAAGTCAAGCATCAAGAAAGGTTATTAATTTCCAAAATATAGTTAATCCAAGTAACACTTAGACAACTCAAAGAACGGAAACAAGATCCTTCAGTCGCTTCGCTCCTTCTGGATGACAATGGGGACATTATAGGTCAATGTGTTAATTGATTTGACTTATAGATCCTACTCGAAGATCCATATAATCAGAACCGTAATGTTGTTTGAATATTTTCTGAGTTTCTTCACCGCTGCAATGAATAGGGGCCACTTTTTTAATGTTCAGTGCTTTAAATTGCTGGACAATTTTTTCTCGTTCAGGTTGAGTTATTCTATGAAGGTGAAATCCGCCTATTACGGTATTAATCGGCTCATTTGGAAATTGTTTTTTAATATGATTCAAAATAGTAATAATCCCGGGATGAGCGCACCCTGTAATCACTATTAAGCCACTTTCAGTTTTATTTCCTTTATTTCCAGTTTTAATAACTAAAACTTGTTCAAATAGTCCCTCATCTTTATAAGAAAATGGAATAGGGCTGGCAACGAAAATATTTTGATCAATAGCCGTGCATTGTTCAAGTTCGATAACTTTTCCGCCTAGATGTTCAATTTCAGATTTTAAAGTATGTCTGGAATGAAGAGGGACATAAACTAAAACACCAGAATTGCTTTTCAGAATAGCTCGTAGACCTCCTGTATGATCGTAATGATCATGGGAAATCACTATCTTGTTAATCTTGGTAATATCAATATGTGCTTCTTTCAAATTATGGAGCAAATCATTACCGTCTTCGCCCGTATCAAATAATATATGATCGCCAATCGAAAACGATAATCCCCAACCTGTTTTAAATTGATCATTAAGGGCACGGGCATCAAAAAGTAATTGTATTTTCATTTTCAATTTAGCTTAAAAAAACGCGTCATCAACGATAATCTCTAATTGTTGGGGTTTAGCTTAGTCTCAACTCAGATTTAAGATGAGAATATGAAAACATAGCATCTATCTCTCTCTCCCACTGAACAGGTAGTTGAGCAGACTTAGTTTCATTAGCCGTATAATATATCAAACAGGATTCTGGAGTTTGAGCATTGCAAATGCTATCACCATGATCTGTAGTCCATTGACCATTAGGACCAAGTTCTGCTCTAAACCCAGTCTCATCCAAGCCAACAATAAACATGACAGGTTTTGAGTTCTCATCGGTGGCAGTATAAAGGCAGTTGTACCCTCTGTAAGTTGTTGGATTTGGGTTGAAACTTAACAATAGAAGCGCTGAAGCATTGATCCCATTATCATGAAAACTAAAAGAGTATTTATTCGGATCTAGCATCTTTGCGCAAGTATATGCAGATGCTACACTTCCATCAGGTGACCCAGCATTTGAAACTCCCCAAGGCATCCCCTGGTCTTGTATTATAATAGTTGGGGCCATATTATTAGTTTGACAACCTTCCATCCATACTTCTTGATTTTGCATTATTGCAGCGCTTATGGCCTGTTTTGTTGGACACGTTAACGGGAAAGGGACAGCAGCACAAGCCTCAAAACTAGCTGAAGAAAGAAAATACGCAAATATAGTCAAAATAATTATTTTATTTAATTTCATATAAAGTAAATTCCCCCTTATTTATTAATAAAATAATACTTAAATTTTAAATCGCAATTTCGATCATATCATACATATCATAATAATTTTAAAGGTTTTGTCACTCTACACGTCAAAAAATTTAAAGAGGGTCAACACGAACGGACATCGGATCCGTTTTTTTGTGATTTGTGAGCATCCCTGTGTTGGCCAAAGCATCTTGCAACCAATCGAGACCATAGCGAAAAATACTTTTAGTTTTGTAACCGTGTTTTTTGATCGGGATCGGTTTT
>JAFGHQ010000046.1 GCA_016930035.1 Gammaproteobacteria bacterium | reverse complement strand
CGCTTAATCAAGGTGTTACTTGATTAAGCGGTGAATAGTTACAAGATTTTGATAATATAAAAACAGAGGTGAAAATGATGATAGCTTTACATTCCGTTTCCGATGTGCTTTCTGGGAGAGTGAAACCAGGAACACAAGTTACTATTTCGGGTTGGGTGAAAACGCGGCGTGATTCCAAAGCGGGCTTTTCATTTCTTATGATTAATGATGGATCTTGTTTTGATTCTGTTCAAATTATCGCCTCCAACGCATTGAGTAATTATGAAAATGAAATACTGCGTTTGACTGCAGGGAGTTCTATTCAGGCAACAGGGAAATTAGTCCAATCGCCCGGGAAAGAACAATCTTTTGAAATTCAAGCAGATCGAGTCGAGGTTTTAGGTTGGGTAGAAGAACCAGAGACCTATCCTATTTCTCCTAAACATCATACCTTTGAGTATTTGCGGGAATATGCTCATTTACGTCCGCGCACAAATGTTTTTGGAGCAGTAGCGCGCGTTCGAGATTGTTTAGCTCAAGCTATTCATCGTTTTTTCCACGAAAACGGTTTTTATTGGGTTCATACGCCTATTATTACAACGAGTGATTGTGAAGGTGCAGGAGAGATGTTTCGAGTCAGCACATTAGATTTGCTCAATATTCCAAAAAAACCGGATGGTAGTATCGATTTTAATGAGGACTTTTTCGGGAAAGAAGCTTTTTTGACGGTATCAGGTCAATTAAACCTTGAAGCTTACTGCTGTGCATTGTCTAAAGTTTATACTTTTGGCCCTTCGTTTCGAGCGGAAAAATCTTTTACAACACGACATCTAGCGGAAATTTGGATGGTAGAACCCGAAATCGCTTTTGCGGATTTAAAAGAGAATGCTCAATATGCAGAAGCGCTTTTAAAATATACTTGCCAGGCTCTTTTGGACGAACGTTCTGATGACATGAATTTTTTTAAAAAACAGGTTGACGCCGATTGTATTATTAGAGTTCAGCATATTATTGAAAAACCATTTGAACACATGACTTACACAGATGCTATCAAAGCATTAGAAAAGGCGAATAAAAAATTTGAATTCCCTGTAAAGTGGGGGATGGATTTACAGTCAGAACATGAACGTTATTTAGCAGAAGAATTGGTCGGACGCCCCGTAGTCGTCATGAATTATCCAAAAGAAATTAAAAGTTTCTACATGCGTTGTAATGAGGATGGTAAAACCGTTGCGGCGATGGATGTTTTAGCCCCAGGCATTGGTGAAATTATTGGTGGTAGTCAGCGCGAAGAACGGTTGGATCAATTAGACCAACGTATCGATGAACTTGGTTTAAATAAAGACAGCTATTGGTGGTATCGCGATTTACGTCGATATGGCACTGTGCCGCATTCCGGTTTTGGTCTAGGCTTTGACCGTTACGTTTGCTATGTAACGGGCATTCCTAATATTCGCGATGCTATTCCTTTCCCTAGAACCCCCAAACAAGCCGAGTTTTAACTCGGAGTCAGACACCTAAAGGGCGGGATGATTTCCGCCCGTACGGATAAATTATTCGAAAGTCTCTCTCTTTCTCTCGTCTTTTTGTAATCTTTTTCCTACAGATCGTTGGCGAATTCCTACAAAATAGTATAAAATTAAACAAAAAATTGTGGAAAATTAAATTTCAGGAGGAATTACTCATCATTCATCAACAATAATAATAAGAATAATAATAAAAATGAGTTTTTCTACTACAAAGAGTATTCAACATTCTGAGAATACATATAATATCCCTACTTTTTACTCGTTGTTTGGTTTTTCAAGTGGCGAGGGATTACCAAGAAAATTCGCTGAGAATGTTTTGTCTGAGCGCTTTGGGCCATTACGTTCTCCTGGAGTAAGAAAAGGGGTACTTTCACCTGGTAAAACAGGAGTTTGGACCGATACACCAAGGCGTAGGCGTGGGGAAAAAATTTGTTCGTTGATGTTTCAAAGGGGTGAAGCAGAACCGGAAGAAATTGTTCTTTATTCTAACAGTTTTAGATCTTGGCGGAGAAAGGGTTCTGGTGAAAGTTCAAAACCTAGTGAAGGAATTCCTTATTCGACTGAGTCTCAAAAAATAGTCACGTTTGATTTAGATGGCAGCACAGATTCAACGGAGAGAGATTCTACACAAGCAAAATTATTCAATGGTTGGAGTGCTGGTTCTTATGTTCGAGAGTTACTTTTATTAAAAAATATTCCGGTTGAATTTCGTGAGCGTTTAGGAAGGGTGTCGGCTAGTCATGAAATATCTCATCTTGGCGGTTTAGGTTTGGGCGGTCCTCATGAAAGAAGTAATTTGGTTATTACGTCAGCCACTTTAAATCAACACTTAATGAAACCATTCGAAGTTTGTTTATTAAACATAAAGAAAGAATGGGCTAATATCTGTCATGTTTTATCTAAAGCTTTAAATAAAGCGAAAGAAGCTTCACTAGAAAGTCTTCCTATAGGAGATTTGGAAAAGCGATTAGAAAAAAAGAAAATCAAATCAGAAGAAGTGTTGCCAAGAGGCCAAGAAAAGATATCGATTAAGGAATTGGAAGAATTAGTTGAAGATTATAGCGAAAGAAAAATTCAAATAACTGTTACTGCTGAGTTGATTCCTGTAGAAGGAGAAGACTCATATACTCATGTAGCCCATCAAATTATTTATGAAATGAAATATCAAGATTCTCGATTGACAGTTACCTTTGATGCATTATCAGAACGAGGACCCGATCGCGATTTTAAAGCTGTTCTCAGAGCAATGACTAACAAATTACTCTTAAAGCCGGAAGAATTATTAGAACCACAAGAACGAATATCAAGAAAACGCACATGTCCCGCATCCCCACCTCGAAAACAACAAAGACCGTTTGGTATATTTGATGGAATTGGGAGAAAAAGTAGAGAGGAAGAAGAGAACTTACTCAATTTTTTGCAACCCCCAAAAACTCCTGAAACTTTCAACTTCGTTTTCTAAGAGTAAAGGTGCAGGCCGCATATGTGCGCCCCTTACAATTCGAACTCTTCACCGAGGTAGACTTTTCTGACTTGTTGGTTTTTGAGGATTTCTTTTGGTGTGCCTTCGCAAATAATTTTGCCTTCATTGACAATATAAGCGCGTTCGCAAATATCTAAAGTTTCGCGTACGTTATGGTCAGAAATAAATATTCCGATGTCTTTTTTATGTAGGTGGCGGATAATATTTTTTAAATCAATGACGGAAATCGGATCAATACCGGCGAACGGCTCATCGAGTAGAATAAATTTGGGTTCGATAGCAAGTGCTCGCGCGATTTCAACACGGC
Source organism: Gammaproteobacteria bacterium (assembly GCA_016930035.1). Taxonomy (GTDB): domain Bacteria; phylum Pseudomonadota; class Gammaproteobacteria; order UBA12402; family UBA12402; genus JAFGHQ01. Next base: position 13,825 of record JAFGHQ010000046.1, on the reverse strand, counting down.
GTCGTTCGCCACCAGATAAAGTCATTCCAATACTTTTTCGAATATGATCGATATGAAATTCTTTAAGTAAAGATTCTAATTTTTCGTGGCGGGCATGGTTATCGAGATCTTTACGAAGCTCTAGAATAGCTAGGATATTTTCTTCGATAGAAAGCTTTCTAAAGATCGAGGGTTCTTGGGGCAAGTAGCCGATGCCTAATTTGGCGCGTTCATGCATTGGGAATTGAGTAATATTTTGTTCGTCTAAAAATATCTGGCCTTGATCGAGCCCAATAAGCCCGACAATCATGTAAAATGCGGTGGTTTTTCCGGCACCATTTGGCCCCAGCAACCCTACGATTTCTCCTGTTTTTATTTTTAAGGAGATGTTTCTAACTACTTGGCGGCCTTTGTAGCTCTTTTGTAAATTTTTTGCAATAAGTTGAGACATAGGAGAAAATTATATAGAGAGAAGGGGTGATTGTATATTATCTATTTTGTTGGTTGTTCATAGTTCGTACTTTATCCCGGCAAATCGAAGGTGGATAAACGAGCTACTCGATAAACATCCTGTTGAATTTTTGATTTGACCCTTGTAAAGGAAATCGTTAAGATTCATATTTTTCCCCGATAGCTCAGCTGGTAGAGCAAGTGGCTGTTAACCACTGGGTCGCTGGTTCGAATCCGGCTCGGGGAGCCAAATTCAATGCAGCATCAGGTGTCAGATACCTGATGCTGCATATCTTCATCTCTTTTTGAATCAATTTACAAAAATCATGCAACTTTTGGTGTCAGACACCAAAAGTTGCATATGTGCGGTAGTTTTCATTATGTCATCGTTTCAACTTATTTCACCATTTAAGCCCTCTGGGGATCAACCGGCAGCTATTGCTGGTTTGGTCGATGGTATTCAAAAGAGCTTATCACGGCAAACGTTGCTTGGCGTGACGGGGTCTGGAAAAACGTTTACGTTGGCGCATGTGATTTCTGCTTGTCAGCGACCGACACTAATCTTGGCTCCAAACAAAACTTTGGCTGCACAATTATATGGCGAAATGAAAGATTTTTTCCCGAAAAACGCGGTTGAATATTTTGTTTCTTATTACGATTATTACCAGCCGGAAGCTTATGTCCCTTCCTCCGATACTTATATCGAAAAAGATGCTTCTGTGAACAGTCACATTGAACAAATGCGATTGTCAGCAACGAAAGCGCTACTTGAGCAGCGCGATACGATTATTGTGGCAACAGTGTCAGCTATTTATGGTTTGGGAGATCCTGATCTTTATCTTCAGATGGTACTTCATCTAAAACGAGGGGAAACAGTGGATCAGCGGTTTATTCTGCGCCGTCTAGCAGAATTGCAATATACGCGTAATGAAATGGATTTTCGCCGCGCCACTTATCGAGTTCGAGGAGATGTGATCGATATTTTCCCAGCAGAATCGGAAGAATATGCATTTCGGTTAGAATTATTTGATAATGTGATCGAAAAAATCCGTCAATTTGATCCGCTGACCAATCAGATTGTTCATGAAGTACCGCGCGTAACGATTTATCCGAAAACGCATTATGTCACGCCGCGCCAAACTATTTTGGATGCGACCAAGCAAATTGAAGTCGAGCTAAAACAGCGACTTGACGCATTACGAGTGCTCAATAAATTAGTTGAAGCCCAAAGGCTCGAACAGCGAACCCAGTTTGATATCGAAATGATGAAGGAGCTCGGATATTGCACCGGCATTGAAAATTATTCGCGTTATTTATCGGGACGATCTGTAGGGGAACCGCCCCCCACGTTAATGGATTATTTACCCGATGATGCGTTGCTTTTTATTGATGAATCTCATGTGACCGTGCCACAAATTCGCGGTATGTATCGGGGAGATCGTTCGCGCAAAGAAACGTTGGTGGAATATGGGTTTCGTTTACCTTCAGCGCTTGATAATCGTCCCTTAACCTTTGAAGAATTTGAAGCAAGGTCACCTCAAACCATTTATACCTCAGCGACTCCAGGTCCGTATGAAGCAGCATATTCACAAAAAGTCGTCGAACAAGTCGTTCGGCCGACAGGGTTGGTGGATCCTGCGATCGAGGTTCGGCCTGTTGCTTCTCAAGTTGATGATTTAATGTCTGAAATTCATTTAAGAGCCGCCCGAAACGAACGTGTATTAGTAACGACATTGACCAAACGCATGGCGGAAGATTTATGCGATTATTGGGTTGAACATGATTTGCGGGTTAAATATTTACATTCTGATGTTGATACCGTAGAGCGTGTTGAAATCATCCGGGATTTGCGATTGGGTAAGTTTGATGTATTGGTCGGAATCAATCTTTTGCGAGAAGGTTTGGATATTCCCGAAGTATCGCTGGTTGCGATTTTAGATGCGGATAAAGAAGGATTTTTACGTTCTGAGCGCTCGCTCATTCAAACCATTGGGCGGGCTGCGCGCAATATTAATGGAAAAGCGATTTTATATGCAGACACCATAACGCGCTCTATGGAAGCAGCTATTCGGGAAACCGATCGTAGACGCGCGAAACAGCAAGCTTATAACCAAATGCATGGCATTACACCGAAGAGCATTCAAACGGCAATTAAAGATGTTATGGAAGGTGCTTACTCGCGACCGAGGACCAAAGCGGAAAAACTTATTTTGGCCGAACAGCAAGGCGAATATTTGACCAAATCACCCAAAGAAATTATCCGTGAAATTGAACAGCTCGAAAAACAAATGTATCACCATGCTGAGCATTTAGAATTTGAACAAGCCGCCCAACTCCGAGACAAAATCCAGCACCTTAAAAAAATCTTTGAAGTTTTTTAGGCAATTTATAATACTAATTTCCCCACTGCTCGTCGTAAGATATTTTATAGAAAATTTTTTGCTCTTAAGATTACCTTAAGATTGATCATCTATAATGAGTTACGAGAGCCAAGAATAATAATAACGATAAACGTCTTGGAAGGATAACCATGAACGAGCAGTTTTATAAAAATAATAATAACTTTGGTTGTGTATGACTAAAAATAAGAATAATACTGATCAAAAAGCTGCTCGTGCTCTCTCATCATTAAAAATTTCTCTAGCTTTTTCGTTTTGATAAGGTAGCGCTGGTTCATAGATTTTCCTCCTTCAATTTTTCCTTTGATTCACGTATGATTTTAGACTTTCCAGAGGAGATTATTCATTATGCTTGTTAGAACTCGATTTGCACCAAGCCCAACAGGTTTTTTACATATCGGGGGTGCCCGTACTGCTTTATTTTGTTGGCTTTATACACGAAGACATCATGGTAAATTCATTTTGCGCATTGAAGATACGGATCTTGTGCGCTCAACACCAGAAAGTGTTCAGGCTATTTTAGACGGAATGGCTTTTTTAGGATTGGATTATGATGAAGGGCCATTTTATCAAACACAGCGCATCGAACGTTATAAACAAGTGGTCCAGCAATTGTTAGATGAAGGGAAAGCTTATCGCTGTTATTGCTCAAAAGAACGTTTAGAAGCATTACGGGAATGTCAATTAGCGGCTAAAGAAAAGCCTCGCTATGATCAAGCTTGTCGTAATTTAGTAGAATTTAAAAATTGTCCTTATGTCATCCGATTTAAAAATCCCGATAAAGGCGAAGTGAGCTTCAAGGATTTGGTTCATGGTGAATTAACATTTAAAAATAGTGAACTCGATGATCTTGTTATTGCCCGTGGTGATGGTATGCCAACTTATAATTTTAGTGTGGTGGTCGATGATATGGATATGGGCATTACGCACGTGATTCGAGGCGATGGCCACATTAATAATACACCACGCCAAATTAATATTTTTAAGGCACTAAATGTCAAAATACCGGTTTTTGCTCATCTTCCTGAGATTTTAGAAGAGGGGGGAAAGCAAAAATTATCTAAACGACGTGGCGCAGCTAGTGTGATGCAATACCGTGACGATGGTTTTTTGCCCCAAGCACTTTTAAATTATCTGGTACGTTTAGGTTGGTCGCATGGAGATCAAGAAATATTTTCAGCCGACGAGATGATTCAATATTTCGATTTGAAAAAAGTACATAGTTCACCGGCTGCACTTAATCAGCAAAAGTTACTTTGGTTAAACCAACATTATCTGAAAAGTTTAAATCCTGAAGAAGTCGCCAAGCATTTGAAATGGCATATGGATGATCAAATTATTGATATCACATCAGGTCCTGATTTGACGGAGGTTGTGAAAGCTCAAGCAGAACGTTGCAAAACGTTGAAAGAAATGGCGGAAAAAAGCCGCTATTTTTATGAAGATTTTAAGGCATACGACGAAAAAGCAGCCAAGAAATTTTTAACGCCTCAAACGTTAGAAATTTTGCAATTAATTTATAATCAACTAGAGGAAGTAATTTCTTGGAAAGCAGAGAAAATCCATGAAATTATTACCAAAGCTTCTGAAAGATTGGAACTCAACTTGGGGAAAATTGCACAACCCATTCGGGTTGCAGTCACCGGTGGCACTATCTCCCCACCTATTGATGTCACCTTGGAATTGCTTGGTCGTGAGAAAACTTTGGAACGATTGCATCGCGCAATTGAACGAGGATTGTGAGGGCCGTATGTATGCTAGTACGGGGCACATATATGCGATCCTTAAAGTGTGAATATCTATTGATGTTATAGCGCTGAAAAATGTAAAAAATTGACAAAAAGTGTTTGCATAAAATGTAAAAAATTGACAAAAAGTGCTTGCACAAAATGTCATATTTTGTATATCATACTCTCATGAGGCGTCATCTTTTAACCAATTTATCATGTTGGAAAAACAGTAAATATCGGAAACCACTTATACTCAGCGGCCCGCGTCAAGTGGGTAAGACTTACTTATTAAAGAAATTTGGACAAGAGTATTTTTCTCATTATCATTATATAGACTTTGAAAAAGAACGTGATTTAACCGCTATTTTTAAGCCTAATCTTAATCCAAAACGCATTCTCGATGAGTTAAGTTTTTATTTAAAACAACCTATTGATGTTATTCATGATTTGATTATATTTGATGAAATTCAAGCGTGTCCTGATGCGTTGACTAGTTTGAAATACTTTTGTGAGGAAATGCCCACATTGGCTTTGTGTGCGGCTGGTTCTTTGCTAGGCGTTCATCTCAATTCTGGTTCGTATCCTGTTGGGAAAGTAGATCAATTAACACTTCATCCATTATCATTTTTAGAATTTCTTGAAGCATTAGGTGATGACCGTGCTTTAGAATATATTCAACCACCTATTGATATTCACTCAAGCATACCTGAAATTGTTCACACACATCTTTGGGAGCAATTAAAGAAATTTTTTATTGTAGGAGGTTTGCCTGAAATTGTTGATTATTACCGTAGTAATGAGAACGCTAATCCTACCGAAACTTTGCAAGATGTACGTCGTAAACAAAATACTTTGATTACTGCATATTATGCGGATATGGCAAAACATTCTGGGAAAGCAAATGCTATGCATCTGGATCGCATTTGGCATGCGGTATCAACACAGTTAGCCCAAGTACAAGATGGTACTAGTGCGCGTTTTCGTTTTAAGGACGTCGTTCCAGGGATTAATCGTTACAGTCGCTTAGCTACTGCTATAGATTGGTTAGAAGGAGCCGGTTTAATTATCAAAACGTACATTGTCGAAAAACCTAGTTTACCGCTTGCGGCTTTTACTAAAGAAAACATATTTAAACTATATGTTTTCGATATTGGTATTCTTGGGGCAATGGTTGGCATTGAACCGATAACTATTAGGAACTACAATTATGGTACTTATAAAGGATTTTTTGCTGAAAATTTTGTTGCAACTGAATTCATTAACGCAGGGATAAAACAGCTATATTCATGGCGAGGAAAAGAAGCAGAAATTGAATTTTTGCGTGAATTAGATGGTCAAGTAATTCCCGTAGAAGTTAAATCAGGGAGTATTACTCAAGCTAAAAGCCTACAAGCTTTTTCTAACAAATATCAGCCACCTTATGCAGTGATCATGAGTGCAAAAAATCTATATATCAATAAAATAGCAAATGTACATTATTATCCATTGTATCTCGCATCACAAGTAAACATTTGAACGATTGTAAAATACCGTAACCTTTATGATAATTGCTTCTACTTTGATTTAATTCACTAAATAAATTTTACCTTTTCCGGTCTCGAAAGCAAAGATATTAGCTAGCGTAATTTGAGCGATGTTTGCTAGTGCTTGTTCAGTAAGAAACCCTTGGTGAGCGGTAATTAAAACATTTGGAAAACTTAATAGTCGAGCAAATATATCATCTTGAATAATGTCAAGAGAATGGTTTTCAAAAAATAAACTTTTTTCTTCTTCATAAACATCCAAACCCAGAAATCCAATTTTTCTAGTTTTCAAAGCTTGGATAATAGCACGAGTATCTAGAAGAGCCCCTCTTCCTGTATTAATTAACATAACCCCTGGTTGCATCAATTCTAATTCAGATGGGCCAATCAGATGATAAGTATCCTCCGTTAATGGGCAATGTAAACTGATAATTTTCGATTGAGATAAGAGGTCTTCTAAAGGTGTGTATTTTACTCCAAGGGCTTCACAACCTGGGTTTGGATGCGGATCATAAGCTAAGACGTGGCAACCAAATCCCGTCATAATTCGAGCAAAAATGGATCCAATGCGACCCGTTCCAATAACACCGACAGTGGTATCATACAAATCAAAACCCGTTAAACCATTTAAAGAAAAGTTGTGTTCTTGTACGCGTATATGTGCCCGATAAATTTTTCGGTTAAGCGATAAAATTAATCCTACCGCGTGTTCGGCAACGGCATAAGGCGAATAATTGGGAACATGAGCAACCGTTAATTTTAATTTTTTGGCGGTATTCAGATCAACATGATCAAAACCAACGGTCCGCAATGCGAGTAATTTTACACCTTGTTTTGCAAGTTCTTTCAATACGCTCGCATCCAAAGGATCATTTCCAAAACAGCATACACACGGGTATCCTTTGGTTAATTTTGCAGTTAATAGCGTTAAAGGAATGTCTAAGAAATTTATCGTGTGTTTATATTTTTGATTCGCTTGAATAAAATATTCCCTTTCAAAATTTTGTGTGTGAAACATAATGACTTTCATATTTTTTTATCCTCTTGGTTCCAAAAAATTATTCAAATAATGCCGAAATAGTTTTTCTCTTTTAGGAGATAATTTTGCAGCGTCTAAATAATGAGTAATAAATTTTTCATAACCATATTTTTTTATAATCTCGACGTCATCCCGATGAGTAAGCAAAAAAGCAATCGATTTGGCACGTCGCTTCAAGGTTATTAAAAATCTCGTGTTAGCAACATCGATCAAAGCGAATCGTCCATTTGAGTGTAGCATAAAAGTACCAAGATGACCTTTTCGAAAATAAATGTTTTTTTTGTGTAAATAAGCAAGAAATGCTGCTAATTCTTTTAAGATTTTTTTATTGCCTTGGTAAACTAAATTTCTTACAGAGATGCCTTGGATCACGGGATAAATAACTAGATCGCATTTATTTTCAGGACAGTGATAAATAGCTTCAGGAATAATCGTATCTATCTTTTTTTTATGTAATCGCCATGTTTTTTTGATGAATTTTTTTGCGCCGGAATAGGGGAAAGTAAACAGTCTTTTTTTCTTACGATAAAAAATTTTGATCATTTTTTCATCGGGCGTGATTAAAATCTTTTCGCCAAAATTGCATTTTTCAAGAGTTTTAGATTGGTTGATCAGTTTTGTAAAGTCATAGAGCGAAATCGTTTTGGTTTCCATGAGTTTTTAAACGAAATTTAGAATTTTGTATAAATGAGCAACTTGAGCTATTTTTAATAGTTGCTGAGGGGCGTTAATAAAAGTAATTGATTTGTTCTGTTTTTTTGCGAAAAGCTGCCATTCGATGAGTAGAGCGAGACTAGAACTATCACAATAAGTAACATTTTTTAAATCAATAACGATATCAGAAAATTGAGCCAGAAGCGGTAAATTTTGTTTCCATAAATTTATCACGGTCGAAAAAGTGAGGTCGCCATTAATGGGAATTGTTTCATTGTGACCAGTTGTTTTTGTGATCATGATAAGTATTTAGTTTAATTATTTTTTTACTTTGTTTTGTAATTCTATTGTTAATGTGCTCAGCGTTTTTCCTTGTGATAATTCAGATGCAAATTGAGCGTGAAAACTTTGTAATAAACTTACGCCTTCTACATTGAGATCGTAAATTTTCCAACGATTACTTATCCAGGCTAAACGATAATCTAAAGGGACGGGAGGGCCATCTTGTCTAATAATTTGACTTTGAATCAGAACGCGTTTTTTACCGCTTATATCTTCGCGCAAGGGAAAGAATTTTATGCTTTCATCCGTATAAGCATTAAGCGCCGAGGCATAAGTTTGAATGACGATATCCGTGAAAGCTTTATTAAAAGCTTGTTGCTGTTGAGACGTTGCTTTAGTCCACGCGTTTCTGCCTATGGCTGATCGAGACATGCCAGCAACATCAACGTGAGGTAATAAATGTTTGTACACTAAATTAAAAACTAATTTTGGATTTCTTTTTAAATTAGGGCGATTTTCTTTTAGTGCATTTAACATATTATTGGCAATGGTTTTCATCATAGACATTGGATCAGAAGTGTCCACTGCCAAAACTGTTGTTCCATGGATAAAAAAGAGCAGTAATATAAAAAAGCTTATTCGTTTTAATATAGGGTTCATCATTTTTTCTTCTCTTGTTATTCCTTTTTATTCAAATTATACATTAATTGACCGACAATATTTTGCAAGATCATAGCTTGATTTGTATTTTCTATAGTATCACCCGACTTTAAAAAAACATCAGAAAATCCGGGCGTAATACTAATATAATTTGATCCTAATAAGCCAGCAGTGAAAATATTCGCGGTTGAATCAGTCGGAATGTTTTTAGTGTTATTTTCAATCTCTAAGGTAACACGTGCTTCATAGGTTTTGGGATCAAGGATAATGCTTGAAACACGTCCAATGGTGACACCAGCCACGGTGACTGGGGCACGAACTTTTAAATCTCCAATATTTGTAAAATCTGCAAATACTTGATAAGTATCGCTGTTATTTAAAGTGGTCAGCCCGCTTACTTTAATGGCAAGAAATGCAAAAGCAACAAATCCTGCAATCATAAATAGACCCACTAAAATTTCTAATCGTCGATTATTGTTCATCATGCTAGACCCTTAATAAATTGTTGCAACATCACCATTGTAAGGACAGGTCGCGACCCGTCCTTACAAAAAATCGTTGCGAAGCAACTCCACCATTTAAAATTTTATTACAATTCTTAATTCTTCACCTGATCACTAAATTTTAGTGGTTCAGGTTCATTCTTAATTTTTAATTAATTTATTTACCATCCTCCCACCATCAATGCCGTCAAAATAAAATCCAATCCTAAAACTGAAAGTGATGAATATACCACACTTCGAGTTGTTGCTCTGCTAATACCTTCAGATGTCGGCACACAATTATAACCTTGAAATACAGCAATCCAAGTCGCTACAAATCCAAAAACAAAGCTTTTAATAATACCGTTAACAACATCAATTCGAAAATCAACGGTAGCCTGCATATTCGACCAAAACGCACCACTATCTACGCCTAGCCATTTTACACCGACCAAATACCCCCCATAAATGGCGATCGCGCTAAAAATGGTTGCTAAAACAGGCATTGAAATAAATCCCGCCCAAAATCGTGGGGCAATTACGCGATGCAACGGATCCACGGCCATCATTTCCATGCAGGATAATTGTTCAGTGGCTTTCATCAAGCCAATTTCTGCGGTTAATGCAGAACCCGCTCTTCCAGCAAAAAGAAGCGCTGTGACCACAGGGCCTAATTCTCGCGCAATACTCAGGGCGATCAATTGGCCTAAGGCTTGAGTCGTTCCGAATTTCTCTAAAATATTATATCCCTGAAGGCCTAGCACCATTCCAATAAAAAGCGCGGACACCATGATGATGATCAACGACAAAATACCTTCGTTATAAAGTTGTTCGACTAGGCCCCGAAATCCATGTTTCAAATCGGGTTTTCGAATAATCGATCGGATGAGAATCATGCCGGAATATCCAAAGGATTCACAAAAGTCTAGGCCTTTTTCACCCAATTGTCTGATTTTTTCAATCATCTTGTTTATCATATTCTATTTCTATATATAAATAATACATTGAGAAACGATTCCAATATTTAAAATTTATCATCTAAAATTTAAAATAATAATCTAGTTTTTTTTGAAGATATCTAAAAACTATAATCTAGATTGAATGACTATTTTTACTACAAAAGCTGTAGGTCATCTTCCAATGTTTTGCCCGGATAATGAAACGGCACGGGGCCATCAGGAAGCCCTTTTAAAAATTGCATGACGTGAGGTGATTTTGTTTTATTGAGTTCCTCAGGGGTTCCTTGTCCAATAACTTTTCCATTAGCGATTAAATAAATATAGTCAGCGATGCTCGAGGCTTCTGCCACATCATGTGAGACAATAATACTTGTTGTTTCTAATGAATCATTGAGTTCTTTGATCAGTTTAACTAAAACGCCCATTGAAATAGGGTCCTGCCCAGTAAATGGTTCATCATACATGATCATTTGCGGATCAAGCGCGATGGCTCTGGCAAGAGCCACTCGACGTTCCATGCCCCCCGATAATTGGCTTGGCATTAGTTGATGAGCGTTGCGTAACCCAACGAATTCCAACTTCATCAAAACCAAATCGCGAATCATTGCTTCATTTAAATTAGTATGTTCTCGAATGGGAAAAGCAACGTTGTCAAAGACGGAAATATTCGTAAACAACGCGCCTCGCTGAAATAACAATCCCATTTTACGCCTTAATTGATATAACTTATTTCTTGAAAGCTTATGTACATTTTGATGATCCACCTCAACCGTTCCGATTTGAGGATATAACTGACCACCTATGAGTTTAAGCAGAGTTGTTTTTCCCGAACCGCTCGGGCCCATGATGGCAGTAATTTTACCTTTAGGGATATCAAAATTAACATCATCAAAAATAATGCGATTTCTGCGCTTGAATGTTAAATTGCGGATCGTCACAAAGTTGTTCATGAATTAAATGCACTGGAATTAGGTAACGAGATAATATTTTAATCCTATCAATTGTTTCATTTTATCATGCCATCAGGGATTAGAAAGTAAAATTCTTAAATGACTCAATATGATAAAGTGGGTAAAACAGCCACCTTGACACAAAAAAATTAAGGAATTTGGTTGATTTCTAAACTTGGGGCTACTAAGATTTTTCGTATTTCTCCATGCCCCATTCCTAAACCAAGAGGCGACCAGTCTGAACCATCCCATTTAGCAACTCGATTTGCAGTAATTGTTCCTGCCTGAGTAAAATCTCCTCCAACATAAAGATTAGAGTCATGGGAGGTTATGGAGTATATATTGTCGTTCATGCCAGAATCGAGATCGGAATCGGACCAATTCGTTCCATCCCATTTAGCAATATAATGAACTGGCGTCCCTCCTGCATAATGGAAGTATCCGCCTGCATAAAGATTTCCATTATAATAAATAAAATCTTTTACCAATTCATTCATACCGGTACTGAAAGTAGACCAGTTTGAACCATCCCACTTAGCAATGCCGTTCGCGCTAATACCTCCTGTACTTGTAAAGTAACCGCCCACATAGAGGTCATCATTGAGGCCATCATTAAGTTGGCGTAAGATAAAAACAGAACTGTTTACTCCATTGATACTATTATATATCAAAGGAGACCAATTACTGCCATCCCATTTAGCGATGCGGCTTGCGCTAATACCCCCCGCACTTGTAAATTGACCACCTGCGTAGAGATCGCCATTATATTGAGTTAAAGCCTGGACCGAATTATTCAACCCCGCACCTAAAGCAGACCAATTCGCTCCATCCCATTTAGCCACCCTATTAGCAAAAATACCCCCGGCACTAGTAAAAGATCCTCCCGCATAAAGATTACCATTATATTGGGCTAGAGCTCTTACAGTGCTATTGGTACCAGAACTTAACGCAGACCAATTCATGCCATCCCATTTAGCCACCCCATTAGCAGAAATACCTCCAGCTTCAACAAAGTACCCCCCTACATAAAGATCACCATTATATTGGGCTAAAGCCTCCACCGGTGCATCTAAACCATTACCCAGAGCAAACCAATTCGCCCCATCCCATTTAGCAACCCTATTAGCGGGAATGCTTTCAGCATACGTAAAATAACCACCGGCATAAAGCTGTTGGTTATAATCCACATCGAAAATTTTTGAAATAGTGCCTTTTAAAGGTTGATGATTGAGGCTTTTTTGATGTAAATGATTAAAGGTTGTTTCTATGGTGACAGTAGCAGTTCCTGAAGTTTTCCCTAAAGGAACAGCGTCATTGGGAGATGCTTTTAACCAGATGAGGCAGTTATCACCCTGATGAGCTAATATAATCCCATCTTCACACGTTGAATGATAAACACAATCCCCACCACTAACCGGACAAACTGAAATCTTGTTGTTAAGATTTATTAGATTTGTATTAACCGAGTTGAGTGTGACCGATTTGGAATCATAAGCATTCTCTACTTTAATGGCGCGATAAGAAAGATGTAGTTTGTCGTTCGATAATTCAGGGGTTATGGCCAGAGAGCCTTGTATTACAACCAGATTATGAAGAGCAGGCATAAGATTTTTTCCACTCGTATATAAATCACCTGCATCACCGGCTTGAGGATTGTCTAAATCAAAAGTGACTGTACAGGTATTGTTTGGAGAATCCACCGGGATCGTTCCTGTACAAGTGGTATGGCTTAACGTAACTCCTTCAATGGGCCCATCTAATTGCAAAAAAGGAGATTGCCAATCAAATGGCCCTGTATTTTCGATGGTAAAGATATTAGTGAGATCTTTAGCTAGAATCATATCTTTATTATCATTGACTTTAATGGTGGTGGGAGCCACTAATATATCTAATGGCTGAGTTCTAGATATTCCATCGAAATGATAGCCTATCTGAGCTGATCCCTCCCCATAAGCAGTGTGATCTGCAGTAAATGGTAATTCACAGGAAGCCCCAGGGGCTAGTGATTGACATGCAGAAGGAATAGATGAAGGAAGTTGTACTCCCTGAACAGGAGTCGATGGCCACGATAACGAATCAATTTGAACAATCTTAGGACTATCATTAGTTACCTCAAGTTCTTTAGGAGGTGTTGAATAAGGTTTATCAAAATTCAACGGGGAATCATAGGAGAGCACTTTTGTAACCGTCATTGTTACATTAACTGGGGGTGTGTTACCGCCCCGAATAATTGTATCTTTTTGATCTACGTGAACAGCGTTTGTTTTAGTGCTTAAGTGAATATCACAAGTGGCATTTGGAGCAATACTTGGGCAAGAAGTCACATTTTCGACCTCACTGGCAATTTCAGGAGGCAAATGAATTTGAACATTATTGGCAGCTGTTGTGGCAGATTGATTTTTAACGGTGACTGTCGTTGTTGAAGCAGGGATTAAAACGACATCTGGACTGCCTTGAACCGCTAATGTCGGCGCATCAGGAATATTACTTGCTGATTCAGTGCTCATATTGGAATAAACGCCAGAACCATCTTGAAATTTTACTGCTAATTCTCCATTGATATTTTGGGGTACAGTCGTAGGGGCAAACTCTAAATTGAGCAAACAGGATGCGCCAGACGAAAGTGAGGAGCCACACGTAGAGCCAGATCCCATAGTAAGTCCAGAAGGATAGGTGATTTGAAAAGGTAATGTGCCATTAACGTTATTCGTAATTTGG
>JAFGHQ010000045.1 GCA_016930035.1 Gammaproteobacteria bacterium | reverse complement strand
TATGTACATGATCAAAGAAAAATAAATTTTCTTTGCCGGGGCGATATTTTTTTATTTCCTTCACATTATCAGGAAGGCATGCCTTATGCCCTCCTTGAAGCGATGGCTGCGGGACTCCCCGTAATTGCAACTTCAACTGGCGGCATTCCTGAAATCATTGAACATAACATAAACGGCATACTGATTCCCCCCGGCGAACCGGCAAAGTTATCGCAGGCAATAAATAAGCTATTAGCAAATCGTCGATTACGAGAGGAATTTGGGACAAAAAACCGTCATAAAACTGAAACTGAATATGACATCAAAATCGTCTGTGAAAAATTCAACAAACTATATAAACGATTATCAAACCAAGATAGAACTACGAAAAATGCTTGAGAAAACAATAAATGAGTTAATCCTCTTTCTCGAAAAGCATCATTTTAAAGGATGGGAACCTTATGATATCCCGGGATTAAAAATTACACCGGTCACAAGACCGGTACGAGTATTATTAACGCAATTGATTCGTTTATCACCAATCTCTCTCCACCCTTTTTTTAAAAACAAAACTGAACACGCTAAAGCTGCGGCTTTGTTTGCCCGGTCATTCCTGCTGTTATTTGAAATAACAAGAGAGCAAAAATATCAAAAAAAAGCGGTTTATTTTCTGGAGTGGTTAGAGACTCATCGTTGTTCGACAACCAAAAATTTCAGTATCGGTACTCAATATCAATTGAACATGAAAAATTATAGTGCCAATCCAAACACTCCTGCGCCGTTATTAACCTGCTTCTCAGTGGAAGCATTTCTCTCTGCTTATGAAATTTTTAAAGATAACAAATACCTGGAGCTGGCTGAAAGCGGCATAAATTATTTCTTAGAAGAGCTTCCCCAGGTTAAGGTATCGAGTGATCGATCATACTTCATCTATCATCCCAACAACAACCAGTTTATTCCCAATTCCCCGGCTGTGATCTGTGGAACACTGGCACGTTTTTATTTTATTTCTAAAAATCAAGAATTATTAACTATTATCAAAAATAATTTGAATTATATTGCAAACTACCAGCAAGAGGATGGCTCCTGGTTCTATCATCCCGGATCAAGATATATCGATAGTTTTCATACCGCTTTTGTTCTGGAAGCCCTGGCAAAGTATCAACGATATACCGGGGATGAGTCATATAAAAAACAATTGCTAAAGGGGCTGGCATACTATGAAAAAAATTTTTTTGAATCCGATATGAAGCCAATTCATAAAAAACGATTTGGTGTGCCAACCAATGTGGATTCACTTTTAACAAAAATTGATTTACGTGATATCGCCATGGGACTGGTATTATTTAATGAGATCAATAAACTAAGAGGGTATCCGATCAGACGGATATTAAACTTACAAAATTGGAGCATAAACCACTTCAAATCAAACAAAGGTTATTTTTATTACCAGAAAGTTCCATTGTATACCATCAAAGGACCTTTTTTAAGTATGCAAGCATGGATGCTATATGGACTATGTGTAATGCTGAAATCACTAAATAGTGCTTGAACGAAACTCCTTTGATTGTAACGTAAGCATCCTGCTTGCGACCGAAACATTGAATTTAGATGGATTTTTCTCACAAGCTGGAAGCTTATGTTACGTTTTCGTTCAATCACTAAAAAATTTGAACCTAACATAATAACAACAAAATATGAAAAAGAAACGATCAAGTCCATTGAGTAATAAAAAAATCATTTACATTCATAAATCGGGACGTGGTTGGGGAGGCGCGCAACAAAATCTATATGATTTAATCGATCATTTTAAGAATGAATTTGGAGAAACTGTTTTCTTATGTAACGATGGTTTATTGCTTGAAAAAATCGAAATACTTAAAGTAAAAAGTTACAAGATCCCAATCAAATCTGTGAAATATTTTCCAATAACATTGCTCATCTTAGCAAAAATTTTAATTCGGGAAAAGCCGGATATTATTCATTCCAACCATCGATATGCAACTTTATTGGTGCAACTATTGCGCGTCATTTTCCCGTTGCGATATAAAATTCTGCATACGGCGAGATCAGTTTTCACCACCAAAACGAAGTGTCGTTTATTAGGTGATAGGATAATTGCAAACAGCGAAGCGATTCGAAAAAACCTGATTGATAAATTTCATATAACACCAGAAAAAATTGAAGTTATTTACGATGGCGTCGAATTGAAAATGAATAATCCAATCTGTTTAAGCCAGCAAAACGACCCGGTTTTTCAACTTCTGGATACTTCTCCAAAAATAATCATCGGTTGTATAGGAAGCCTGGTCATACCAAAAGGGCATGAGTACCTATTACAGGCGATTGCTGTTTTACCCAAGGCAGTTCAAGAGAACATACTTGTGTTAATTGTCGGAGAAGGTCCGTTACGCAAGAAATTAGAAACTTATGCACAGGCAGCTAATTTAACTGAAGTTGTAAAATTTCTGGGCTATCGAGCCGATGTGCATCATATTATGTCCTATTGTCATTTTTTAGTAATTCCTTCAATTCAGGAAGGTCTTCCAAATGTTTTGATTGAGGGCTATCTTTTGGGTAAAGCTTCGATAGTTTCTGAATTAGATTATGTTCAGGAAATATTGATCCCTAACAAATGCAGCCTTACTTTTCCTTCAAGGGATGTAAAAAAATTAGCAGAGGCACTTCAAGTTTACATCGAAAATCCTGGTTTGGCTTCCCGGCATGGGGCAAAGGGGAGGGGGATATTCAAGCGCATGTTTAATCTAAAAAAAAATCTAAAAAACTATCGGCTGGCATATCAACATCTGTTGGAAATGGAATAAAATTTGTATTACCTCGATAGAATTTACGGTGAATTCTATTGTTTTCAACAATTATACTTATTTTGTTTTGATC
>JAFGHQ010000044.1 GCA_016930035.1 Gammaproteobacteria bacterium | reverse complement strand
AAAATTATAAGTCTTTGATTTTAAAGATTCTTCGCTGCGCTCTGAATGACAAAATGATCAGATCGCAACAGCCCCATAAAACCCAATTTCACCCCGCCATTTTATTTCTAATATCCAGCCAAATCTATGCCCCATTCCCCTTCCTATCCCCACACCAAACTACTCCAAATAAAAAATTCGTTCCCGACGAATCCTCCTGGATCCTGAATCAATTTCAGGATGACACACGCGCAGACCCCAACAGCCCCCTCAACCCAACCTACGATTACCAAAATCACCTCCAATAAAACCCAAACCAACCCCCTACCTTTTACTCATAACTTATGATATAAACTGTTTCAACTTTTCTTACCCATTGAGAACTATTTCTATGAAAACCAACAAAATCAGAAAACTTTTCTTAAATTATTTCAAAGAGCGCGGACATCAAATAGCCCCAAGCAGCTCTTTAGTCCCAGGCAATGACCCCACACTTTTATTCACCAACGCCGGGATGGTACAGTTCAAAGATGTCTTTCTAGGTCTTGACAAACGCCCTTATACACGCGCCACGACAGTGCAACGTTGCGTTCGCGCTGGTGGAAAACATAATGACTTAGAAAATGTCGGGTTTACCGCACGACACCATACCTTCTTTGAAATGCTCGGTAATTTTAGTTTCGGCGATTATTTTAAACGAGAAGCCATTCAATTTGCATGGGAATGTTTAACTCAAGTATTCAAACTCCCTAAAGAAAAACTCTGGGTCACAGTTTATAAAGATGATGATGACGCAGCAGATATTTGGATAAAGGAAATTGGCATAACAAAAAACCGCGTCATCCGTCTTGATGAAAACTTTTGGTCGATGGGCGATACAGGCCCATGCGGCCCTTGCTCTGAAATTTTCTACGATCACGGCGAGGAAATTCCAGGAGGGCCTCCGGGCAGTCCCGATGAAGATGGCGATCGCTATATCGAAGTTTGGAATTTGGTTTTCATGCAATTTAACCGAGACGCTGAAGGTAACATGACGCCATTACCCAATCCTTCCATTGACACGGGTATGGGTTTAGAACGCATCGCTGCTATCTTGCAAGGCGTCCATAACAACTACGAAATTGACTTATTTCAAGATTTGATTCAAGCCATCCTAAAAATAACAAAAACAATAGACAACCAATCCCCGTCGGTTCGCGTAATTGCCGATCATATTCGTTCCGCTGCGTTCCTAATCGCAGACAGCGTGTATCCTTCCAATGAAGGCCGCGGTTATGTGTTAAGACGCATCATTAGACGAGCGCTTCGACATGGCAACAAACTGGGCGTTCAAGAACCCTTCTTTTACAAATTAGTAACACCTCTCGTCGAACTGATGGGGGAAGCATATCCTATTTTAATGGACCGCAAAGTTATTATTGAAGACACGTTACTCCTAGAAGAAGAACTCTTTGCAAAAACGCTCGATCATGGATTGAAAATCCTAGAGGATTATCTTGAACAATATCCCAAACTGAAAACCATTCCTGGAAATATGGTGTTTAAACTTTACGATACTTATGGATTTCCAACCGATTTAACCGCAGTTATCGCAAAAGAACATGGTCTATCTATTGATGAGGCGGGCTTTGAGCGCGAGATGAATGAACAACGCAAACGTTCTCAAGAAGCAAGTCATTTTGACGTTGATTACAATGAATTATTCAGTACACAACAACCTACTGAATTTATGGGTTATGAAGATATAAGCGGCAATGGCTCGATCGTAGCGCTACTTAAAGATAATACTCCCACCAAAAAACTGGAGGCGGGCGATAAAGGTATCGTGGTCTTAGATCGTACTTCATTTTATGCAGAATCAGGAGGGCAGGTCGGCGATACGGGAATTTTAGAATTTCCAACCGCTAAATTCGTCGTTGAAGACACTCAAAAAATCGGCAGTACTTATCTGCATTATGGCTATCTTGAGAAAGGCGGTATTCAACTCGGTGATTTAGTTAAAACCGCCATTAACGAGAGACGGCGAAAAGCCATTGCCGCTAATCATTCTGCCACTCACTTACTGCATGGCGCATTGCGCCGCATTTTAGGCAAACATGTGGAGCAAAAGGGGTCTCTGGTGGCGCCCGATCGATTGAGATTTGATTTTTCACACATGCGCCCCGTATCTCCTGAAGAACTCTCAGCGATCGAGACCATGGTCAATGCACAAATTCGTGCTAATGATCTTGTTAAAACTGAAATCATGTCTCCCGAAGAAGCCAAATCAAAAGGCGCCATGGCATTATTCGGCGAGAAATATGGTGAAAAAGCTCGTGTGTTATGTATGGGCGATTTTTCCATTGAACTGTGCGGGGGTACACACGTTAATCGCACGGGCGATATTGGATTATTTAAAATTGTTTCGGAAACAGGCGTTGCGGCCGGCATTCGTCGCATTGAAGCTGTCACGGCACAAGGAGCCTTAGATTTTATTAATCAAAAATTTGAATTGTTGAATCAGGCAGCGTTTCTACTTAAAACAGATGAATCTCGCTTATTAGAGCGACTCCAGCAAATTCTGGACGAGCAATTCCAATTACGAGGCGAACTAGGACAATTAAAAGCGAAATTGACTCAAAATCAAGCCGATGCATTACTTTCACACGTCAAAAAAATACAGGATGTTCATATTTTAACCGCTGAATTGAGCGGCATTGAGATCAAAAACATGCGGACCATGGTTGACCAATTCAAAAATAAACTTAAAAAAGCTGTTGTCGTTTTAGCGGGGGTGGATGAAGAAAACATTCATCTGGTTGCCGGAATCACGCAGAATTTAACCAAACAACTCCATGCCGGGGAGCTGGTCAAAATGATTGCTGAACAAATTGGCGGTAAGGGCGGCGGACGCCCTGATATGGCACAAGGGGGCGGCAATAATCCCAAAGTACTACCTAAAGCACTCGCCGAGGTTGAAAATTGGGTAAAAAAACACAGAGATTAAACTACCTTCATCTTTCGACGAAGGGTTTGTTTGGTACTATAATTTTTTGAGCCTAAAAGTAAGAAGAATCGCTCCTTTGAGATTCCTCCGTCGCTTACGCTCCCTCGGCATGACAGTAGGAGCAACCCTCCCTCTGGATGACAACCTCTTGTCTCAACGTTAATGGGAGATACGATAACTGAAAGTTGACCGTCTAAAATTTGAATTTTGCCGGCCTACTTTACAGTTGCAAAGGACACGGCCTTCCCTAACCTTTTATTTATGCATTACTGAAAATAAGCCGGTAAAAGTATTTTATATCATTTAGATAAATTTTGATAATATTTTACACCCCTTAAATCATGCTTTGCCCCAAAAACGCTATACTTGTCAAAAAATAACGGAAGTAACAAAATCAGAACCATTCGCAATTTTTTATATTTGTGCGATAATGGATGGAGTTAATGTAATTTTAATCTCTCCGCACCCGTAGCTCAGCCCGGATAGAGTACCTGACTACGAATCAGGTGGTCAGAGGTTCGAATCCTCTCGGGTGCGCCAGCTA
The DNA here is from genome assembly GCA_016930035.1 of Gammaproteobacteria bacterium. GTDB lineage: Bacteria > Pseudomonadota > Gammaproteobacteria > UBA12402 > UBA12402 > JAFGHQ01. Next base: position 53,007 of record JAFGHQ010000044.1, on the reverse strand, counting down.
TAAAAACTCGTTTTTGTGGTTTTTTTATTCGGCTATTCATTATTGTACGTTATACCCAAATAGAGCTAAACCCGACTTATTTTAATTTTATTTCTATTCTTAGAATCGATATTGTACAGGTGAACATTTCCTTCAGCAGGGGCACTGTGAAATATATAATATTTCCAATTAACATTTAGACAAGCGGTTGTCATCCAGAGGGAGCTTGCGACCGAGGAATCTCAAAGGCGAGATTCTACGTCGGCGCGTAGCGCCGCCTCTGAATGACGGCCTGGTGACCATTATTTGTCTCAATGTTAATTGGAAAGACTATAGAAAGGAGATCTAGCCTCTCCAAAAAACAACAATAAGATTAAGATTAAATAAAGAGAATATGATGAAAAAAACAATAATGACGTGCGATGCTTTTGCTATATGCCTTGCTTCTTGCGAATCAATCCGCTCAAAACTAATATCATTGATAATCAATATATTACTGTTAAAAGTATTGACGCAAGACAGGAAGAAAAAGCTTTATATTTATTCGGAGATGTTTTAACGGATGCGTTGATGCAGCTTTCTTATGATCGTGACCTATGGCTATTTTTATGTAGATAGCGGTTAGTGAGATACGAGTCCAAAAATACACGAGTATTATCGAAGTGCGATTATTGCTGAATAACTTGATAAGGGGAGGCGGGGCTTTGCCCCACCTCGTTTGAATTGGTTAATGATAAAATTACCAACGACCACCACGGCTTCCACCACGACTCCCGCCGCGACCACCACCGAAGCGCCCACGTTCCTCCTTTTCTCTTGCAATATTGACTTTTAATGGTCTGCCTTTAAGGTCTTGACCATCGAGTTCTGTTGCAGCTTTGGCTTGCTCCTCACTTTCAAATTCCACAAATCCAAAACCCTTTGATCGTCCTGAAAATTTATCGGTAATAATACTGGCGCTAATAATTTCGCCATATTTAACAAATAAATCTCTCAGTTCATCTTCGGTTAAAGAATAGGGAAGATTTCCCACGTATAGTTTGTTCATTATTGAGTTCCTCAAAATCATAGAAAAAGAAAAGCTATAAGATAACTTTGAGAAGGTATTTATAGCTTTCTGAATAATATTATAGTTCTTTTAACGAATCACGATTTTTTAAAAACCCAATAAAAAAATAGTTTTCAAATCTCAAATCGGTGATAACTACAAGAACCGAATGATATTGTTTCACAAGATATCAAAAAAACCTAGTGTTTTTTATGAGAGAACGACAAACCTTTCTTTAAAAAACATTTATACTAGTGTCTAATTTAATAAATTAGACACTAGTTGACGTTTCGCTCGACCGTAAAAAACTTTTCGGTGATAGTAACGCTGGCGGTTTTTTGAGTAACCGAAATTTTGACGTTCGTGTATCATCAACTCCTAATAATGCATCTAATTTATCTTGTTGTTCTTTGGATAAAAGTGCTAAAACTTTTTCATTAATAAACTAACGCGCTTTTTGTCGTTGGGTAACATTTATAACAAAAAACTAATCGATTCTGATCGCCTCTACATTGGCGCACCCATGATTGTTCTTCATCAGATAATGTGACAAGTTCGATAATAATGGATTCGGGTAATGTGTCATCTAAATTTCTTGAGAGCATATTTCTATCCTAGGAAATACCACCAGAAAAACGAGAAGTAAATGCACTTTATTGGTTTGTCGAGAAAACGATAGTTGAAAATCAGAAAAAATAAGGTTGTGGAAAATCCGTTGTTGAACATCTATCTCGAGATCTCCGTAAAGCTTTTCCGGATGTAAAATTTGGTTTTTCTCCTCAAAATTTATGGTACATGTGCCAATTTTTCTTAGAATATAAGAACTTTCCAAAAATCCAACGGATTGTTGGAGAAATTGGTTGAGGTTCTAATCTCGATATTATGTCTAAAGTCAAAGAACCTGAAGCACGAAAATATTATCTTAAATCTGTTATCGACATGGGTTGGACACGGCAAGAATTACAAATACAAATAGATTCTCAATCTTATCAACATCATTGTTTAGAGAAAAAAGATCATAACTTCGAAAAAGCATTGGCAAAACAAGCAGATAAAACACTGAAAAGTGTTTATTCGCTAGAAATGCTAGGTTTATCAAAACCAGTACTTGAAAAAGAATTGAGAAAACGCATGGTTTCTAAAATAAAAGATGTGCTTCAAGAATTTGGTCGAGGTTTTACCTTTATTGGAAATGAATATCGTGTTGTGGCACCCAATGGATGAGAAAGTTTTATTGATCTTTTATGTTTTAATCGGGTACTTAAATCGCTTGTCTGTATCGAGCTCAAAATAGGTCGGTTCAAACCAGAATACGCCGGGAAAATGAATTATTATCTCAGTTTGCTTGATGATGCTTTGAAAGAAAAAGATGAAAACCCTTCTATTGGCATTATCCTTTGTACTAGTAGAGACAAAGTAGATATAGAATTTGCACTTAGGGATTTAAATAAACCTATAGGTATTTCTGGTTATAAATTAAGTCATGATTTGCCTAAAGAAATCGCTGGTAAGTTATCCGATCCTCAAAAATTAGAAGCAGAAATTTTGAAAGAGTTGGGTTATCAAGAAAATAAAAAGAAATATTGTCAAGTTTGAGTATAATGACAATATGTTTACTTGTCTTATAAAATACACTCTAGATCCCAATAAATTGGATTATTTTGAGTTGTATGCTCGTACATGGATCGCATTAATTGAAAAATACGGTGGAAAGCACCACGGGTACTTCATTCCTGGACGTGAGGGTGATTTATTTCCCGATCCTTTTTTTAGTTTTCCTGGAATTGGCAAGTGTGGTGAGGATAATGTTGCTTTCGCCCTTTTTAGTTTTCCAAGCATTGAAGCCTATGTAATGTACAAAACAGAAGTGGCTAAAGATAGAAAATGCAAAGCCGCAACAGAGCTTTTTAATCAAACAAAATGTTTTTTGAGTTACGAGCGTTTCTTTTTGAAGCCTATTTTTTCAAAATTAAAAAAGGAAAGAAAACCTGATGAAAATATTAGCAATTAATGGATCACCTCGAACTAAAAACAGCTGTACTAATAAAATGTTACAGTGTTTGTTGAAAGGGATGCAAACGGCTGGAGCAGAGACAAAAATTTTGCATTTAGCCGACAAAAAAATTCATCATTGCATTGGATGTTTCAATTGTTGGTTCAAAACACCTGGAAGCTGCGTATTTCAGGACGATATGGAATCGTTGTTAAAAGAAATGATTGATGTTGATTTGGTGGTTTTTGGTACACCATTGTACTATTTTAACATGACGGGATTGTTTAAAAATTTTCTAGATCGAACATTACCTCTTGCATCACCTTATGTAGAAGAAGCGCAAAATGGCATGGTAACACACCCCTCACGTCACGATAAAAGCTTTAAGAAATTGGTCTTGGTTTCTGCTGGTGGTTTTCCTGAAACGGCTCACTTTGATTCATTGATTGCCACATTCAAACAGGTGGCGCAGGCATGTAATAGTGAATATATCGGCGCTATAGTAAGACCTGCTGCAAGCTTGATGTTTATTGAAGCGCTAAAAGACAAAGCCAATACTTACTTTAATTTACTCGAAGAAGCTGGAAAACAACTGATTGAACAAAACAGTATCGATCAAAAAACCTATCAACTTCTTCATGAAGAATGGATTAGCCCTAAAGATTATTTAGAAAAAACCAATGCTCATTTTAAAGCAGAGCTAGAAAAATTACATGAGAATTAAAGCAATTTTCAGGGATTAATCAGTCATTTTTAATTCTTAATTTTTAATTTAACAATAAGTTATCCAAAGTTATTTAAAAATAGATAGTCGACTTTGTTGTTTGCTTATCCAAAATTCACGTTATAATAACATCCCAACATACTAGTCATAAGGCAGGAATTTTTATGGATCTATTTCCTAAGTCCTATAATCGCTTCAAATTAACAAAATTTCATTTATGGATCAATTTAGCCTTTTTCATACTACTTTTCATAAGCATTTCATCAGTAAGAGCTAATGTTTACAAATCTGTTGAATTAACAACTCCAAATATCATTACAATCCTTATTAAAAAAACGAAAACCCCCAAAATAGGTATTATGGGAGCATTGAATGAAGAGATTGATTTACTCAGAGACGATCTAAAAAAACCCATTATTAAAACAATAGCCGGCCGAAAATATTATTCGGGCACTCTTTATGGCCGGGACACAACGATGGTTTTCTCCGGTTGGGGGAAGGTGGCCGCCGCATCCACCACTACAACATTATTTAATGTCTTTAATGTCGATATGATCATTTTTACCGGGGTTGCCGGCGCCGCAAACCCTACTCTAAATATTGGGGATATCGTATTGGCTAATAAATTATATCAACACGATATGGATGCAAGACCCATTTACGATAAATATATTATCCCTTTGCTTGATCTTATTTACTTCCATTCTGATAAAGACTTACTCAATATAGCGGAAATAGCTGCAAAACGATTCCTTTCCGAAGATCTAAAAACAGAGATTTCCCCAAAACTTTTGGCTAAATTCTTTATTTTAAACCCCAAAGTAGCTATCGGAACTATTGCTAGTGGCGATCAATTTGTCACTGATATCAAAAAAGTGCAGGCGCTATTAATAGAACAACCTACTACTAAAGCTATCGAAATGGAGGGCGCTGCTATTGCTCAGGTGTGTCATGAATATGATAAGCCTTTTATTGTGTTCAGAATCATTTCAGATAAAGCAGATCATAGCGCGGCAATAAATTTTCAGGAATTCGTAAAAAAGATCGCGGCTTATTATTCCCGAGGGTTCATTAAACGTTTATATCCTCAAATATCAAATTAAGGAATTTGTCGTGCAAAAATTTTTTAGATTTTCCTTCATCTTTATTTGTTGCCTATTGAGCGGGTCTGCTGCTGCAAAAATAAGCTGGCATTCATGGGTCGTGAATCTGCGAAAAGAAGCTATTCATCAAGGTATTAATCCTGTCTTATTTGACCGCGTTTTCCAAAATATGAGGCCAAGCGCTAAACATATTCGATTAGACCGAACTCAACCCGAAAAACGACTTACTTATTATGAATATCGAGACACTCGCGCTGATGCTTATCGAATAAAAATGGGGCAAAAAGAATTAAAAAAACATCAAGATTTATTGAACAAGGTGGGAAAAGATTTTGAGGTAAATCCTTGTGTGATTGCTTCACTTTGGGGCTTGGAATCAAGCTATGGCCATTTTATGGGGCAATTTAATGTGATTCAATCTTTGGCCACACTTGCTTATGATGGCAGACGAAGTGATTTTTTTAGAAAGCAATTACTGCTTGCTTTACATATGCTCGATGAGGGACATGTTACTTATCAGGATTTTAAAGGAGAGTGGGCGGGCGCAAGTGGCCAGCCACAATTTTTACCATCTAGCTTTTATCAATATGCTATAGATTATGATGGAGATGGTAAAAAAGATATCTGGAAAAACTATGGGGATATTTTTGCTTCTATTGCAAACTATTTAAAACAAAATGGTTGGGAATATAAGCAACCCATCCTTATTACTACTCGCTTAATCCCAGAGTTTGATCATACTTTAATTGGTATAAAAATCATTAAACCTTATCAAGAATGGTTAAATCTTGGTGCACGTCCAAGCACTAACCGATATATCAATCCAAATGCTGCTGCTTCAATCATTGAACTAACTGGGGGGCCTATATGGATTGTGTTTAATAATTTTAAAAGCTTAATGAAATGGAATCATTCCACTTATTACGCGGGCACCGTAACTTATATGGCACAAAAAATCTGTCAAACTTCTCCCTATTAAAAATATCTGTAACTATTAACTGCTTAATCAAGATGTTACTTGATTAAGCAGTTAATTCTCATCGCGATGGGGTTTTATCAAAGGGGAGAACCGCGATTCGCACCGAAGATTGCAAGCGCGAATTCATTTCGCGCGTGGCATCTGAATAGTTACAAATATCTTAAAACGTCATAGCTCCATATTCATGCATTCTTTTTCTTAACACTAATTTATGTTCTTTCCAATCTGGCATAAGTTTTTCCAATAAAGCGTAGAACCGTTTGCCATGATTCATGTGTTTTAAATGGCAAAGTTCATGCATAATAATGTAGTTGAGACAATGGATAGGCATTTTAATTAACTCTAAATTTAAACTAATATTTTTATTGGAACTGCAGCTTCCCCAACGACTTTTTAACCGTTTTATATTCATAGAAGGTCGATCTTTAATACCATGGGTTTTTGCTATAGTAAGACATTGATCAAACCTTGCTAAAAATATATTTTCAGCTTGCCTACGATACCAATCATACAGTATTACTTTAATTTGACTGGAATTTAATTTATTCCTAGTAAAAATTATTAAACAAGTTTCTGATAATTCAATAAATTCTTTAAAACCTATTTGAATATCTAATTTAAAAGGATTTCCTAAATAGTAATGTTTCTCTCCCTGAATATATTTTAAAACCTTCTTAGGATTATTTATAATCTGATGTTTCTTTTTAATAATCCATCCTTGATGTTTTTCTATAAAACTCAAAATTTTCTTATCACTTAACCGAATAGGAGCTTTAACTAACACTTCTCCATTAGATTTAACTTGGATCACAAGAGTTTTTCTACGACTTTTAATAATATTAAACTCAATTTTTTGATTAAAAGACATCAGTGACTTTCCTTTTAATAAGTTGTGGATAACCTGTTTAAAATTACGTTACTTAGTTTATTAACAAATTATCCACAACTTTTCCACTATCAATACATCTTGTTATAAAATAGATAAGTTATTGTAATATAATAATATCGAATAGATATTCAATCTTTATACCTTAGCTTATTATTAATATTAAGATATAAAATATAAATTATTAATAACTATTTTTGACAAATACAATAAAACTTGAATACAATCCTCTCCCCCCTTATATTACTTATCTAAAATATACTTTTAAGAGAAAAGAACTATGAAAAGAACTTATCAACCAAGTAAGCTAAAACGTGCCAAAACACACGGTTTTAGAGAGAGAATGCAAACCAGTAACGGACAAAAAGTTATAAAAAGTCGCCGCCAAAAAGGCCGTAAAAGATTAAGTGCGTAAATATCACTCACCTTCACACAAACGAAAAGAATGAGTAAGTTTAGCTGCCAAAACCGACTACTAACTTCCGATGAATACGATTATGTCTTTAAAAAAGCAAAAAAAGTATCAGATGATAATTTTACCATTCTTTTTAGAGAAAATGAGAAGAGTTTAAATTTAGCAAGATTGGGCCTAATTTTATCAAAGAAAAATACCAAACACGCTGTAGATAGAAATAGAATAAAGCGCATTATTAGAGAAAGTTTTAGACATTATAAAGCAATTCTTAACAACTTCGATATTGTGGTTCTTGTTAAGAAAGGAACGGACCAGCTCGATAGAAAATTACTACGAAAAAAATTAGATATCTTATGGGAAAAAATATCAAACCTATCCAATTAGTACTTCTTTACACTATAAAAGGATATTCTTATTTTATTAGTCCAATCTTAGGTCAAAATTGTCGATTCTATCCATCTTGTTCACAATATGCGCAAGAAGCCTTAAAAAAATATGGTTCATTAAAAGGCACTTATCTTACTATAAAACGCTTACTAAAATGTCATCCTTGGTGTATTGGGGGAATTGATTTACTGAAATAGAGATATCATATGAATATGAAAAAATATATACGTTATTTACTTTACGGAATTTTAATTTTTATTGCTATTTTACTTTGGAATGTCTGGCAACAAGAGCATCTTAATAGTGCTAAGAATAATTCCTCACTTTCTCAACCTCAAAATCAACAAATTCCTCAAACTTCGGAAGATGTAAAACCTATTAAAATTTCTTATTTAAGAACGGTACCTCAAGAAAATCTTATCAGCATTCATACAGATGTTTTTGATATTGATATTGATAAAACAGGCGGTGATATAGTTAAAGTTGCTCTACTTGAATATCCAAAGAGAGAAAAAGACAAGGAACCACTTGTATTATTAAATTATGATCCTAAATCATTTTATATTTCCCAATCAGGAATTTATAGATCCAATGGATTTCGATCAAAAAAAGATTTACTCCAATATCAAAGTGAAGCGAATAGTTATACGTTTAATAAAGATGACAATATCTTAACAGTAAAATTAAAGGCAAAAAATGAAGATGGTTTAGACATTACTAAAACCTATACCTTTAAACCGGGCGAATATCTCATTGATGTAGATTACCAAATTAACAATCAGACGGGAAAAGATTGGAAAGGGCGTTATTACGCCCAGTTTAATCAAATAGCTCAAGAACCTGAACGAGGGTTTTTAAATATTCATCCTTTTGAGGGGATAGCTATTCTCGACAGTAAAGGTGATTATAAACGTTATACTTTTGAAAAATTAAAAAAAGAGCCACTTGATGAAAGTGCACAAAATGGGTGGCTTGCCATGAGTCAACGCTACTTTGTTTCAGCTTGGGTACCTAACCAAAATGTAATCTATCGTTATTATAGTCAAACAGAAAATGGGAAATTTTATGTAGCGGGTCTTGTTAGCCCGAGAATTTTTGTGAATGCTGGCAATCGTGTTGATGTAAAGTCTAAAGTTTATATCGGGCCAAAAATTGCCGAGAATCTTGAGCATGTTGCGCCGAAACTAGATCTAACGGTTGATTACAGTTCTTTTGCTTTACTCTCTCTACTTGCTTCGTGGTTATTTAAGATTCTCAAATTTATTAATGGAATAGTAGGGAATTGGGGCTGGTCGATTATCCTCATTACCATTTTAATTAAACTAGTTTTTTATCATTTATCCACGAAAAGTTATAAATCAATGGCAGCAATGAAAAAGTTGCAGCCTAAAATGGAAATGATTAAGAATCGCTACAAAGACAACCCTCAAGAACGAAATAAAGCCATGATGGAGCTTTATCAAAAAGAAAAAATCAATCCATTAGGAGGCTGTTTACCGATACTCGTCCAAATCCCCGTTTTTATCGCACTTTATTATGTTTTGTTACAAAGTGTTGAGTTACGTCAAGCGCCATTTATTCTTTGGATACATGATTTGTCGGTAAAAGATCCCTATTATATTTTGCCTATTTTGATGGGTATTTCAATGTGGGTGCAGCAAAAATTGACCCCCGCTCCCCCAGACCCCACTCAAGCCAAAATGATGATGCTCTTACCTGTCTTTTTAACGGTGTTATTTTTAAATTTTCCAGCAGGATTAGTGTTATATTGGCTTGTGAATAATATCCTGTCTGTTTTACAGCAGTGGTACATTGGAAAATATTATCAAACAGATAGACCTCAGAAAAAGCATGTTAAAAAATAGTATAGATACTATCGCCGCCGTAGCAACACCCATTGGCTGTGGCGGCATCGGCATTATTCGTATTTCTGGTGAAAAAGCTCAATTAGTCGCTAAAACAATCCTCAAAAAAATTCCCCAACCTAGCGTTGCCGTTTACTCCAATTTTTACGACCCAAAAGGCGACATCATTGACCATGGAATTGCTTTGTACTTTAAAAAACCATATTCCTTTACCGGGGAGAATATTTTGGAACTGCAAGGACATGGCGGCATGGCTGTTTTGGATTTGCTTTTACAAAATGTTTTAAAGATTAAGGGGGTAAGACTTGCTGAACCTGGGGAATTTTCAAAGCGTGCTTTTTTAAATGGAAAAATAGATCTTGTTCAAGCAGAAGCTATTGCCGATTTAATTAATGCAACCTCCGCACAAGCAGCTCGATTCGCAATGAAATCGCTTCAAGGAGCATTTTCAAATGAAATACATGCGCTTGTTGATGAGGTTATTCAACTTCGTATGTTCATAGAATCTGCGATTGATTTTCCAGAAGAAGAAATTGATTTTCTTGATCATACTGAAATAGGGCAAAGGCTCGATGTAATCTTCAATCGCTTAACTGAAACGGCCCAGCACGCAAAGCAAGGCGTTATCTTAAAAGAAGGGATTTCTATTGCTATTGCGGGAAGACCCAATGTGGGGAAATCGAGTCTATTAAACCAATTGACAGGCCAAGAAACTGCTATCGTTACAGAAATTCCAGGAACCACCCGGGACGTCATTTCTGAGCATATTCATATTGATGGGTTACCGCTTCATATTATTGACATGGCAGGATTGCGGAAAACCGAGGATAAAATAGAAAAAGAAGGGGTAAAAAGGGCTTGGAAAGAAATCGCAAAAGCTGATCGTATTTTACTCGTATCCGAAGTTGGCGAAACAGAATCCAAAACGATTTTGGAAGAAATCGATCCCCAGAAAATTATTATCATTAAAAACAAAATTGATCTAACCGGCGATAAACCCAGGATTGAGAAAAAAGAACAACCGCCGGCAACAATTATCTATTTATCCGCAAAAACGGGAGCCGGGATGGATCTACTGCGGCAAGTATTGAAAGAATCTTCTAATTTCAATGAGGGCGAAGCTTTATTCATCGCACGGCGAAGACATTTAGAATCGTTAAATAAAGCCAGGAAATTTTTAAATTCCGCCAAAAAACAATTAGAAGAAAAGCATTTTGAACTTTTTGCAGAAGACCTTAGACAATCTCAAAATACTCTATCTGAAATTACGGGTGAATTCACGCCCCAAGATTTATTAGACAAAATCTTCTCCGAATTTTGTGTGGGGAAATGAGACTTTAACAATCACTTAAATAAATCCGTATGAGTTCCGGTTCGCACAAAAGTAATCGTTGTTTTTTGAATGAGATATATCAGAAGCCAATCTGGCTCTATATGACATTCGTAACAATCAGAGTAATTGCCTTTTAGAAGATGATTAAGATATTTTGTAACTATTCAGATGCTACGCGCGAATTCATTTCGCGCGTAGCATCTGAATAGTTAAAACACAAATATCATTACAAAAATAGCAAAAATAAGCTCCCAAATCCCGATTTTAACATAGCTAAAAGGCTGACAGGGTAAGATACACCTGAGCTTGAGTCAGATACCTATTTCACCCATTGGGTGATAACATTTTTATTCTGAAGCATGATACCTCCTGATTTTTTTTACACTTTCGTGACGTTCTAAATCGGGATTTGGGAAGCTAATATGTAAAGACTTTTACCCGCCAAAACCTAATGCATCGATAGGATCCATTCTGGCAGCGCGACGCGCTGGGAAAAAGCCCGATAGTGATCCCAAGACAGCCAAAATGGCTATAGTGATAAATACGACAAAAGAAGAAATCTGAGGCTGACCAAGCCAATCAGGAAGAGAAATATAATAAAAAGTTTCAACAACTATATATGAAATAAAAAATCCCAAAAACGCTCCTAATCCTACAATGAGCAACGCTTCCAGTAATATTTGTAAGAAAATGTGCCATTGTTTGGCCCCGACGGCCATTCGAATACCGATTTCTTTTGTTCGTTCCGTCACGATTAAAAACATAATATTTGCAACACCCAAACTGCCCACGCCCAATGTTAAAGCTCCGCAAGCGCCCAAGAATAATTGAACAGCGATGAAAAACCATTTAAAAAAGGTAAAAATTTTAGTGGTACTAAATATTCTTAAACCGACCTCATCTGTTTTGTCAAAATGATATTTAAATCCCAGATATGTTTTCAGTGCATTTTCCGCTTGCTTCTCAGGAATGGCGCGATCAGGAAGCACAGCAAAAAAAACAACATCTTGGTCCCCCCACAAAGCTTTATAGGTGGTATAAGGAATGAGAAGATTATCGTCATACCAATCGTGTCGCGTTTGACGCGTTTTTTTAATAGCGCCGACAACCAAAAACTGGACGTGATTAATAAAAATCGTTTTCCCTAAAGGATTTTCATCTTTAAATAATTGGGTTTTTACTTTATTTCCCAAAATGACGACACGGTTTGAATTTTTGATATCGAGAGGATTAAAAAATCGGCTACGGTCGACCAATTGTAGTTTCCTGAGTTTTAACAAATCTTCCGAGACCCCATAAACAACTTTCTCGGTCTGTTTTCCATTGTTATAGCTGATAGCAGCAAAGTTTTGCAAAATGGGGGTTGCCGCGGTAATGAAAGGAACATTTTTTGGCAGATTGGCAATGGTATCAGCTTTGATTTTGATCGATTGTCCCTTAGGGAAACCGCGATAACTTTTGCTGGTTGTTCGTGGGATCGCAAAGAAAGCGCCATCCGCTAGTTGCATAATATTTTTTTGGCTCGCTTGTTGGAAGCCTTGCCCAATAGACAGTAGCAAAATGACAGTCAGAGTGCCCCACATGACGCCAAATAGAGCAAGAATAGAGCGGAGTTTACGTGCCCACATGTCACGAAGAATTTGTTTAGAAAGATTGAGGATGTACATTTTTATTTTTCAATTTCACTTCCATTTGTGGGCAAGGTATTTCAATATTATTTTCTTTGAAGGCTTTATTAATTGCGGTATTGAGTTCACTGATAATACGATATTTTGCATTCACATCACGGATAGTACAATAAAGTTCAAATCGTAAACTGCTCGCTTCAAATGCCGTAAAATAAATGGAGGGTTGCTTAGATAGATCTTCTGTGACCACATCTGGATGCGCATTAGCGACTTCCATCAGAACTTTTTTGACGAGCTCGATATTGCTATCATAAGCTACGCCGACAATAATATTGATCCGGGAGTTATCATCACGAAGACTTAAATTAATCACGTTTTTAGAAATTAATTCAGCATTGGGTACAATAATATTAGATAAATTTAAAGCTTGGATTTGCGTTGAACGAATGCTGATTTTTTTCACAAAACCCTCGGTTCCTTCAATAGCAATTCGGTCACCGGGTTTGATGGGTTTTTCTAAGAGCAGAATAATGCCTGACACAAAATTATTCACAATATTTTGCAACCCAAAACCAATACCCACGGAAAGCGCTCCGGCAATAATTGCGAGACCTTCGAAATTCACACCAGCCACTAAAAGTGAAATAATCAGAAAGATAAAAGTAGTGATGTAGGCGATGATCGTGTCAATGGTTTTGTCAATGCGCCATTTTTTTTCAATTAAGATTCGAAGCCCTCGAACCAAGGTAAATAAAACAGTAAATAAAACGAACCCATAAAAAATACGAGCAGGAATAAATTTTAAGTTAGCCGCTTTAAATCCTTCAGATAATATTGTAATAATTTTTCTAAATTCAGTATCAGATAAGCCCCAAATTTTTAACAAACTCAGTACATACCCACCCCAGATGAGCACAAAAAAGATCAATCCGAACCACATGATTTCCGGGATGCTTTGTGTTTTTTTAAGGTGTAGATATTGACGGATTCGAGATTCGGGGGCGTCGATTATTTTTAAAATACCGCTGATCATTTTGTAAAAGATCCAGGCCAAAAAAGTAGATAGGACTGTTAATGTGATGCCCTTCAAAATGTAGTTGACCAGATATTGATAGCCCAGCCATTCGGTAGTTAGCAAGGTTAATAAAAGAATGGTTAAAACTAAGCTGATGCTGATTCTCAGGATTTTATGTTGTTTTAATATATTGGGCAGACGATTGACTAGCCAAAGTACAGTAATCAGGCTAATAGAAAATAAAGTAATAAATAATGTTCGCAAAAAATCCATCACAGCCGCCGGAATAGATTGCCCGAGTAATAGTACATAAACAAAAAATCCGAGAAAGCAGAGTGTTGCTAAAATATTGAGGCGGCGTAATAGTGGCAAAGAAATTGTTTTATCAAAATCTGTTAGGGATTTCTCGTGAGCAATGGGTCGAAAAAAGATTTCGATGACAATAAAAATTGTTTCTAAAATGAATAGTCCGAATATAACCAATGTCAATGAATATATTTGATTGTTGATAAAACTAGGAATAGATATGGCCGTGAAAGCCAATAAGATAAAGAGAAAGGGAATGATATGTTTTTTGGTTGTATAAATTAAAACCCATTTTAATTTATCTCTAAAAATTGCAATAAGTTCTTCCCCTTTTATTTTGGGGAATCGTGATTTTTTCTTAATAAGAAACCCGACCCCAAAGCTTAGTGCCAATAACAACAAAAAAATGCCCAGCATGAAAGGGGCGGGTAAAATTTGTAGCCCACTTTTCTTCAGAAACAGGGAGGTGTTAAAATTTTTGTGGAGACTTTCGAGTAATGTTTTACTGGTTGCTATTTTCGTTAAAAATGTTGGGGTCGTTTTCAATAATTTTTGCGCTGATAGTTCTTTCACTTTACTACTAAAAGAATTAATAATTTCCTCAGATCTCAGTACAAATAATTGGCAAGCCGATTGCTGCTTGGTGAGCTCTTCTTTTTTAGTGCTCAAATATTGTTCTGCTTCGGTAAGTTTTTCCCCTTCTGTAACAGTAGCTTTTGTTTCTTCTACTTGCTGATTAATTTTATCGATTTCGCTTTGCGTAGTTTTAACACATAATTTTGCTTGATCTTGAAGCTTGGAGAGCACATCAATAGCATTTTCCAAGTTTTTAACTTCAAGCTCTGAGATAGAGAGATCAATACTTAATTTATCTAAAGTCCTATTTGCTTGTACTGTGTCGAAAGCGTTCTCAATATTGGATATCGCAAAAGCGGTAGTGGTAAATAATAGTGTGAGAATGAAATAGATCCAGAGCGTCCATTTTTTGATGTTCATTTTCATATTCCTATGTTTTTTGACATTACTTTAGCCACAATAGAGGGTTTTCAGGTTTCCCATTATATCGAATTTCAAAATATAGTGCTTCATCTTGGGGGGTATCCGCAACGTTTTTTGTGGAGGCAATGATTTGGTCCGCCTGCACTAGTTCCCCTACTTTTACATAAATATTTTTATTATGTCCATATAAGGTTAAGTAATTTTTGCCATGTTGAACAATAATGAGCAACCCGAAACCGTTTAACCATTGCGCATACACAACTTTTCCCGCAAAAACAGCCCGAACTTTTGAGTCGGGTTTAGTTCGGATGAGAATCCCGGTTGCGGGCAGCCGATCCCCCACAAGGGGCTGGCCAAAATGTTGAATAATCTGGCCGCTTACAGGCCAAATTAATTTTTTCTTCCATTTGGCAAAGTTTATACCAGAGCGCTCATAGATTTTTTCTTGTTTTAAACGTTCAATAACTGCCTGAAGGCGTTTTTTATCATCATATAATTTTTTAAGTTGAGTTTGTTTCCCCTTAATGTTTTTGCTTACAATGCTCAACAAATACTGTTTTTGTGCTCGTTTTTGTTTTAACGTTTTATGTTGTTGTGTTTGTTTGTTTTCGATTGATTGCAAAATCTCGGTTTGTTTTTTAATGTAGATTTCGGAAGCTTTAATTTTACTGACTAATATTTTTATGTTTTGAATATTTTTTTCACGCGCATTATTGAGATATTGATAATAACGAAGATACCGGTTTATTTTTTCAGGATGCTCTTGATTGAGTAAAATCTTCAAAAAAGGTTGCCTTCCCAGCATATAGGCCGAATAAATTTGTTTTTTTAATGTTTGGATTTGTTGATTTAATTTTTCCTCATTTTCTTTTTGTTCGCGTTCTATTTTTTGTAACGTTTTGGTTTTCTCATTTAGTTGTTGTTTCGTTAAGAGAATTTTTTTGGACAGGCTCCCGATATCGGCTTCATAGCCTTTCAAATCCGCGGTCAAACCTTCTTTTTTCTGTGTTTCGGCAAACAGTTTCTTTTTTAATAGGGCTATTTTTTGAATAATACGATCCAATAAACCCGCCGTTTGAATTTCGTTAGGAGTAGCGTATAGGGGAAAGCATAAGACGCTTCCACAAAAAATGATGGTTAATAGATATTTCAGTTTCATAAAACGGTATTTTAATTAAAAATGGCATTGTTGCATAAATAACCCCATCCGTCATCCTGGCTGGGAAGCCAGGATCCACACATTTTCCCCGTCATCCTGGCTGGGATGCCAGGATCCAGTTGACAGGGATGTTAAGTTAAATATCCCTGGATCCTGAATCAAGTTCAGGATGACGAGGTCTGGATTTCCAGAATGACAAAGACCGAATCTCCAGGATGACCTTAATCACGATTTATGAAACGACACCACTCTTAATTTTTAATTAATATCTCCCCTGTCATTTCTTTGGGAATAGGCAATCCCAGCAAGTGTAATATGGTGGGTGCCACATCACAGAGCGCTCCTTCCTGTGTTGTTATTTTTGTCATTTGGGCGTTTTGGCCTACGTAAATAAAAGGAACCGGGTTTTTAGTATGAGCTGTGTAAGGCTGTTTAATTTGGGGGTCAAACATATATTCTGCATTACCATGATCTGCTGTAATGAGCACTGTGCCGTCCACTTCTTTGGAGGCTTGCACAATCTTTTTTAAACAAATATCTAAATAGGCCACTGCTTTGACTGCGGCTTTAAAATTTCCCGTATGTCCTACCATATCACAGTTAGCATAGTTACAAATAATCACATCATATTTTTGGCTTTTTATGGCGGCCACCAGCTTTTCAGTTATTTCTGGAGCGCTCATTTCAGGTTGTAAATCATAAGTAGCCACTTTAGGAGAAGGAATAAGAATGCGATCTTCACCTTTATAAGGAGTTTCTATTCCCCCATTAAAGAAAAAAGTGACGTGAGCATATTTTTCGGTTTCAGCGATTCGCAGTTGGCATAGTCCATTTTCAGCAAGTATTTCACCCAAAATATGAGTTAACCTTTCAGGCGGAAAGGCAATCGGTAAGTTAAAAGTTGAATCATATTCGGTCAGACAAATAAAAGAACTTAAATGAATCGTTCGTTTTCGGGCGAATCCGGTAAAGTTTTTTTCGGTGAATGCGCGAGTAATTTCTCGGGCACGATCCGCGCGAAAGTTCATGAAAATAATGCAATCCCCATCATTGACAGTAATGGGTTTTTGATTTTTTGGATGGATGCTTGTTGGCTTAACAAATTCATCGGCTTCCCCTTCGCCGTAAGCGATATTTAATCCTTCAACAGCCGAAAAAGCATGATAATCGGCTTTACCCTCGGTAAATAAATCATAAGCTTTTTCGACGCGATCCCATCGGTTGTCTCGATCCATCACGTAATAACGGCCCACGAGTGATATAATTTGCCCAACACCGATTTTTTGGATCATATTTTCCAAATGCTCTATATATTGTTGAGCACTTTTAGGGGGCGTATCACGCCCGTCGAGAAAGGCATGAATGTAAACTTTTTTAGCGCCTTGCATTTCGGCTAATCGAATCAGCGCATAAATATGTTCCTCATGACTGTGAATACCACCTGGCGAAAGCAATCCAAAAATATGAATAGCGTTGTCATTTCTTATACAATCATCGATCGCTTTAATAAAAACGGGGTTTTTAAAAAAAATACCAGTCTCGATGGCGTGAGAGATTCGAGTAAGATCTTGGTAAACGACACGCCCAGCGCCCAAATTTAAATGGCCCACTTCAGAATTTCCCATTTGATCATCAGGAAGCCCAACATATTTGCCGCAAGCATGTAAAAGCGTATGAGGATAATGCCGCCATAAATCATCAAAAGTGGGCGTATTTGCAGCAGCAATGGCATTAAATTTTGTTTCTTCACGATAGCCCCAACCATCTAAAATGATGAGAATAATGGGGTGTTTTTTTTCAATATTCGACATAGACATCTATCCATTTTATTAGTATCTTCTTAATTAAGAAGGTATGATACTTTTTTCCAAACGAGAATTAAATGATCCTTTAATATGAAAGACTATATTCAATTTTTATTACAGCATTGGATTCTTGCCTCGCTTTTTCTTTTTGTTTTACTTCTTATTATATTGTATGAAATTAAGGAAAGAATCTCATTATTAAAACGCATTACCCCTCAAGAACTAATTCAATGGATTAATGAGAAAAATGCAGTTGTTATTGATCTTCGAGAAGCACAAGATTTTTCCAATGGTCATATTACTGAAGCTAAAAATTTATCTTTTTCCTTACTAAAAAACCAGCCATCTTTGTTAGATTCATATAAAAATAAACCCCTTATTTTTGTGACAGAAACGGGCGAAGTACCGCTTGATTTTATTCAAAAATTGAAAAAAACAAAAGCAAACGATTCCATTCCTATGCTTTTGGCTGGCGGCATTAAAGCTTGGAAAAACGCAGGATTACCCCTGGTACATTAAACATCATTGAGGAGAAAATAATGACTGAAGAACAGCAAACGACTCAAAATTTGAATATCGAACAAATTTATGTGAAAGATATTTCTTTAGAAACGCCTGGTTTGCCAGAAGCATTTAAACAAAAAGAACAATCCGAATTGTTTGTCGATTTGAATGTTCATGATACTCCATTAGGCGATCATTTTTATGAGGTTGTTTTATCCGCCACGATTACCGCCAAAGAGGGTGAAAAAGTTATTTTTCTTGTTGAACTGGAGCAGGCAGGTATCTTTAGTGCAGAAGGCTTTAATGAGGCTCAGTTGAGTCATCTTTTAGGGGCTTATTGTCCGAGTGTTTTATTTCCCTACGCTCGAGAAATGATCGCTAATTTAATTATGCATGCAGGATTGCCCCAATTAAATTTAGCGCCAGTAAATTTTGATGCGCTCTATCGGCAGCAACTTCAACAGCAAGAAAAAAGCAAGTAAGCACTTGATTTAAAAAGGCGTTGTTGCATCAACCAGATCGAATATTCATATTGATTCATCATAAAAGTAGAAAAAACCATGCGCACGTTAGGCATATGTTTTGGAGCGACCACATTACAAAACGTCTTACTGTATAATGATGCTGATGTCACCCGTGTAGAATCTTCTCATAGAATTCTCCACGAAGGTGATCCGAAAAAAACTTTCCTGAATTTTCTCAACACGCTTGATTTAACCACGATTGATAAGCTTGCGGTTACAGGAAGAAGTTTTAGAAAAAATGTCCAATTAAGTTCGATTGCTGAGGCAGTAGCCCTTGAACATGCTATACAAAAAGAATATGTGGCCTCCGATTTTCCTGATTTTGTCATTAGCTCTGGAGGAGAAACCCAGCTCGCCTACAAAATAAGCCCCAACGGTCATATCATTGCAGTTTATTCGGGTAATAAATGCGCTTCTGGAACGGGAGAATTCTTCCTACAGCAAATTAAAAGGATGAATTTGACGTTGGAAGAAGCTATTAAACTCAGCAGTCATGGTACTCCTCACAAAATAGCAGGCCGTTGCAGTGTATTTTGCAAAAGTGATTGTACACACGCTCTCAACAAAGGGGAACCTCGCCCAAATATCGTTGCAGGCCTTTGTCACATGATGGCTGACAGAATGCTAGAACTGGTTAAAGATAAGGAATGTGAAAAAATAACTTTTATCGGCGGGGGCTCACTTAATCCCACTTTGATCCAAATTTTATCAAACCGATTGCCAAGCGTTGAAGTGCCAAAACTATCAGCTACATTTGAAGCTTATGGCGCCGCTTTGTGGGCGTTGGAAAATGAATGTATAAAAGTACCTGATAACCTTCAACAAATAGTCAACAAAACCACCTATTCCTTCGGATTCCATGAACCGCTTCATAAATCCACTTCCCTCATTCATTTTAAAGAAAGTAGCCGTATTAAACTCGTTGAAGGGGATATTTGTATTTTAGGGCTCGATGTTGGTTCAACTACCACTAAAGCAGTATTGCTCCATAAAGAAAAACAAAAAATTGCTGCCTCGGTTTACGGGCGCACGAATGGTAACCCTATTGAAGCATCAAAGATGTGTTATAAAGCCATTCGAGAACAAATTGGTGATGTGCCTATCAAAATTGTTGGCTTAGGTGTGACAGGTTCGGGTCGACAGATCGCAGCACTACATGCACTCTCTCGTTTTGTTATTAATGAGATCATTGCTCATGCTACTGCCGCGGCTTTTTTTGATCCGGACGTGGATACTATTTTTGAAATTGGCGGCCAAGATGCTAAATATACCTATTTAACTGGCGGCGTTCCTTCTGATTACGCGATGAATGAAGCTTGTAGTGCCGGCACAGGTTCTTTTATTGAGGAATCTTCCAAAGAATCATTAAACATTCCCACGGAAGAGATTGGGGATTTGGCTTTGCAAGGGCAAACACCACCAAATTTTACGGATCAATGCGCAGCATTTATATCGAGCGATATCAAGCGCGCTGGTCAAGAAGGGATCAGCAAAAACGACATTCTTGCAGGTCTCGTCTATTCCATTTGCTTAAACTATATTAATAGAGTGAAGGGGGCGCGACCTGTTGATAAAAAAATATTCATGCAAGGTGGTGTGTGTTATAACAAAGCCGTACCTGTTGCTATGGCATCCTTGCTCAAAACGCCCATTGTCGTACCTCCGGACCCAGGTCTGATGGGAGCTTTCGGGGTGGCGCTGGAAGTAAAAAAGCAACTAGAGCTCGGATTAATGTCCCCTGAAAACGTGAATCTTGATGAATTAATCACCAGAAAAGCAGAAACAGTGGGTCATTTCGTCTGCGCGGGAGGCAAGGAGCGCTGTGATCGAAAATGTGAAATTGCCAAAATAAAAATCAACGACAAGATGTACCCGTTCGGTGGGGCATGCGATCGCTACTACAACTTAAGACTTCATCATGAAGTAAATCCCGGCGAATTTAATTATGTTGCTATACGACAACGTTTGTTGTTTCGTGATTATTTTCCGTCAAATGCCCAATATCATGCCGAAAAACGAAAAACAGTTGGGATCATGCGCTCTTTTTTAACGCACTCCTTGGCGGTACTTTATACACACTTTTTTCACCAACTCGGTTTTGAGATCGTTCTAGCTGATCGTATTGATCCTGCTGGCATTGCTCGTATTGAATCCTCATTTTGCCTGCCAGCAGAAATAAGTCACGGCAGTTTTCTCCATTTAATTAAAAAAGACCTCGATTATATTTTTTTGCCACACATTAAAGAAATTCCGATATCAAAACCTGATGCGAAAATTCACAGTAAAACCTGTGTTTTTGTTCAAGGGGAACCTTATTATTTAAAAACAACTTTCCGCAAGGAAATTAATCAAGTTCACACCCAAATCCTCTCGCCTATTTTGAACATGAATCAAGGCTATGAGCAAGCAAGAGACCTTTTCATGAATATGGCATTAGAAATGGGAGTATCTAAAAAATTGGCTGAAAAAGCATTTGATGAGGCTTCCCAAAAACAATATCAATTTGAACAAGAATTATTAGACTATGGCAAAAAAGCGCTAGCTTATTTAGATGCTCACCCCCAAACTTTTGGTATCGTACTTTTGGGTCGGCCTTATAATGCTTTTGCTGACGATGTGAACATGGGCATCCCCCATAAAATAGCCTCTAGAGGGATCATGACTATTCCATTTGATATGCTGCCGCTTAAAAACTACCAATGCGATGAAAAAGTATATTGGGCGATGGGCCAGAAAATTTTGCAAACAGCTCAGATGATCAAAGAAAAAGAAAATTTATTTGGTTTTTATATCACGAACTTCTCTTGTGGCCCCGATTCTTTTGTGCTGGGGTATTTTCGTCATGATATGGGCACAAAACCGTCGCTGACCATAGAGCTTGATCAGCATACCGCCGATGCAGGCATAGACACTCGGATTGAAGCCGCGCTTAGTATCATGAAGGCGTACCGAACTGTGTTTAACTCAACATCTAAAGTAACAAGCGCACCGTATAAACCTGTGCGCGTTGTTTATGGTAAAGAACCCTACGTTATTACTGCGGATAACACTCAATATTCCTTACGTGACCCACAAGTCGAAGTTTGGCTTCCGCCGCTAGGAAGACTAGGTACGGAAGCAATTTCAGCCATATTTCGTCGTTTTGGGATTCAAGCGCGGGCTTTGCCTGTCCCTGATAAAGATGTCTTGCTGGAAGGCAAGAAAAATACGCTCTGCAAAGAATGTTTGCCGTACATACTCACAACGGGTTCTTTTTTGTCAGCGCTAAAAACCAAACCCAACAACAATAAAATCATTTTATTTTTAATGGCGACGGGCAAAGGCCCTTGCCGCTTAGGACAGTATGCCAAAGCATTGGAAAACGTTATCGAAAAGCATCAATTATCCAATGTGGCGGTATTAACTATTAGCGATGAAAATGGTTACGCAGGTTTGGGTAACAAAATATTACTCCGTAGCTGGCAAGTGATGGTTATTGCTGAAGTGTTAGATCAAATCAAAAGTATGCTGGCCGTTACAGCACAAAATAAGGATGCAGCTTTAGCGGAATATGAAGCGCTCTGGCAAAACCTATTGTTACCTTATTTTGCCGGCACATCCACGTATTCTTTAACGAAAACATTGACGACCGTCAATAAACGGCTTGTGCAAATCCCATTACGAAAAGATCCGCGGACTGTTCCTGTGATTTCTTTGGTGGGTGAAATTTATGTCAGAAATGAGGAGTTTTCTCGCAAAAATATTATCGATTATCTGGAAGAGCGTGGTTTCATGGTCAAAGTCGCGCCCGTCAGTGAATATATTTGTTACAGCAATTACATTATGAATCATAAAATCAATGGTACTCAGTTCTCCTTTCTTGAACGCATTAAAATTAAAATCATCACTCAAATTCAAAAATGGTGGGAAAAGTATATTAAATCGATATTAGCGAAATCCGGATTATATCGATATGAGATGATCGACGTTGCTAAAACCATACAAACTGCACATCATTTAATTCATAAGAGACTGGAAGGAGAAGGAATATTAACCGTTGGCTTAGCATTACGAGAGATTTTACACACTTCTTGTGGCGTGATTTGTATTGGTCCTTTTGGTTGCATGCCATCTCGCGTGGCGGAAGCCATTTTACGCAAAGAAATGAACGTTGCGGGCAAGCAACGAATACGCGGCGAGGAACAAGTCGCACTTCAATATAAAGATATGGATACTTTTCCGTGTTTATTTTTAGAAACAGATGGCAATCCTTTCCCTCAAATGGTCGAAGCCAATTTAGAAGCGTTTGTTTTACAAGCCAAAAGATTACATGAAAAAATGACGTCAAAATAAAGAAGCGGGGATAAAATTGGTCTTACTGAGGATTTTTAGGAAGCCAAGAATTGAAAAAATGGTCATAGGTAGAAGCTTCTAGAACTGGCTTAGTAGCAAAATCATCACAGCCCGCCTTTCGACATTGCTCCTCAACCATATCCCCATAAGCCGTCATCACAAGAATGGGCAAATGGGCATGCGTTTTAAGTTCTGCTTGACGAATTTTTTCGCACACATCGATTCCAGTCATATCGGGCAAACCCACATCTAAAATCATGGCATGATAATCGCCTTTAGCAAACTGTTCTAAAGCTTCTTTGCCCGTTCCTACGATAGTACATTCAAAACCTCGTTCCTCTACGATGACGCGATAAATATGCTGTTCAATATTGTTATCTTCGACAATTAAAATATGGAAAGGCTGTGCGCGTTTTGAAGTTTTGGAATGTTTTTTTGAAGAACGCGAAATAGAAGGGAAAGCTCTATCATTAAAATATTCTGGCCTAGGAATAGTTGTCGCTGAAATGTCCATAAGATATACTCTCAAAGTGTTGAAACCAAAGAGAGCGGTGGCGTCCTACTCAAGAATAGCCCGTTATGGTGTTATTAGACTTAACACGTATCTTAAAAGTAGTTGTTTTTATGTTATTGGAGGCCTTAAGTTCGTGTTTAAGCAGGCATTATTTTTCAAGCTCCACCGCTCAAACTTAACCACAAGCATAGCGTAACATGGAAATGAACATTGTCAAGGAAATGTTAATATCTAATAAAAACATTTAAAAATAAATTGACATTGACAGATTTTGTATTATATATTTTCTATTATAATTGGGCTTAAGGGGCGATTAACTTGTTAATAGTTAATGTTTGTCAATATTTTTTATGAAATTTTATGGATATTTCAGCAGAAATTTATGAATTTTTAACCAAAAAATTTGAGTTAAGTGATAAAGAAGTAGAACTCTATTTGTATCTTCTCAAAAATAGTCCCACTACGGTTTTAGAAGCTGCCGAAGCTACAGGTATTAAACGTCCAACTGTTCATGCCAACTTAGAAACACTTTTGCAAAAAAATCTCATTAAGCAAGTTCATAAAGGACAAGGATCAAGGCGAGCATTATTTGCAGAACCACCAGAAAAATTAGCTATCTTAATGGAGCAGAAAAAATCTGAGTTGGCTTTGGCGGAAAAGCAACTTCCGTCTATTATTGAAAAGCTTTCTGGATTAGTTAAGGAAACACAAGAGTCTAATACGAATAATATGGAAGTTAGATATTATCATGGCAAAAATGAGGTAAGATTCATTTATGAAGAGGCGTCGAAAGCAAAGGAATTTAGAGCCTATTTAAACTGTAAAAAATTATCAAATGCGTTTCCAAACAATCCAAACAAATTTATTGAAGTGCTAGAGGCAAGAGAGGACATGCAGATGTGGGAAATTGTAGAAGATTCCCTAGAGGCAAGAGATTATGCTTTGAAAATGCCCCAAACCCGCTATCATTGTAGAATAGCCCCATCTGAAGCTAATCTGTCGGTAATAGATTATATGATGTTTGATGATAATGTTGCCATTGTAAACTTTAACTCAAGCATTAATGGTATCATGATTAGTGATTCAAATGTTTATCAAAATAACAAAGCTATTTTTGAGTTTATATGGAGAGTTTTAAAACCCTATAAGGGATAATTGGTAACCCAATACATTTTATTTTTTTTTATTGGGTGATATTTAGCTTTGAATCGATGTATCCCTATATCTTCTGAACCTCCCCAGTTGATATAAGTTGAGCCACAGGTTTCAAATAATTTTATCAATAAATAATCTGATAAATATTTTAATCTTTCACGTAATGCAAAGTGCGCATATATGTTGTTTGTGTTGAATATGGTAGATGTCTGAGTTATAAAAAAGCCCATCGGGACATCATTAACCAAAATTAGTTTCCTGATATTATCTCCATAAAAGCTATCAGAAATCATATTGATATAGTCAATAACACTTGATATGTTAATTTTTTTAGTATTTTTATATAAGTCTTCAAAATATTGTTGTGTTATTTTGAAAGCGTTCTTAGAAAAATTTTTTTCTGTTAATTCCATTTTATTATCCCAAGCTAATTTTAATGCTTCTCTAAAAGAGTTTCCTATATCCTTTTTTCTCCCAGATGTTCTAACAGCGTTTAATGTTTCTATTCTATTGAATATCATTTCTGGGAAAGTATCATCTTCTAAGGGACAAGAGGAATGCCAAGGGAATAGCCTGGCGTCTTTAAATCCTTTTGCCACTAAATAATCATATTGATCTTTAAAAAGTTTTTTGACATAGCAAGATATGCCATATTTTTTCTGAATCTGAGTAGCTAAGGCTGCAATAATGTCAAGCATGCTGTTACCTAATGGTCTAACCCAGTACATCATCAAAATATCAGGCTGTTCTATCTTGGGATAAATGCAGAGCATGCATAAATTTTCGCCGTCATAGTATTTATAGCCTAGATTGTTAGGCCCAATGCCATAGACTCCCTGGGTCACATAAATCCAGGAATTCCCGTAGGTATGGCGCGCTTCTCGGTTAAAGAAATCCTCAAATAATGCTCTATCTGCTGGAGTCACAGGCGTGATATGAGGGATGGTTTTTGCAATTTCTTCTAAGACTCGATTCGCTTTTTTTAGTTTATCATTAGTATTAGTTTTTGCGGTCACAGTTTGCTCAACATTTTTATCAATTAAATTGTCATGTTCTTGGGTTTATGAGATGTCGGAATTTTATCCTTTTTGGTTCTTTTAAGATATATTCAGTATATAACCATTCACTGCTTAATCAAGAGGTTACTTGATTGAACAGTGAATAGTTATTTTTTTATGCGCTTTATCGTGTTTTAATAAAACATCGCGTCGCAAGCGGTGGCAGAACTTACCGCCCTTTTTCATAAAGTTCTTTTTCTAATTCGTCAACCATTTCTGTTGTAATAATGATTTCTTGCTCTTCACCTACTAAATGTCGCGCAGCAAGGCAAACGTCCTCCTTGTGCATACTATTAAAATGGTAATGATCGTCTTCTTTTTGCATGGGATAATGAGGGATTTCCCTAACTCCCATTTTGGAACCTTTTCTAACGGCATCGACTCTTTTGGCTTCCATCCATTTCAGTTCTCGATTAATAGCCTCCATGAAATATTTGGCTTCATCATCTTCGCAAGTAATAATAAAATCACCCGCAACCAGGTCGCTTTCTGCGGGAAGATATGCTACTGAAAATTTCATAGTGGACCTCCTTACTTTAAAATTTCATCAGGATAGTGTTTCAATGGGCTTCATCCCAGTTATTACCAATACCTCCATCAACAATAAGCGGGACAGAAAGTTCGACAATATTTTCCATGAGTTTTTGTATTTGGGCGACAGTTTTTTCTGCGGTGGGCTCTGCTACCTCAAATACCAGCTCATCATGCACTTGCATAATCATGTGAGCATCAATTTTGCCCTCAGTAATCCAATGGTCAATAGCAATCATTGCTTTCTTGATAATATCTGCTGCGGTGCCTTGCATCGGCGCGTTAATCGCCGCTCGTTCTGCCGCTTTTCTTCTCATCATATTTTGCGATTTCATATCAGGCGTGTAAAGCCGACGGCCAAATAATGTTTCAACATAACCTTGTTGTTTAGCTTGTTGGCGTATTCGTTCCATATAAACTTTAACACTGGGGTATCTTGAAAAATAGACATCCATATAAGCTTGGGCTGCCTCACGTTCTGCCTGAATTTGTTTGGCTAAACCAAAGGCGCTCATTCCATAAATTAAACCAAAATTGATGGCTTTAGCTTTCCGACGTTGAGTGGGCGTTACTTTATTGATATCCACTCCAAAAATTTCGGAAGCAGTTGCTTTGTGAATATCCGAACCTTTGCTAAAAGCTCGAATCAATCCTGCATCTTGAGAAAGGTGCGCCATAATGCGCAATTCAATTTGCGAATAATCAAGCGCAGCTAATTTATAGCCTTTTGGGGCAATAAAAGCTTGACGAATTTTGCGTCCTTCGGGCGTTCGAATCGGAATATTTTGTAAATTAGGATCAGAAGAGGAAAGACGTCCTGTGGCTGCTATCGCTTGATTATAGGATGTGTGAACACGTCCTGTTTTGGCGCTAATTTGCTCGGGAAGCCGATCGGTATAAGTAGATTTCAGTTTACTGAGACTTCGATATTCCAAAATGAGCTTGGGCAAAGGGAAATCGAGTGCTAAATCTTGAAGTACCGCTTCTGCGGTGGAAGGCTGTCCGCCCGGTGTCTTTTTCAAGATAGGTAATCCTAATTTTTCGTACAAAATTTCTTGAAGCTGTTTGGGAGAATTCATATTAAAAGCGATGCCTGCTTGTTGGTAAGCTTTTTGCGTCAGTTCTTGCAAATGTTTTTCTATTTGGGTGCTTTGTTGTTTTAATAACATATCATCTACAATGACCCCTTTACGCTCCATTTTACATAAAACTTCAAGCAGCGGCATTTCAATATCTAAAAGAACTTTTTTCAATGCTACTTCATCTTCCAGCTTCGGCCAAAAATACTGATGAAGTCGTAAACTGATATCAGCATCCTCACAAGCGTAAGGAACAGCTTTTTCAATGGGAACTTTTTGAAAAGAAACTTTTTTTGCACCTCTTCCGGCAACATCTTCATAAGTTGTTGTTTTGTAACCTAAATATTTTAACGCTAGTGCATCAAGATTATGCCGAGAAGCAACGCTATTAAAGACGTAAGATTCCAGCATGGTATCAAAAGCAACACCTTGAAGATTAATATGATGATTGAGCAAAACTTCTTTATCGTATTTTAAATTGTGGCCTATTTTTTTAAGTTTAGTGTTTTCGAGTAAAGGTTTGAGTTTACCAAGCACCCATTCTCGATTGAGTTGGGCGGGCGCTTCGGGATATTGATGTGCAAGCGGGATATAAACTCCTTTTCCCGCTTCCGTAGAAAATGATAGCCCAACCAATTCTGCATCGATGTAATCTAAACTGGTCGTTTCTGTATCGAGCGCAAAAATTCCCGTGTTTTCTAGGCGCTGAATTTCGTTTTCTAAAGTTTTTTCATCTAAAATGGCCTCATAGTTTCGATTATGATGAGTAGCATGTTCCTCAAGGAGTTCAGCAAGCCAATTTTTAAATTCCAATTCTTTAAAAAGCGCAATGAGTTTTTCGCGATCATCGGGTTCATCAACCAGCTGTTCCATATCAATATCCAAATCTACATTTTTACGAATGGTGACTAATTCTTTAGATAAAGGTAGTTGATTGAGACTCGCGCGCAAATTTTCCCCCACTCTTCCTGTAATTTCTGATGCATGGGAGATGAGATTATCAAGCGAGCCATAATCTTTTAACCATGTTGATACTGTTTTAGGGCCGGCTTTAAGGACGCCAGGTATGTTATCAGTTGGGTCACCAATGAGTGTAAGATAGTCCACGATTTGCTCGGGCTTGACTCCGAATTTTTCCTCAACGCCTCGACGATCAAGGAGGGTGTTTGTCATGGTATTGACCAAGGTAACGTTGGCATTAACCAATTGAGCCAGATCTTTATCGCCTGTCGAAATTAAAACTTGGGCGCCTTTTTTGACGGCCTTTTGCGCTAAAGTGCCAATCACATCATCCGCCTCTACGCCTTCAATAACAAGTAAAGGAATCCGCATGGCTTTGATAATTTCATGAAGCGGTTTAATTTGCTGAATCAGCTCATCCGGCATAGGTGGTCGATGTGCTTTATATTGGGGGTAAAGATCATGTCGAAAGGTTTTTCCCTTTGCATCGAACACCACAACCATATGTTGGGGATGGTAATCGTTCACTAAACGACGAAGCATACTAATGACCCCGTAAACCGCACCTGTTGGCTGCCCTTTGGAAGTGGTCAATGCAGGTAGTGCGTGATAGGCACGATAAAGATAAGAAGATCCGTCTACGAGTATGAAAGGTGAGTTTTGCATACTTTATTTTATAACGATTTTTAATTAACTAACTCGTTCTATATCAGCGCCGAGTTGGGATAATTTTTCTTCAATTCGAGAATAACCCCGGTCAATATGATAAATGCGATCTACCAGCGTTTCCCCTTTTGCCGCAAGTCCCGCTAAAACAAGACTGGCCGAAGCTCTTAAATCCGTCGCCATGACAGGAGCTCCTTTGAGACTTTCGACCCCCTTGCAAATAGCAATATTACCTTCAACAGTAATATCAGCACCCATACGCTGGAGTTCGTAAACGTGCATAAACCGATTTTCAAAGAGCGTTTCTTTAATTCGGCTCGTACCTTCTGCAATACTATTTAGCGCTGTAAATTGTGCTTGCATATCCGTCGGAAAAGCAGGATAGGGCGCTGTAACCACATCAACACTTTTGGGGCGATTTCCATGCATATCCAATAAAACCCAATCTTCTCCTATCTCAATATTGGCCCCAGTATGGGAAAGTTGTTCCAAAACCGATGTCATAATCTGGGGTTGAACATCTTTAATCTTAACTTTTCCAGCAGTAATTGCACCCGCAACCAAGTAAGTTCCTGCTTCAATACGGTCGGAAATAATATTGTAAGAACCGCCGGATAATTGTTTTACGCCATTAATAATAATCTGACTTGTTCCTGCCCCTGAAATTTCGGCCCCCATCTCGTTTAAGAAATGAGCCAAATCGACTACTTCAGGTTCTTGTGCCGCGTTATTAATTACTGTCTGCCCCTCAGCCAATACTGCGGCCATCATAATATTTTCTGTACCCGTCACAGTAATTAAATTTAAATTAATTTCAGTTCCTTTTAAACGCCCGTGGACTTTTGCCCTAATATAACCATTATCTAAGACAACATCAGCGCCCAACGCACGCATCCCGTCTATGTGGATATCAACGGGGCGCGGCCCAATGGCGCAGCCACCTGGTAACGATACAGTAGCCTCCCCAAACCGAGATAGCAGTGGACCCAAAACGAGGATCGATGCCCTCATCGTTCGAACAAGCTCATAGGGAGCCACCAAAGAATTAATGGTGCTTCCATCTATTTGAACTTGATAAGACTCATCCAAAGTTTCTCGCACCCCCAGAATCCCTAAAAGCTCCATCATGGTAGTAACGTCTTTTAAATGGGGTAAATTACCCACTTTCATGGTTCCATCAACCAGCAGTGACGCGGCTAATATGGGTAAGGCAGCATTTTTTGAGCCTGAAATGCGGATTTCACCTTCTAAGGGTTTACCGCCTCTGATAAGTAGTTTATCCATTGATTACCTTTAGTATGAATTAAAAATGGTGTTGTTGCATAAATAACCCCAACTGTCATCCTGGCTGGGAAGCCAGGATCCAGTTGACAGGGATGTTAAAGTTAAATATCCCTGGATCCTGAATCAAGTTCAGGATGACGAGGTCTGGATTCCAGGATGACCTTAATGACGATTTATGCAACAACGCCATTTTTATTTTAATGCTTAATTATTTTTTCCCTTGGGCCAAAAATGGCTGTACCCAGTCGTATAATCGTTGCGCCCTCTGCTATGGCCGCTTCAAAATCATCGGACATGCCCATGCTAAGGGTATCGAGATTTAATCCCCGGTCATTGAGAATTTTTAAATAATCAACTAATTTTCTAAAGATTTTTCTTTGTTTATCAAAGGTTGAACTGGGTTCTGGAATTGCCATCAATCCTCTTAATTTTAAGTTTGGCAGAGCAGAAATCGCTTCTGCCAATCGAATCAGTTCCCCCTCATCGGAAACCCCAGATTTTGTGGATTCTTTGCTCAAATTGACTTCGATACACACGTTCAAAGGGGGAAGATTCTCAGGTCTCTGAGCACTCAGGCGCTGTGCTATTTTTAATCGATCGATACTTTGTGCCCAAGCAAAATGTTCAGCAATCGTTTTAGTTTTATTGGATTGAATAGGACCTATAAAATGCCATTCAATGCGGCTATCGGACAGTGCTTCTATTTTGGATAAAGCTTCTTGTACATAGTTTTCACCAAAAATATATTGGCCTAATCCAACTGCTTCTTGGATTTCAGCAATACTTCTTGCTTTCGATGCTGTTAATAGTTTTATGGTTTGGGGATCGCGATGAAATTTTTGAGCGGTTTCTTGAATTCGCTGTCTTATAGCAGATAGATTTTCACTGATTTGGGTCATGTTTTATTGACGTTAAGAGAATGAGGATGGTGGGTCGTCTGCGACTCGAACGCAGGACCAACAGGTTAAAAGCCTGCTGCTCTACCAGCTGAGCTAACGACCCAAGAGGCCATGTATAGTAATGATTTTTTCTAAAATATCAAGCGAAAAGACTGATCGAACTAGGATTACCTTTAAATGGCGTGGTTGTATAAATAGCTCTTAAGGCAGAAAATCTTATTCAGAAGATAATAAGAAATCTTCTATGGTGACCCCTTCCACAAATTCATTTTTAAATTGAGAGGAGTTAATTACAGTGAGTTTGTTTTTCGGAAACTGATGAGGAAACCAGGCAAACTCAAAAGGGGAAGAAGTGCCTTTTTTGACTTCAATAAATGATTCTGAATTAATAATAAAATCTATTTCATGTTCTTTATTTTGCCAAAAAGCAAGTGGTGATAAAATTTCCTCACCACAAATAGCAGATCGCCGCGTCAATTCTTGGGCTATTAACCATTCATACCAAATTCTCTGTGTCATTTTGGGGAGCGTTAAAAAATCCTCCGCTTGTCGAATCATTGAAGTGTGATAGCTAACTGCTGTCAGCAGATTAGTGAAATGGTATTTACAGGGTTTTCGCAAAATCAGTTGTTTTTTATGCTGATCCCAAGGGTAAGCGGGTATGATACAACCGAGATCATTTAAAATTTCTAAGTATCCTAAAGCAACCGTATTATTAGCTAAACCCGCCTCGCGAGCTACTTTAGCTTGTCCTACAGGGGTTCCCCCCCAGCGAAAAATTGTATTTAAAATATTACACAATGAGATACGGGAACGACCTGTTGCAAAAATTTCACCTTCAATCCAATCGCGAGTCAATTCTATAACGTACTCAGGTATGTTTCCTTGAATCAAGAGTTCAGAACAGGCGACAGGAGAACCACCAGAAATTAAATAGGTTATAAGAGCTTTATTACCCAATTTCTTACCACAAACTCTGTGAAATTCTTTATACGAAATAGGAGTAAATAAATAACTAGTTCGGGATAATTTTCCTTTTCTTCCTGGTAATTTTTCAATACCTCTTCGTAGATCAGTGGCTTTTGATCCTGTTGTGATGATCAATATTTCTTTTAATTTCCCACTATCAGCTAATCGTTTTATAGCTACCTCCCAATTCGGAATTGCTGTAATTTCATCAATAAATAGGCGTCGTACAACTGTTTTCTGAGAAAAAAAAGGTAATAATACTGATATTTCATGTTCAAGCCGATC
The DNA here is from genome assembly GCA_016930035.1 of Gammaproteobacteria bacterium. Classification (GTDB taxonomy): domain Bacteria; phylum Pseudomonadota; class Gammaproteobacteria; order UBA12402; family UBA12402; genus JAFGHQ01. The sequence continues at coordinate 20,623 of JAFGHQ010000044.1, read as the reverse complement.
TGCGCTTAAAAGATATTCGCCATTCAAATAAAAAGCTGAGCTTGCACCAAATTCTTGCACTGTTTTATAAAGCATTTGTTCAAGCCATGTGCTTTTCCCATACTGTCTCGCTCCGCGAATCATCAAAATACCGGGTTCTGTGGGTAATGTCTTTAAACCAAAATGAATAGTAAAAACACAGGGAGCTGATTTCAATGAGTCTAAATGAGGAAACATTCCAGGTATGTTAATTTTGGCTTGAGCGAGATTATTGTTGATTGATGGAATATCCACTTTAGCGATTCTCAAAAATATCTAACGTTATAAACGTTAGTATATCTAACGTTATGAGTGTTAGCAAGAATTCGAGTTATTGGATTATGCTGCACGGAGCGCAGGACCGCGCCCCCTACGATTAATTTTGTTGCGCAAGCGGCCCCACAATTTAGAATTCAAAATTTCTGTAGTCTTTATTGATTTAACCGTTATCAACAATTCCACTACTTTCGAGTTGAGAGAGGCGAGTTTGCGCTGTTTTGGCTTCATTGCTTTTTGGATATTTGTTAATCAATGTTTTCCACCATTGCTGCGCTTGTTGAAAAGCAGATTGATCGTAAGCCATCGATCCTAATTTGAGTAAAGCGCCAGGAGCTTTTTCTGAATTGGGATAAACGTTGGCCACCGTAAAAAATTCCCCTTTTGCATGATCATTATCACCTGATATGAGGTAAATTTCGCCCAGCCAATAATGGGCATCGGAAATATATTTGCCTGAAGGAAAATTTTTTAAGTAATCATTTAATGCACGAGTAGCGTCGCTATATTGCTTATCTTTTATGAGCTGAAATGCAGATTGATAAACTTGAATTTCTTTTGCTGAGACTTTTTGATCAACGGTCTTTTTTTCTGGTGAAGGTTGGATGTTTGCCGTCGAAATGGGCGTAACAATATTGGAAGTCGACGTGAATTTTGAAATGCGTTCGTCTAAATCATTGTACAAACTTCGTTGTTGATCTTGCAGTTGTTTAATTTCATGGCCTTGAATTTCTACAATGCCCCTCAAATCCTGAACTTGTTGTTGCAATTGTTGAATCTTGGAGGAAATGGCCATACCTTGAAGAAATTTCATTTGTTGCTCGAGTTGGGAAAGCCGGTCTTCGGGGTTCATCTGTGAAGTATCGATGCTTTGGTCTTGATCTTGGCTGGCTGTCGCCACGTCATTTGATATTTGCGAATTTAAATCGACTACCGGCACTTCAGCAACAGCCACAAAAGGGATCAAGCAACATATCAATAATAATATTTTTTTCATCATCATCATCATATTTAACTACGAAGCGTATAAACAATATCAACACGGCGATTTAACTGATAATCCTCCTCCGTATGTCCTGTTGCTATCGGCTTTTCTGCTCCAAAACTTATCGTCCTAATTTGTTTTGATGCGACGCCCTGCATTTTCAAAATATCGGCAACGGCATCGGCTCGCCTTTGTCCTAAAGCAATGTTGTATTCCCGACTGCCACGGATATCCGCATTACCCTGTAAAACGATTCGTGCATTTTTATGTTCGATAAGATAACGAGCATGTGCCTTAACGGCAGGATAATCAGATTGGCGAACTTCATTGCTATCAAAATCAAAATAATAGCTGCGTTTTGCTAATAAGCCTTCATGCGGCCCCGCTTGAGTATTAATTAAATTTTCTTCGTTATAACGACCATTTCCAAAACCAGGTGTTGTTCCTGTTCCGCTAGTCATGACAGATTCATCGGCGCCCCCTCCACTCCCGTACATATCAGATGGTCTTGGGGTATGGGTACAACCAACGAACAAGAATACTGTGCTGAATAGAAAAATGGATAAGAATTTGCGCATAAAATACCTCCACATGGTAGAATTGATTATTCTATTTGGTTTTTATTCATTCACATCATGCCAAAACACTAAAAAATTGTCAAAAGTCCTTTGAATGCTTTAGCAAATGAATTATTCGCAAATAAGTATTAAACATTGTAGAATTTAAAGTTGTCGGTTCGATGAGCCGAGGTGGTGGAATTGGTAGACACGCAAGTTTCAGGTACTTGTGGGGGCAACCCCGTGGAGGTTCAAGTCCTCTCCTCGGCATTCCCATGCTAATATTTAAACTTTAAATCATGTCTAAAAAGGTTTTTTTTTGTATCATCATTTTCTATTCGTGTTTGTTTTTAACATCAAAACCTTTTGCGCAACATATTGATGATGCGACAGCATTAGCAAACCAATTGGGCTGGGTTTACTCGGAAAATCTGAATAATCTTTGCCATGGTTATTATAAAATCATCCCGCTTCCTGAAGGCCCGACGCCCCAAATCCCATCGAAAGAAAATTATTATCATATAAAAGCAGATAAAATGTTTTATTCCCCAAAAAACGTAACACGTCTTAAGGGGCATGTTGTCATTACACAACCAGGCAAAGAACTCAAAGCAAATACGGGAAAAATATATCGTGATCAAACGGGAAAAGCCTCAAGACTTGAAGCGTTAGGAAACGTTCATCTGATTGAGGCAGGAAAACTGATTATCGCCGACTTTGCAACGTTAGACCTAAAAACTGATATCGTAAAACTAAAAAAAATTATTTATCGCATTGCTCGCGGAATCCCTTCAAAAATAACAGCGGCGCAACAACCAGCCGATCAACTATATGCTCGAGGTGAAGCAGAAACAGCCAGGCGACCTGCAAAAGGCATTTTGGATCTCAATCAAGCCACCTATACTACCTGCCCCCCCGGCAATAACTGCTGGAAACTAAAAGGTTCTCATATACATCTAGATTCCAATAGCGGCCGTGGAAGCGCTACGAATGTGCGGTTATTTACCAATCGCATACCTTTTTTTTACTTGCCTTATATCAATTTTCCTATTGATAAACGCAGATATAGCGGATTTTTAATGCCTTCTTATAGCTTTTCAGCTAAAAAAACGGGTTCCGTTTTTTCCATTCCGTACTATTGGAATATAGCGCCTAATTATGATGCTACCATTACCCCGCATATTATGAGTAAACGTGGAATTTTATGGAATGGCTTATTCCGTTATCTTACAAAATACGATCGAGGAGATATATTGGGCGGTATTATTTTTTCCGATCAAGCATTTAAACACTTCAAGAATAAAGCTCCCAACAAATGGCCTAGCCGTCCAACGCTTGGCGAACTTGAAAACGCAAGTGCTAACCGATGGGAGCTTATTTGGAAAGATCAATCTCAATTTACGCCTCATTTATCAACAACGGTTGATTATAACAATGTTTCTGATGCTTATTATCTACGTGATTTTGGAAAAAACATGATCGACAACAGCGATAATCAATTAAATCGCCAATTTAAAGTAAATTATGTCAGTGATTTTTGGAACTTTTCAGGCAATGTACAAGATTATCGAACTTTACATCGTGTCGACCAAGCTGATGTTCTAAATCAATATAAACGGTTGCCTGAGTTAAATTTGGGAGCAACTGCTCCTTCGCAATTTGGCGGGCTGATCTATAGTATTAATACCCAATTTGTCAATTTTCTGAAGGATCCTGAACCAGGCTCGACTACGAAACCTATTATTGGAGACCGCTACAATCTAAATCCCGAAATAAGTTTGCCCTTGGTTTGGCCTTATGCCTACGTAACACCACGCATACAAGCTCAACTCACCCAATACGAACTCAAAAACATAGTTCCCGGGAAGCCTAATTCCCCAGATTACGCTATTCCCATTTTTGACCTAAAAACGGGATTATTTTTTGATCGCCCTCTGCGTTTGTTTAACGTAAAGTATCGTCAGACTTTAGAGCCGGAGTTATATTACCTCTACATTCCTTATCATGATCAAGATAATCTGCCACTCTTTGACACCAATTTATACATTTTTGATTATGATTATATGTTTCAAGCGAATCGATTCAGCGGTATTGATCGCATTGGAGATACTAACCAAGCCACCTTAGCGCTGACTACGCGATTTATTAACGATGATACGGGGGATGAAAAAGCGAGCGCCAGCATTGGGCAAATACGTTATTTTAAGCAACGAAAGATAATGCTTCCTTCCTCAAATACAGATAACAAACGTTTGAGTTCCCCTCTTGCTGCCAAAGCGGCTTATAATTTTTATAATCATTGGTCAGTATCTGGGGGGCTTGTTTGGGATCCTAAATTCCAGTACTTTGATAATCAAAATTTTGGGTTCCAGTATAAACTTGATTCTCAACATGTGTTAAATTTAGGCTATAATTATTCTCGACTAGGCGACACTTTTTTAGGAGCGCCGTTCAATAGTCCTAAAAATGATTTAAAACAAACTGATCTTTCTATTTACTGGGCAATGAACCAACATTTCAGTATTATAGGTCGCTGGAATTACAATTGGAGCCATCGACATTTCTTAGCTTATTTTTATGGTCTTTCTTATCAGAGTTGTTGTTGGGCCGCTCGCTTTGTGGTTGCGAGAACGTTTGAAGGGTTGGGACCTGCGCCCGATTATAAAAGAAAATTAGATACGGGTGTTTACGTGCAATTTTTACTAAAAGGATTAGGGACGGTTGATAATAGTGATCCGCGAAGTTTGCTAACACAATATATTAACGGGTACGAAGATCGCTTCAACAATTAACGAAACCCAATAAAATGTTGAATTCTTCATGGAGTTATTGCATAAATAACCCCATCTGTCATCCTGGCTGGGATGCCAGGATCCAGTTGACAGGGACGTTAAATTAAATAGGCCTGGATCCTGAATCAAGTTCAGGATGACGAGGTCTGGATTTCCAGAATGACCTTAATGACGATTTATGCAACAACGCCATTCTTTATTAAAACAAGGTGTTTATTATGTTAAAAAAAATGATACTCATTTCCTTTCTAGGGATCGCTTTATGGATTTCTTATAATGCCTCTGCTGTTTCGACTATAAAACAGACTACGGATAGCTCCGTTATTGATCGTGTTGTCGCTATCGTTAATAAAGATGTTATTACCCAGTCATCGCTGGATCATCAGATTCGCATTATTAAATCACAACTTAAACACGCTAACATGGCTATACCCAGCGATCAAAAACTGCGAAAAAGCACTTTAGATCAAATGATTGATCGAAAATTACAACTTCAATCAGCTAAAAATGCTGGTATCCGTGTGAGCACTTTAGAACTGAATGCGGCCTTGAATCGTATTTCAAAACAAAATCATATGACATTGTCTCAATTGTACGAGGCTGTGCAAAAGGATGGCTGGACTATCGCTGAATTTAGACAAGAAATTCATGAAGAAATGATCGTTGAAAAACTACAAAGCATGGAATTAGGCTCCAAAATTAAAGTGACCCCGCAAGAAATTCAAAACTTCATCAATGCAGCAGCTAAAAATGCAACAATCAAACTTTATCACTTGCAAGATATTTTTGTATCACTGCCTGAAAAAGCATCTGCTCATCAAATTGATATGGCCCAACAAAAAGCTGAAAATATTTTTGCACAACTCCAAAAAGGTAAAGATTTTAAACAACTAGCCATTGAATCTGCAAATGCCGATCCCTCGATTCACGTCGGGGATTTGGGCTGGCGGCCCTTATCAGCACTCCCGTCTGTTTTTGAAGGGTATATTGTCTCGATGAAAAAAGGACAAATAACTAAGCCAATCAAAACCCCAAATGGATTTCATATGATCAAATTGATCGAAAATCCGAAGACAACGCAGCAACAAAAAATAACGAAAGAACAAGCGGAACAAATCGTTTTTCAAAAAAAACTCAATGAGGCCGTGAAAGACTTTATTGAAAAACTCCGTAGCCAATCCTATATAAAAACGTTATAAACTCACTTTTTTAAAAATTCATGAATATAGCAAAAATCCCTATGCGGGCAGTCGGCCCTGTAAAGATTATCATTGATAGCACCCCTGAAACGGTCATGGTTCCACTCGCTACCTTTGAATCACCCCTGTGGCCTTCTGTCAATCGAGGTGCTCGAGTTTCTCGGGAATCAGCGGGTATTTACGTAACTTTGATCGATGATCGAATGACCCGTTCGGTCATCTTCAAAGCGCCTGATGCAGAAACTGCGTTAAAAATTATTCAGGAGGCAAAAAATCGTAAACAAGAATTGCAAGCCGTTATTGCTCAAACAAGTCGTTTTGCCAAACTTTTAGATATACACTTTCAAATTGTCGGCCATCTTTTATACACAAGATTTGAATTTTTTACAGGGGATGCATCAGGCCATAACATGGTAACTCAATCAGCTGATTCACTCATGCAATGGTTTTTAAAAGCATACCCCGTTTTAGCATATCGTTCGATTTCTGGAAATTATTGCACGGACAAAAAAGTTTCCGCAGTAAATGGGATTTTAGGGCGAGGAAAAAATGTAGTCGCTGAAATGACCATTCCCCGAGATATTTGCGAGAAAATTCTAAAAATCACACCGGAACAGATTGTTAGAATTAATATTGAAAAAAACCTGATCGGATCAATATTATCAGGAAGCATTCGTAGTGCGAATGCTCATTTCGCCAATATGCTGCTCGCTTTTTATTTAGCTACGGGACAAGATGCAGCTAACATCATTGAAGGGTCTCAAGGCTTAGTGACGGCTGAAATTTGTAAAACTGATTTATATTTTTCAGTTACGTTACCTAATATTATTGTAGGAACAGTAGGCAATGGTAAGGAATTAGATTTTGTTCAGGAAAATTTGAAAGAACTGGGGTGTTTAGCTGATGTACCACCCGGAGATAATGCTCATCGTTTGGCTATTATCGCTGCAGCTACCGTACTTTGCGGTGAATTATCTTTGCTTGCCAGCCAGACAGTGCCTGGAGAGTTAATGCGGTGTCATCGCGTACTCGAAAGATCGGCTAAAACTAAAAAGCAAAAAAAACGTATAGAAATTTTGAATCCGTGATCGGTTATTGAATTCGATAGCGCCGAATTCTTGATAAGGTAATGCTAATGAATCATCAAATAGGTATTGACGCAATTGATTTTTATGTCCCCAATTATTATTTAGATCTTGAAATCTTAGCCCAAAAACGAGACATTGACGTGAATAAATTTCACGTGGGATTAGGCCAATTTAAAATGGCGCTTCCTGCTCCTTGCGAAGATATTGTAACTATGGGGGCTAATGCTGCCTACCGCCTACTTAAAAATATTGATTTAAATGACATTGAGACGGTGCTTTTTGCAACGGAATCCGCTTTTGATCAATCGAAATCAGGAGGAACGTATCTTCATCGTTTATTAAATTTGCCGTTGCGTTGCCGTGTCGTTGAATTAAAACAAGCTTGCTATGGTATGACTGCGGCACTTAAGCTTGGCAGCGCGCTTCTACTCCAAAATCCTTCCAAAAAAATACTTATTATAGCCTCAGATATTGCAAAATATAGCTTACATTCAGCGGCCGAATCATCTCAAGGCTCCGGGGCTGTTGCTATGATACTGAGTACTAACCCCCGTATGATCGCATTAGAATCTGGTTCAGGTCTTCACACTGAGGATGTGATGGATTTTTGGAGGCCGCAATACAAACGAGCCGCCATCGTGGAAGGCAAATATTCATCAACGCTATATCTTAAAGCATTAGAGTCCTCCTGGACTCACTTTAAAGAAGTAACAGGGCGCACATTTAAAGATTTGGATATACATTGCTATCATAGCCCAGTACCACGTCTCGTTGAAAAAGCCCACAAACTGCTTGCTAGAATTAATCAACAAGAATTATCCGATGAGGCCGCCAAATCAGTCGTGGCTGATTCTTTGGTTTATTCACGATTAGTCGGTAACAGTTATACAGCGGCATTATATGTTAACTTAATTTCAGCTTTAGAAAATAAAACAGATAATTTGGCTGGAAAACGAATTGGTTTTTACAGTTATGGATCCGGTTGCATGGCCGAATATTTTAGCGGTATGATACAACCCGAATATAAAAGTTTACTCAAAACAGAAACGCATAAAGAAATGCTTGCATTTCGGCATCCACTATCCTATGAAGATTACGAAACATTTTATCATTTTCGTTTACCGGAAGATGGCTCCAAATTTCTCACCCCTCATCAGTACAAAACAGGGGATTTTAGGTTAGCGGGCATTGAGAAACATAAGCGTATTTACGAAAAAATAACATGAAAGCGATTTCTCCCGGAAAATTGATTTTATCAGGTGAACATGCTGTCGTTTATGGGCGACCGGCAATAGCCATTGCTGTGGATCGATATGCGCAAACCACTATCACGCCACAATTTTCAAAACTTATTTCATTCAGCTTGTTGAATTTTCGCTATAAAGACTCCTTTACCATTCAAACGTTACGTGAAATCAAAAATCGTCTTTTTCATAAATATCAACTATTTGTCAATAATGAATGTGGTATTCGTGATGTTTTGCAAACGCCATTTGAATTAGCTCAATTTACACTGATTAATTTTCTCGATCATTTAAATTCTAAAATTATCAAAGGGTTTAATGTTAAGACAGAATCCACGATTCCCATTGGGTGCGGGATGGGGTCATCGGCCGCTGTTATTTTGAGCGTACTTCAAGCTATTGCAGCCTATTTTAGGATAGAGCTTAATCCTGAAAAAGCGCTCAAATTAGGATATGAAGCAGAAAGGTTACAACATGGTTTCCCGAGCGGTTTGGACCTGCACGCTTCTCTTCATGGAGGCTATGTCTATTTTCAATCAGGACAAGTGCAAATGTACCAATTTCCTGATATTGCCATGTTTATGGCTAATACAGGAACGCCTGTGGTGGGCACGGGGGAATGTGTCACTTATGTTGCCGAACGATTTAAAAATGATGGAGCACTATGGGATGAATTTGAGCAAATATCCAACCATATGCACCAGGCTTTACAAAATCAAAAATTAGCCGAAATACGTGATTTAATAAAACAAAATCATCGATTGCTCGTGAGGATTGGCGTTGTTCCGGGGGCGACACAAAATTTCATTAAGGATCTCGAGTCTGTGGGTGCGGCCGCTAAAATTTGTGGGGCAGGAGCTGTTGCAGGTCATCATGGAGGTATGGTGCTCATTGTCGCGGACGATAAAGAGCCGGTAACGAAAATTTGTGCGCAATATCAATATGATTTAAGTCCTGTAAGAGGTGCCAGCCGAGGATTACATGTTATCGAGTAACTTAGGAACGCTCTATATTGTTGCTACACCTATTGGCAATTTATCGGATATTTCCTCTCGCGCTATTGAAACCTTAAAAAAGGTGGATTTTATTGCAGCAGAAGATACCCGTCATAGCAAGCCTTTACTTCACCACTTCTCTATTAAAACTCCGTTGATTGCGTTCCATGAATACAGCAAGGAAAAAGATATTGAGCACATCATGACGTTACTCCAACAGTCAAAATCCATTGCGCTTATTTCTGACGCGGGAACCCCTTTAATTAGCGATCCGGGATTTCGTCTGGTGCGAAGAGCAAGAGCAGAAAATATAAATGTGATTCCTGTTCCTGGAGCCTGTGCTGCTATTGCCGCACTAAGCGTTTCCGGATTACCTTCGGATCGTTTTATTTTCGAGGGATTTTTGCCCGCAAAACACAATGCCCGAGTCAAATATTTAGAAAATTTACAAAACGAATCAAGAACTATGATTTTTTATGAGTCTCCGCATCGTATTATTGCCATGCTAGAAGATATGACAACAGTTTTTGGCCAAGAGCGGCAAGCGGTTATTGCCCGCGAACTGACAAAAATGTTTGAGACCATTTCGGACGGTTCATTAGTAGAACTATTAGACGAAATAAAGAAAAATCCGGAGCAACAGCAAGGCGAATTTGTGGTGATCATTCACGGAATTGATAAGACTGATGAAAAATTGATAAACGATCAGGATCTTAAAATGCTAAAAATCCTTTCTCAAGAACTTCCTACCAAACAAGCCGTCTCCCTTGTGGCCAAAATCACCGGCAAGAAAAAGAATCAGTTATATAAAAAGGCCATTTAGATCTGAAATGATAAAGAGGCCAAATCAGCAAGGCGAATTTATAGGAAGAAAGAGATAAAGCAATCCAGAAGAAATATGAAAAACGCAATCTATCCCCCCCCAAAAAAAACCAAATCCTCAGAGAAAGAAAACTATTAATCAACCCAAAAACTAGATAAAATAAAATCAAACCAACCCTCGATAAGGAGCATATGTCCATGAAAAAACTATTCTGCAAAACACTAGTTCTAGCTATTTCTTTCATGCTTATTTCCTCTGCCTTTGCCCAACAACCCACCCAAACGGCCAATACTGTTCAAGCAAATGGAACCACACCACCCATCTCATGTTACGATTTTTTAAAAAATACGTTAGTAGAAGATCAACTATATGAGGACTTCGATGAGCACGCGGATTTCAATGTACAAATGAATCAACAACAAAATTTTTGTACGCTAACTATCAAGATGCCGGATGGCAAAACATATGAATTCAGTTCTGTTTCTCCCGAAAATTTTATTTATGCGGAAAAAAGTATTGCCCTATATCTCTATGAAAAAAATCATCCCAAAATAAAAAATACGATTGAAGCTGATTATGAATTCGACCAAATTTTAGATGTGGCGACAGATTTCCCGATTCTTGAAGAATGATGATTATGGTATGGACAGGCGCACTGCTCCGTCATAGCATGGAACATGCGAAGGGGGGAAGCAATTCCGACATTTAAAATCTAAAATTTAACATTTAAAATTACGTCAGTTATCCATAACTGACGTTAATACATTCCAGCGTTTTGCTAATCTCCTGTTCAGCTATTTTTAATTCGCTTTTACCAATATCATCCCAAAATGTTCGGTGCATATTAAAAACTACCCAGCTCAGCCAATTGCCCAAACAGCCGGAAATGACGTTAGGAGAAAAGTGCTGCCTTAAAGCTCGTTCCTGATACCAATTGAATGTCACATCAAATAATTCACATTCAGGATTCACAAATCCTGCAAATTCCCAATCGATAATAAATGGTTGGTTTTGACCGTCCCAAAGTACATTTTTAGGCAAAAAATCGCCATGACTCAGCACCTGATTTTTACAAAGTTCTGGATAAGCATCATTGAAATGAACAATAACTTTTTCGATCAATGGCCTATTTTTTTGAACATCACCAACCCAAGCACATTGGTGCTTTTTACCTTTTTGAATAAGTGCAGACCAATTTAAATTAATAGAATTTCGTATATTTTCCAAAAGATGAGGCATTTGGATATCTTTGATAGAAGCCCCGATTTGGTGAATCTTGATTAATAACTGTCTGGCTTGATTAAATGCAGACAAGGATTGACTCGTTTTGGAGAACGATTTTCCTTGAATCCATGGAAAAATCATAAAATATAAATGATCTTGTTGAAACACGATTTTTTGATCATAAACTTGTGCCGTGACTGCAGGCATTCCATTTTTTTGACATATTCTGGCAAACTTTTGAGCGTTCTCAATTTGTTCTAAGTAACCTACATGTTGAGTTAAATAGGGATTCAAAATTTTTATGGCAAATTGATCCTTTTGGGTTTTGATGGGATAGACTTGATGCAGAATCCCCCTACAAACAGAGAACGTTTCAAGCAAATAACCCAGATCAAAACGAGAACAAATTGGCTTAAAAAAATCAAATGTCATGAGTATCTTAATAATGTGCCCAACTTAAATTGCTGGACTGTGTCTGGCCATTTAGAGAGGCAATTGTTTATTTGCCAATCGTATTTGGAGCTGATAAGAGTTTCTGGCGGCGTATAACTTCTCCGGCCAAGGCCAGATAAGCTATCGTTCCATGTGATCGTTTATCATAATCAAGCGCGGCTTTACCATGACTGGGGGCTTCTGCCAGTCGAACATTTCGGGGAATCACCGTACGATAAACCTTATTGCCAAAATGTTTTAATAATTGTTCAGAAACTTCCAAAGACAAACGATTGCGTCCATCGTACATCGTGCGCAGAATCCCTTGAATTTCTAATTCGGGATTGATGGTATTTTTGATTTGCTCGATCGTATTTAAAAGATCTGATAGCCCTTCTAAGGCATAATATTCACATTGAAGCGGAATGATCACCGAGTGAGCGGCAACCAATGCATTTAAAGTCAAAACATTTAGCGCGGGAGGGCAGTCGATCATAATAAAATCATAATGATCCACCACAGTATCCAATTGTTTTTTCAATCGCATTTCTCGGTTCGGCAGCCTCAGTAATTTGACCTCAGAAACCGTCAAATCACCATTAGCCGGTAAAAGATCAAAACCTGAAGGAGAAACCTGAACAACCGCATTTAAGCCTATCTCTTGAAGCAATAGTTCGTTGACCGTATTTTGAACGGTATGCTTTTCAAATCCGCTCCCCATCGTGGCATTACCTTGAGGATCAAGATCTACCAATAGGATTTTGCGTTTTGCAGCAGCCAAAGAAGCGGCCAAATTGACAGAAGTCGTTGTTTTTCCGACTCCCCCTTTTTGATTGACGATGGCAATAATTTTTCCCACTCACATTCTCACTGTAAATATATATTGAGCTCAAGATTATACTCGAAGAGCGTGAGCGTTCAAAGACCAAAGAGGGAGTAACAACAACCCCCATACTTCGCACAATGAATTGCAGAGATTTAAAACTAGAGACTAAATTGCTGTTGTCCCTCTCCCACTTGTATAGTGCAAGGCGAGCTTGAGAGGCGAAGAGTCTAAAACTAAAAAGTCGCTAATATCACTTACTATCACCAATTAGCAGTTTAATGGGGTTAACATAATAGCATTAAACCATTACGGGGTGTCCGTGTGAATTCCTTCTTCGATGTGGATTAGGGTTGTATGTGAGCCACCATTAGGTCGATCAAAAAAAAGCAGGTTTTTGTGGCGTTGTTTCTTTTACTTGATCGTGTTGTTCCTCAAAGGGTTGACTTTTTTCTTTTCTTGTAAATTTCCCCAATAATCGCTGTATTACTTCGCTCCCCTTCTCTTTAGACTCAAACGCAAGATCTTCGGGCGTTTTGCCCTCATTGTTAAATAAATGAGAATTTGCACCAGCATCAAGCAAAACTTTTACCATAGCTGCACGCACATTAAGATCAGCATTTCTCGCTTTCACTGCCAAATGCAGGGCTGTGTCACCATCCTTATTAGGCAAATCAGGATCTGCTCCAGCATTAAGTAAGAATTGCGCCATAACAGTCTGCAAAAAATTATTGCAGCTCGCTGCCATATGCAGTGGCGTGTCACCTTCGTTGTTAGCCTCATTAATATCCACACCATGTTCAAGCAAGCGTTCGAGAATCGCAAGTTCAGATATTGAAGAATTCATTGACATAAATATTTCTCCTCATAGTTAATAGGCCATTACTTTAAAATAAGAAATGCTCAAAAATAAATAAACTCCGCCTAAGTATAACACCAAAATATTAAAATAATTTTAAGACTACGTAACAATACGCATTTCTGAAAAAAGAGGAATATCATCGTAGTAATCAAAATTAGGAACTACGGCTTTCTACAATCACGACATGTCTTTCTGCGGAGAGATCTGGAATCCGGAGTGAAATAATGTCTTTAATCTGAAAACCATCTGGGGTTTGGATGGTACTTAGGGTCACGCCTCTCATCGCAATAAAAATTCCATGCGGTCCTATCAAATGTTGTGTGGTTTTAAGAAAATGGGGAAGATCGCTGAAAGCACGCGTGATAATAGTGTTAAATCCTTGCTGATTCTGATAGCTTTCCACCCTGCTGTGGATAATTTCGATATTCTTCAAATGGAGCATGCTCACAATATGAATGAGAAATTGTATTTTTTTATTGCTACTGTCGAGCAAACTAAAATGTTTATTTGGAAGAGAAATGGCCAAAGGAATGCCAGGAAAGCCGGCACCGGTTCCAACATCTAAAATACGATCACCTTTCAAATAAGGCAAAACAGATAAACTATCAAGAATGTGCTTGATAACAATTTCTTGCGGATCTGTGATCGCGGTTAAATTGTAAAATTTATTCCACTTCAATATGAGTGATACATATTGATCTAATAAATCAATTTGCTGATCGGATAGACTGTTTTTCAAATATTTTTCTAAAAGGGCTCGGACTTTTTCCATAACATTGCTCAAATAATGATAAATTAAAAACTTATACTATTTAGAAAAAGATAAATACCATTTTTAAAAAACGATTTTGATGTAGAATGTATTTTATGTCTAACGCTTTTTCTACTGACTCAAATATCATTGTGCGGGTGGCGCTGCCAGTGCCTTTGTATCAGATATTTGATTATAAATGTTTGATATGTGATCCTGAATTAAAACCCGGTTTGCGGATTAAAGTGCCTTTTGGTAAAAAGGAATTAGTTGGGATTTTATTGGAAACAGGGACAAAAACCGAAGTTCCCCAAAATAAATTAAAACCGATCATTGAGATCCTTGATCAGGAACCTCTTATACCCCAAGAATTGCTCAACCTTTGTCAATGGACAAGCCAATATTATCACCATCCTTTAGGTGATGTGTTTTCAAATGCTTTGCCTGCGTTGCTCCGCCAAGGGAAAAAAGCTACGCTCAAGAACGTAGGGACAGGTCACGACCCGTCCGTACAAAAAAAAATAAAAATTATTTTGAATTCTGCACAAAAAAACGCCATTGATGCAATTAAGAAAAGCTTCGATCAGTTTCAATGTTTTTTGCTCGATGGCGTTACTGGAAGCGGCAAAACCGAAGTTTATTTAAACTTAATCGAATCCGTAGTGCAACAAGGACGCCAAGCATTGGTATTGATTCCTGAGATAGCTTTAACACCGCAAACGCTTGCTCGCTTCGAGGAACGTTTCACAGAGCCTATTGCGGTTTTACATTCGGGGCTGGCTCCCCGCGCGCGATTGAATGCATGGTTGTTAGCCAAAGAAGGGCATGCAAAAATCGTTATCGGCACGCGTTCAGCTATTTTCACCCCTCTTCAGCATTTAGGGATTATTATCGTAGACGAAGAACATGATCCTTCATTCAAACAACAAGATGGGATGCGGTATTCAGCCCGTGATTTGGCCGTTTTTCGTGCTCATTTTAATCAAATTCCGGTGGTTTTAGGTTCCGCAACTCCGTCATTAGAAAGTTTATATAACGTTCGCTATAAGCAATACTGTCGATTAGAGCTCCCAGAACGCGCGGGCACAGCCATTCACCCTCATTTCCATTTGATCGACATTCGGAATTTAAGGCTACAACATGGTCTTTCTAGACCGTTGCTAAAGATCATGGAAAATCATTTAAAGCGCGGAAACCAAGTACTCTTATTTTTGAATCGCCGGGGTTACGCACCAACCTTGATGTGCCATGTATGCGGTTGGATTGCCAAATGTACTAACTGTGATGCCCATATGACTTTACATCACCATCCAGCAGAACTTCGCTGCCATCATTGTAACCGACGACAAAGTATCCCTGAAATTTGCCCTACCTGTCATGGTGCTAATTTGGATGACGTGGGCGTTGGGACACAGCGCCTCGAAACCTTCTTAAAAAAACATTTTCCTCACATTCCTGTTGTTCGTGTTGACCGTGATTCGACTCGAAAAAAAGACGCTTTGGAGGCCATGATCGAAAATGTTCAATCTGGGCATCGGCAAATTTTAATCGGCACACAAATGTTAGCCAAAGGCCACCATTTCCCGAATGTTACTTTGGTTGGTATTATTAATGCTGACGCAGGTTTTTTTAGTGCTGATTTTCGATCTCTCGAACGAATTGGGCAATTACTCGTACAGGTATCAGGGCGCGCAGGCCGCGCTGAAAAACCAGGCGAAGTTTTTATCCAAACGCTCCATCCCGAACATCCATTATTATTGAAATTGATTCAGTCGGGATACGCGGATTTTAGCGAGTTCCTATTAGACGAACGAAAAGATACGGGATTACCTCCTTTCGTTCACTTCACATTGATAAGAGCCTATTCGAAGCAACTCAAAAATGCCCTTGGATTTTTAACTCAAATAAAAAATATGCCTTTTCTTCAAAAAAATGATCGTGTCAAAATATCGGGGCCTGTTCCAGCGACCATGGCGCGGCGAAAAAATCATTATTATGCTCAATTACTATTTGAATCAAAATCTCGCCAGGCGCTTCATAGAATTTTGGATAAAATCATTCCCCAGATAGAACCCCATAAATCAGTTCGTTGGTCTATTGATGTCGATCCGATTGAAATTTGTTAACTGATCTGTTATGTTGTTTGCTAATTAAATCACACTGAGACATAAGGACTAGCATTTATGAAAATGATCAAATTTATTATTATTCTTATCTGTTTTTTTTCGATTGGAATATTGGTTGCTAATGTTTTACAGAATAAAAATGCTTCTGCTCAATCTCAACAAGCACCAACAAATCAATTAGCTCTTGGAAAACCCCAACAAAATGAAAATGCAAAAAATGGATTGTCTCCTTCCCAACAGGCCCAAATTGAAAAAGTAATTCATGACTACTTAATCGCCAATCCGGAAGTTTTAGTGGAAGCGTCTCATGCATTGCAACAAAAAGAAATTGAGGATATGCAAAAAATGGCCATTAAGGCAACACGAGGCAATGCCAAAAAGTTATTGGATGCGCCTTTAAGCCCCGTTGAGGGTAATCCTAAAGGTTCAGTAACATTAATTGCATTTCTCGATTATCAATGCACACATTGTCGCGCGATGGCCGATATTATTGACAAACTCATGAAAATGAATCCTAATCTTCGGGTTATTTTCAAAGAATTTCCCATTTTTGGACCAGATTCAACTAGAGCTGCCCGAGCTGCTCTCGCTGCTAATCTGCAAAAGAAATATTTTGCACTTCATCAGGTCTTTATGAATTCTCAAATTCCTTTCAGCCAAACCAATATTATCAATATGGCTAAAAAAGTAGGGCTTGATAGCAAACAATTACTTGTTAATATGAAATTAAAATCCATTTCAAGAGAATTGGAACAAAACTATCAACTTGCTCAAGCGTTAAAACTAATTGGGACACCTGTTTTCATTATAACAGCGAGCAATCTTGATCAAGATCCCAAATTACCCGTGGCATTTTTCCCAGGGCAAACCTCACAAAACCAACTCCAACAAATGATTGATGAGGTGGGAAAATAAAATAATTAAAAATTTTAGAATTGCTTGTGCTCTGCTATTGAAAGGCATAGATAGAATTATTTAAAATGTTCAAATATGCCGTCGAGTTCGTCGAGGTTGTTGAAAGAAATCACTAATTTCCCTTTGCCCTTTGCATTATGCTGAATAGCAACTTTTGCACCAAGCTTATCGGATAATTGATTTTGAAGCGAGATGACATCGGGGTGTTGTTTTTCTTTTGATTTATGGATCGGCGTGCCTGCTAAGAGTTTTTTGACCAACTTCTCAGTTTCGCGAACGGATAACTCTTTTGATACAATCAGCTGGGCAGCTTGATTCTGCAATTGACCTTCAAGCGAGAGGAGGGCTCGAGCATGTCCCATCTCTAAATCGCCGTGTTCAAGTAACTTTTTCACTTCTTTATTTAGACTCAATAAACGTAGTAAATTGGTTACGGTGGCCCGTGATTTCCCGACAACATCAGCAACTTGTTGCTGAGTCATACCAAACTCTTCAAGTAGCCTTCGTAGTGCACCGGCTTCTTCTAATGGGTTCAAGTTTTCGCGTTGAATGTTCTCAATTAAAGACATCGCAACAGCTACCTCATCAGAAATATCTTTGATAAGAACGGGAACATCTTTAAGGCCAGCTAATTGCGCAGCCCGCCAACGCCGCTCGCCAGCGATAATTTCATAATGATTGTCATGAATAAACCGAACGACTATGGGTTGAATAATACCTTGTGATTTAATAGATTCTGCTAATTCTTCAAGCGCCTCTTCATTCATATCTTGACGAGGTTGGTATTTGCCAGGATGCAAATACTCGATCGGTAATAAATTAAACTCATCAGCAATTTGTTCTACTTGATAAGTGCTGGGTTGAGAACCCATTAATAACTCATTCAACCCTCTTCCAAGCCTGCGTTTTGTGATCATTAATAGTTATTCCTTTCTGATATTTTCGTGAACCGTAAATAAAGACAAAGCAGTTTTCGGCCCCACAATTTTTATAATACAAAATGAAGTATAACAAAGCATGAATTAAAAGTAGAAGCACAACCTTTGAGTCAACGTGGTCAAACACCGTTTTACCCCTTTGGTCCAGTATCCATTGGCCTTAAAACGCCACGATCCATTTAGCTTAAAAACAAAATAATGTTGTGCCAAGATTTTATAACCCGATGAATAACTGCAACTTTTATTTTTTTGAAGCAAAAAATACATAACTCAGGAGCGGTAGCCGGACTTCCTTTTTGAACGTTATAGTATTTCCAATTAACATTTTGATAAATAATTCTCACCATACTGTCATTCAGAGGCGGCGCTACGCGCCGACGAAGAATCTCTCCTCGGAATGACAGCGATGGCAGAACTCCCTTTGGATGACAGCCTTTTGTTAAAATATTAATTGGAAAGACTATAGAAATGTCCCATAAGCGAGAAAAATGCCGAAGCCAAGGTATGCGTCGTCTCACACTTACGAACCAACAGAACTGTACCAGTGGGGTCAAACCGCGTTTTACGTTTTGTCTAGGTTTTAAACCCAATATTTACGCTACTGCACCCAAGGGGTCAAACCGCGTTTTACGTTTTATTTTTAATAGTGGTCACAAAAAGTTATTACATGATATGAAGATAAACATGAGGAAAGATTTTGTTGATAAACGTAAAACGCGGTTTGACCCCTTGGGCCAATCAGATAAATACTAGCTTCGAAGACTTCACAAAACGTAAAACGCGGTTTGACCCCTTTGGTCCATTCCGCCAGAAGAAATGACCTTATGTGACGCCGCCGAAGACCAATTCCTTTCTTCCTGTTTTGTAAAAAGTTTATCCGCTGCTGATCTATATGCCGGAAAAATCTGTGCAGCACTGAGTAGATAACACCCTCGGGATTTATTTGATATCAAAATGCTGTTAGATTCTGAAGGTTTTACCGATGCTATTCGACAAGCTTTTTTAATTTATCTCGCCAGTAGCCCAAGACCTATGAGCGAATTATTAGAACCAAACCTCTTTGATATAGAAGACTTGTTTCATAAAGAGTTTTCAGGTTTAACAACACATCCAGTTGGTTATCATGACTTGTTATATTATCGCGAAAAACTGATCCAACTTATCAAAGAAAATTTAACCAACAAAGAACGTCAATTTTTAATGTCTGTCAAATTAGGAGACCCAAATTACTCGTTGATTCCAGACTTGAATGTTGAAAGCTTGCCCGCACTACGATGGAAAGTCATCAATGTTCGCAAAATGAGCGCGGAAAAACACCAAGCAGCAATTGAAAAACTAAAACGTGCTCTAGAATTATAAAAAAATTATAATTACTACTAGGTCCTAGGATTTGTCCCACAATGGATTCTGATTAGCAACAAATGGAAAAATCGAAATTATTATTCTCGAGGAAAAAATTTAAATGAATGATTGGTTTACTATAGATCAAATTGATAAACAGACTTATATTATTAGCGAATACCGTCATTGGGAGGAAACGCATTGCTATCTTTTAAATGGTTCTGAAAAGAGTTTGCTGATTGACACTGGCCTTGGAATCTGCAATATATATAATGAGGTAATTAAGTTAACTGACAAGCCAATTATCGCAGTAGCCACTCATATTCACTGGGATCACGTTGGTGGTCATCAATATTTCCCCGATTTTTACGCTCATGCGGAGGAATTAAGCTGGCTCAGAGGAGAATTTCCTTTAACTATAGAACAAATTAGAGAGATGGTTATCGATCGCTGTGATCTTCCTGAAGGTTATGATGTAAACAGCTATGAATTTTTTCAAGGGATGCCTACAAAATTACTCAAAGATAATGATGTGGTTGATCTCGGAGATCGTAGTGTTCAAATACTACACACACCGGGGCATTCTCCGGGTCATATGTGTTTCTGGGAAAAAGAATGCGGTTATCTTTTTACCGGTGACTTAGTTTATAAAGATACCTTATTTGCCTATTATCCTTCTACAGATCCAGAAGCGTATTTTCGCTCTTTGAAACGATTATCTCAATTACCTGTAAAGCGAGTTTTCCCAGCGCATCATTCATTGGATATCCATCCGGAGATTTTGATTAGAATGAAAGATGCTTTTCAAGCGTTACAGAATCAAGGAAAATTGCATCATGGCGCCGGAACATTTGACTATGGAGATTGGGCTGTATGGCTTTAGCTAACAATCAATTGGAAAAGATTGACTCAATCAAAGATGAACGAATAAAGGGAGCTAGAAACTTACTTTTAAAGATCAAGCAACTCTTGCTGAACTTATGCAAAAACTTAATCTAAGTAGAAGAACTTTGCAACGACAATTGCATGAACTTAAAGAACTTAGTTTCTTAAAACAAGTAGGGAAAGCTCAAAAATGAATGGGGTCAAACACCGTTTTACGTTTCGTCTAGGTTTTAAACCCAATATTTACGCTACTGAATCCAAGGGGTCAAACCGCGTTTTACGTTTTGTTTTTAATAGTGGTCACAAAAAGTTGTTACATGATATGAAGATAAACATGAGGAAAGATTTT
>JAFGHQ010000043.1 GCA_016930035.1 Gammaproteobacteria bacterium | reverse complement strand
GAGACTCTCGAGCTCGCTTCCTTGCTCGTTAAAATTCGTTCCCGACGAATTTTTCTGGATCCTGAATCAAGTTCAGGATGACAAATGTGCAGATCCCAATAGCCCCCCCCTAATAAAACCAAATTGTCATTATCTAGTAGAGCAGGTAATATTTCAAACTATATCCGGGATACTTTCTATGAACCGAATTGTGTTTTTTGTTTCAGATAGTACGGCCATTACGGCAGAAACTTTGGGGCGCAGTTTGTTGACCCAATTTAAGCAATTCACTTTTGAGCGTATTACTATGCCTTTCGTCAACACACTTGAAAAAGCACAAAAAGCGCTCGAGGAAATCAATAAAATTAGCCGTGAACAACAGGCAAAAGTTATCGTGTTTTCAACTTTGGTAGATCCTCATCTAAGAAAAATTTTATCGCCTTGTAATGGATTATTTATTGATTTTTTTGATCAGGTCATGCCCGCTTTAAAAAAGGAACTCCATGCAGAGCCCGAACAAAAAATAGGCCAAACTCATGGAATAGATCCTCAAATTTACAGCTCCCGAATCGAAGCCATTAATTTTGCATTGGATACAGATGACGGTTTAGGTATCAAACATTATGATAAAGCGGACGTTATTTTAATCGGCGTTTCTCGAAGTGGAAAAACACCGACTTGTTTGTACTTGGCTCTCCAGTTTCGTATTCATGCGGCCAATTACCCTATTACGGAAGAAGATATGCATTCAGGCCAGTTACCCAAGTCTCTTGAAACTTATCGCCCTAAATTATTCGGCTTGACTATTGATCCGGAAAGACTCCACGAAATACGCGAACAACGCTCCCCTAATAGTCGCTATGCTTCATTGGATCAATGCCAATATGAAACAACGCAAATCGAACGATTATTTCAGCAAAGCAATATTCCGTACCTCAACTCGACGCACTTTTCAATCGAAGAAATTTCAACAAGAATCATGAACCAAATGGGGATAAAAAGATAATTTATTGAACCTCAACAATGGATCCGTCTGCTTCGATAAAAGCTAAAACGTAATCCAATTCTCCTTTTGATTCGGCATGGATCGTAAATAAGGGCTGTTTATTTTGAACTTTGGTGCCGATAGGTGTGTGCAGCACAACTCCTGCGGCTTTCGCAGTAGGAGCTCCTGCTAATTTTGCTACACGCGCAATGCGACGATTATCAATGCTGACCACTTCTCCTGTGCGACCAGAAAGATAATCATGTCGATATTGAGCGGTCGGCGGCGTGCGCATTCCTCCCTGCGCTTCACAAATTCTTTGAAATTTTTCCCAAGCTTGTCCACTGTCTAAAATTTGTGCTGCAACTTTTTGACCAGCCCCTTTTTTAATATCCGGGGAAAATTCCAAAACATGACCTGCAAGCATTAATGCGCGGTCACGTAAATCGAGCGGGGCATCTTTTTGTCTTTGCAAAATAGCTAAGACATCTTTTGCTTCCAATGCCGGCCCCATTCCGCGGCCAATAGGCTGTGTGCCATCCGTAAATACGACATAAACGCAGATTCCCAACTGCTTCCCCACATCTTCCATATAATTTTTAAGTTTATTGGCTTTTTCCAGTGTTCGAACTTTCGCCGTTGGGCCAATAGGCATATCAATTACGACATATTTAGAACCTGCTGCAATTTTCTTAGACAAAACTGAAGCAACTAACTGCCCCTCACTATCGAGATCAATAGCACGTTCCACACGAATCATCACATCATCAGCTGGACTCAATGACACGGAACCTCCCCAAACGATACATCCTTTCTCTTGTGCAACGACATTTTGCATTTCCTGGAAAGACAGGTCCACTGGAGCGAGCGTTTCCATCGTATCCGCCGTGCCGGCTGAAGATGTAATGGCTCTTGAAGAGGTTTTTGGAATCGTTAGACCAAACGCAGCAACAATAGGCACAACGATTAAAGTCGTACGATTGCCTGGTAACCCGCCCACACAATGTTTATCTACAACTAGCCCATTCCCACAGGGCCACACAATGCGTTCACCGACATCAACCATAGCTTCAGTTAACAGACTAATTTCTTCTTCATTTAAACGATCACCTGCGCAAGACGTAAGAAATGAAGCTACATGAATATCCGAAAATCGTCCTGCTGCGATATCTTTAACAATTTCAGTAATGCCTTTTCGGGTAAAGGGTCTACCATAAATTTTACCCCGAATATCGCTCAAAGAATTCAAGGGTTCAGGGTGCACAAGTTGTACTTCGTCCCCCTCTTTTGCACCCAAAAGCTCCCATGCATATTCGGACAAACTCACTTCATCCAGTTCGAGTAAATTTGATTGAACCGTATTAAGGGTGGCAATAATCGTCTGATGATTATTTTTAATCGAAACCCTAATACGGGTTTGTGCTTCAAAACCTTCAGCTTCGCATATATAAGAGTCCTCGCGAATATAAATGACGGGTTCTTTATACGTATCAATTCCTAGACGTCTTAGTTTCAGAGTAGGTTTATGGTTTTGTTGCATATTGATGCCTCTACAATCTTTCAGAATTTGTCCGGGGCGCAGATCCGCACCCCTCGCATAACTAACATTAATGAATCTCCCCGCGGCAAGCCGCGAAAAAAACTTTTATATTACAATTGCTCGCTTTGTAAATATCGGGGAATAATACACGCCCAGCCAAATCTTTTCTCGATTTTTTGTTTTAACGATTTGGCGGCCTCAATTTCCCCATGAGTGATAAACACTTTTTGGGGCTGATGCGTAAAATGTGAAAGCCATGCGAGGGTTTCTTTATAATCAGCATGTGCGGAAATATTATGCAGATTTTCAATTTCCGCATGAATCGGAATGATCTCACCATGCATCTTAACTTCACCCAAACCCCGTACTAATTTGTCACCTCGAGTGCCCCCTGCCTGATAACCCGCAAATAAAATTGTATTTTTGGGATCAGGGCCAAACTTTTTGATATGATACAAAACGCGTCCACCCGTTGCCATGCCGCTGGCTGAGATAATAATCATGGAATCAGAACGTTGATCTAAGGTTTTAGATTCATCTTGGGTGGTTACATAATGCGCAGTATGACAGATCAAATCACAAAGTTTCGCCGAAATTTTATGGTCACCTGCATGCCTTTGATAAATTTTAGTTGCAGAAATTGCCATCGGACTATCCAAAAAAACAGGAATATCAGGAATGCGTTTCGCTTTTTTTAATTGATAAATATAATACATCAATATCTGTGCGCGACCTACAGCGAAAGAAGGAACAACGATCGTCCCGCCTCTTTTGACCGTACGATTGATGATCGTTTCAATTTGATCCATTAAATCAATCTTTTCATGCAGTCGATCCCCATAAGTTGATTCAACGACCAAATAATCTGCGCCTTGCATAATGACAGGATCATGAACTATGGGATCATTGGGTCTGCCTAAATCTCCGCTAAACAGAATTGAGCGGTTATGGTGTTTGATTAAAACACACGAAGCCCCCAAAATATGACCTACCCGATTAAATTGAAAAGTGGTTGTCTCATCCAATTCAAATTCATAGCCAAAAGCAACTGAGCAAAAATATTTCATGGCTTCTAAAGCATCATCCTTTGTATAAAGCGGTAATGCGGGATGGTGCTTTGAATAACCATATTTATTGGCATGTTCTGCCTGTTCCTCTTGAAGATATCCGCTATCAGGCAAAAGAATAGCACATAAATCTTCAGTCGCAGATGAGCAATAAATATGCCCTTTAAACCCTTTTTTAACCAAAAGCGGTAAATAACCACTATGATCTAAATGGGCGTGCGTTAAAAGCACTACATCAATAGAAGCTGGATCTACAGGAAAATCTAGCCAGTTTTTGAGACGTAATTCTTTATGACCTTGAAATAAACCACAATCCACCAAAATTTTTTTATCATTAATTTCTAAAAGATATTTTGATCCTGTAACGGTATGCGTTGCTCCAAGAAATGTAAGTTTCATTAAATGCTCCTTGTGATGATTTTTGGTGGAAAAAACTTGTGGTGTTAAACTTTAGTTGTAAACATGGTTTTTTCAAGTTGAGCAATTTTGCGGTGATCGTTTAATACTATTTTTTCATCATCATAAAATAAAACAATCAAACCAGGGCTAGTAATTAAATCAACTGTCTTTTTTATGATATCTCCCGGCGAGGGTTTGAGATGAATCTCACGAAAAGAGGGCAGTTTTCGAATTTCATCTAAATGCTCAATAGACTTAACCGTGCCACTGACGTATGAAATCATGAGTTTTATTAATAAGTAATGTTTGAGTTTGTACGGTTTAGAAGCCTCCTTAAGAAATTTTTTAGGATTAAGATAAGCGTCAATGGTCAATTCAGCAGGGCAACTCCCAATAGCTTCGCCTATGTAATCTTGATTAATCGTTCCCATAATGCGGGCTGCACATTCAACCAGGATGGGGCCTGAGTCTGTCAGCATCACCTCCGTGTGAGAAGCCCCATATTGGATACCTAAAGCGTCCAGAACGCCTTTCGTATATTCAAACAACACTTGCTGATGTTCATATTCGAAAGGAAGCAATCTGACGTAGTCATATACCAATGCTGCCCCTTTAATATACTTTTTCTTATACATCCAAAGATCCGAAAGAAAATGCTGCCCCTCGAAACTGACACAATTCACAATATATTCCGTACCTTTTAAAAAACTTTGCGCTAAAACCACTTCATTTTTAATACCGAAATACGTTGGGTTATTGAGAATACGATCAAAAGCTTTTTTAACTTGAGATTTTGAATAACAAAAAGCTAAAAGATCGGTGGAACAACTTTTAATTGGCTTTAATACAACTGGCCATTGGCCTAAATCATCTACCCAGCGATAAATTTCCTCTAAATCATTGGAAATAATTTGGCGTGCTGTTTTAAGGCCATGCTTTCTGACTGCCTCAATCATTTTATATTTATCGCGGCGTGCTTCGCTAAGCACAGTTCCATTCGATAAAACACCTAGTCGTTCACTGAGCTGATCAGCTAATTCTACCCCGAGTTCTTGGCCAGGAATGACACATTTGACTTGATATTTTTCAAGCTTTTGGATGATTTCATTCAAATCCCCTCGATACACAATATTTTCAATATAATCAGCAGGGCAAAATGTCGCTGTATAAATTTTGTGGGGTTTACCTTGGCTTTGAATATGAACACACTCAATCCCTCGTTTTTTGATTCGAGCGGCAAAAGTATTTCCACCACTATACCCATCAACAATAACTGCTATTGTTTTTTTCATCATGATGACCTATAGAATACAATATTTGTTGTCTTTATTTCACTTCATTTACGGGTAAAATCTGTGCAAAATGTCTTACTGTTAATATATAAATAAGCTGTTTTTCGCCCCGATAGATAATGCGATAATTTCCATATATTAATTCACGAATATTAGATTTTTTGATTTCTGAAACATTGCGACCCATTTCGGGAAATTGGCTTAATTTATCAACTTTTGCAAAAATTTTTTCAACCCAATTTCGAGCTGCTGCAAGATTATCTTGTGCTATATATCGGGCTATTTCAGCCACTCGATTTTGGGCTAAATGAGTCCAATATATTTTCATTTTTGTATTTCATTAAAAACATTATCTCTTGCTGCTTGATGGCTAACAAATTTGGATTGTTTAATTTCTTGCTCGGCTAGATATACATCAGTCAATAAATTTAATTTTTCTAATAATGCTTCATATTCTGAAACATCCAGTAAAACAGCGGCACTTCTTCCATGTTGAGTAATAACAAGTGGTCTTTTTTTGTCACGCACTTGTTGAAGAAATGCAGCTGTATTCGATCGAAAATCTGTTAAAGATCGTATATCTTCTTTTAATGATAAATTTAACATCATAAAACCCCTTTAAAGGACAAAAAAACGCACCAAATAATGTACCAAAAAAAGTCTTAGCAAACAATAAATATCAAACAATATCTTTTAAACTTTTGCAGTAATTACCGGGCTAATTAAGTTATAAAAACAATAAGTTATGTACGCATATCGCCGCGATGGGGGATTGTTAAAGGGGAGAACAGCGATTCTCCCCCTTAACCGCGAAGCGCGAATTCATTTCGCGTGCAGCGTCCATAAAGGGGAAGCGATTTCGGAGCTAAATGAAATTTAGCTCGGAAATCGCTGAAACTTTTGATGGTTATACCAGCATATATGCAACATTTGGTGTCTGACACCAAATGTTGCATTAGTTTTTCAAATATACTTTCGAAGAACGAAGGCAGACCTGTCCTCCGTAGCACACGGATACGCAAAGGAGGAAGCGACCCCAACATTTTTAATTTTTAATTTTTAATTTTTAATTACTTAACTGTACCATTCTGCTTGAATTTTTTCAGCAGCGAATGGCTTAACAGATATCATTCTTGTACTGCCGTTCTTGGCTTTAAACTCAAATGTGACTTTTTTTTCGTCTCGACCTTTTGAAAATCGGGCAGCAATTTGCGCGGCAAATTCAACATCCTGCGGCTGCATTTCTCCGTCCAATAAAACGACAGGCCCTGCATGTGAAATAGTTTTTAATGTTTCGCCATTGAGTTCATCCTTTAACTTTTCTAATTTCTCGTTTTCTTTTTCGTTACGACCGATAATCATTCTAAAATGAGAGGCGGGTTTTAAATGCCGCCCTAACTTTAACAATTCAATATCGTCACGAGTGTAATCGCGTTTTTTGCGAAAATTCCAAAGAACTGTTAGACGATCACAAAACTTTTTATCCGTCAGCAAACAGCCCCCTGCCGGCTGCTGATACTGAGTGATATTGAACGCCTTTGCCAAAGCAATCTGTGGTTTGCGAGACCGCCCACTCAATCCATATAATTTCTCTCGATCTATCCAACCTGCCTTTTCTGGGACTGTTTCTGATAATAATTTAGCACTAAGTGGCCGCAATAAATAATCCCCCACCCCTGATTCTCTTTTTACGATATTTAAAGTATCTCGCCTTTGCGATTTAGGCCGTTGACCTAAGACCTCACCCGTTACCATAAAATCAAATTGATGACGATCCATCCATTCTTTAGCTTTTTTAACCATAAAAATTTTACAATCTAAACAAGGATTCAAGTGCGCACCATAATCATAAACGGGGTTGAGTACTACTTCCTTAAACTCATCAATGACATCAATGATGTGCAATGGAATCCTAAGTATTTTTGATGCTTGCTCCACGGATTTTGTTTCTGCAAATCCAATCAGAAAATGAATGCCTTCAACACCAATACCTTGCTCCATCACAATCTTGGCAGCTAAAACCGAATCTAATCCCCCAGACATTAATGCGATAGCTTTTTTATTTTTATTCATTTTCTTTCACATGATAGTTAGTTTAGAATAATGTTATATTCAATAATATATTAAGGGGCTGTTGAAATCTGCCCATTTGTCATCCTGAACTTGATTCAGGATCCAGTAAAAACAAAGACTTATAGTCTTTGTTTTTTTGAAAAAGTTCAGTTTTCAACAGCCCCATTAAGGATATCATGATAATACAACGCCACAAGTTTATAATCTTATTTCTATCTCTCGCTTTATTATTTCCCTTATTGGTATTAGGAGGACATAACGTGAATTTACCTAAAATTACGGTAAAAGACAGTATGCCTTTAAATGAAATCATGCAAAACCGACGTTCTGTTCGAAATTTGAGCACAAAAGAATTGACGTTAGATCAAATATCACAACTTCTTTGGGCTGCTCAAGGCATAACAGATCACAAACGCGGATTCAGGACAGCGCCTTCGGCCGGCGCTTTATACCCACTAGAAATTTATATGGCCACACATTTGGGACTTTGGCATTATGATATTGAAAAACATGCCATTGATCTTATCTATAAAAAAGATTTGCGCTCAGATCTCGCTAAAGCTGCTTATCACCAAAATGTTATTGCAACAGCTCCCATAAATATTATTATCACAGGGATTTTTCATCGGGAAATGATAAAGTACAAGGAACGTGGCATTCAATTTACCTATATGGAAGCCGGGCATGTTGCTCAGAACATACTTTTAGAAGCTGTCAACTTAGACCTTGGAGCAGTACCTATTGGGGGTTTTGATACGATTTCTATAGATCGCACTCTGAATTTATCCAACAAGGAGAAAACACTTTATATCATTCCAGTTGGATATAAAAATAAAGGTAACTATTCCCCGCTTAATCAAGTAACACCTTGATTAAGCGGTTAATTCTTCTCGTGATGGGGTTTTATCAAAGGGGAGAACCGCGATTCGCACCGAAGATTGCGAACGCGAATTTATTTCGCGCGTAGCATCTGAATAGTTACAAATAAAGGAAAAATTATGAGAATTTTACTCGTCGAAGACGATGAGCTGCTCGGCAGTGGGGTTTGTGAAGGATTACGTTTATCAGGCTATATCGTTGATTGGGTTAAAGAGAGCCGGCCCGCTGAACAAGCCTTAAAAAATGAACAATTCGACGCCGTTATTTTGGATATTGGTTTACCTAAAATAGATGGCTTTGAACTACTACAAAGAATACGTAATCAGGGCATCTCCATTCCTGTCCTCATTTTAACTGCTCGAGAATTATTAGAAGACAAAATAAAAGGTTTGGACCTGGGGGCTGATGATTATTTAACCAAACCATTCGATCTAGAAGAATTGAGCGCTCGTTTAAGAGCCTTAGAAAGACGTTCAAGCGGCCGCGCTAGTTCAACTATTTACTATAAAAATATTTCTGTCGATCCGATTGGACACACTGTTACGATTGATGGTAAACCAATTATCTTCCCTCGCCGTGAATTCGATTTGTTACTCAAATTGTTGGAAAATAAAGGACGCGTTTTATCACGTGAATATTTACAACAAACCCTCTACGGTTGGGAGTCCGACATAGATAGTAATGCTGTAGAAGTCCATGTGTATAATTTGCGAAAAAAATTAGGCATGGATTTTATTAAAACCGTTCGGGGGGTCGGTTATATGATTATGGAAAATGAAAATCCCACCCCTCATAATGATTAAATACTTGCATGAGACCCTCGATTAAAAAAAATCTATTATTTTTTCTGTCTATCACCATATTTATTGTTGCAACAATAGTCATGGCAATCAGCTATTACATGGATTCAAAAGATATTCATGATTATTTCGATCATCAACTTCAAGAAACGAGTCACTTTCTAAGCGCCATACTCATACCTTATGACCATACGAAAGATCAACTTAAAAACATCCAAAACGTTATTAATGAGCGGCATGTCTATGTCGAAAAAAATCCTCATGCGCTTCGGTTTCACAATAAATTCCAACTTCAAATTTGGAATCAAAAAGGTGAAGTATTATTACATTCCACTAATGCGCCTAAAAATCTTTTAACTACTCAATTGGGTTTTAGCACGAAGATTATTCATCATGAATTTTGGCGCATTTACGCTCATTATAATCCTAACTCAAAACTAACCATTACTGTTGCGGAACCCTTTAATTTTCGACGTCAACTTGAAAAACACATTATCACCAATATTTTCATCATCTTACTTTGGATTTATCCTTTATTTATTCTGCTCATCTGGATTAGTATTCATCTTAGTCTCAAAAAACTTGACGAAATTACTCAATTTATCTCAGCAAAAAGGTCAACTGATTTCGCCCCTATTAATATTAAGAACATACCTCAAGAAATTGATCCGCTTATTGTTGAATTGAATCATTTATTCGTGCGCTTGGAAGAAACATTCGAACGAAATCAACGTTTTGCTGCTGATGCAGCACATGAATTGCGTACCCCTCTTGCCGCTTTAAAAACCCAAATACAAGTTGCTTTACTCGCCCATGAGCATGAACGCAAAACTATGTTTGACAAGATTGTATTAGGCATTAATCGATGTACTCACGTGGTTCAACAGTTACTTGCTTTGAGTAAACTGGACCAAAAAACTGCTTTAGAAAAACATCTTGTTAATTTAAACGGTGTCGCTACTGATATTAGTGCTCAACTTGCGCCTTTAGCATTGGAAAAACAGATTGACTTTGAGCTCATCAAGCCTCGCCTGAAAAAGGAAAAAATCGAAGTTTATGGAAATGAAACAACGTTAGGCATCTTGATCCGAAACTTGCTCGATAATGCCATTCGATATACACCGAAAAAAGGTAAAGTAACACTTGAAATTATAAAAGTTAAAAACCATCCCATTATTCGAGTAATTGATACGGGGCCTGGAATCCCCCCAAAATTACGCAAGCAAATTTTCGAACGGTTTTATCGCATATTAGGTACAAAAACAACCGGAAGTGGGTTAGGACTAGCAATAGCTGCCGAAATTGCTAAATTACATGATGCAAAAATCAAACTCAAAACACCTAAAACTAAAAAAGGATTAATCGTTGAAGTTGTTTTTCCGAAATCTATCTGAGTTTCAACAAAATGAGTCAGATTATACTGTCCCACCAACAGTAAGTTCATCCACCTTAAGCATTGGTTGTCCGACCCCTACTGGAACAGATTGCCCGGCTTTTCCACAAATACCAACCCCAGTATCTAGCTCCAACTGATTACCGACCATAGAAATCTTCTTCAATACCTCTGACCCGCGACCAATTAAAGTAGCTCCTTTAACCGGATACTGAATTTTGCCTTTTTCAACATAATAAGCTTCGCTTGTCGAAAAAACGAATTGGCCTGAAGTAATGTCTACCTGACCGCCACTAAAATTTACTGCGTACAATCCTTTGTCAATACTCTTAATAATCTCTTCCGGGGAATGTTTACCTGCTAGCATATAAGTATTGGTCATCCTCGGTATAGGCAAATGCGCGTACGATTCGCGTCTTGCATTGGCAGTCGTTCGAGCGCCCAACATTCGCGCATTCAATTTATCAAACATATAATTGTTTAAAATACCATTTTCAATTAAAACTGTGCACTGAGAGGGAGATCCTTCATCATCAACATTAAGTGAACCACGACGACCTGCTAATGTCCCATCATCAACCACAGTACATAATGGGGAAGCCACTTGCTTGCCAATGCACCCTGTAAAAACTGAGGTTTTTTTTCGAATGAAATCACTTTCTAGACCATGCCCTACCGCCTCATGTAATAAGACACCCGGCCACCCCTCCCCTAAAACCACAGGCATCGTACCTGCAGGCGCAGGTTTGGCCTCTAAATTAATGAGGGCCTGACGTACAGCCTCCTGGGCATAAACCCGCCCTTTTTGGCAAATAAACTCGTAATCAAAATCAGAGCGCCCGCCGCCCCCACTCGATCCCATTTCCCTATTTTTAGTATCCTCAGCAATAACATGAATATTCAATCGCATCAAAGGCCGAACATCTGCTGAAAGCGTGCCATCGGTAGCTACCACAAGCATGATTTGATAACTACTCGCTAAACTTACCATGACTTGGGATACACGGGGATCTTGTTTTCTAGCTTCGCGATCCATGACTTGTAGTAAATTAATCTTGTCTTGCTCCGAGTACAAAGAAATAGGATTAATGGTTTCATAAAGATGCAGGCCAGCAATTCGTTTGGGTATAAAAACTTGATTTTTTCCACCACGTGAAGCAATAGCTCTTGCTGCTTTACTAGCTTTTGTTAAAGCGGAAAAATCAATATCATCTGAATAAGCAAATCCTGTTTTATCGCCACTGATGGCGCGAATGCCCACACCACGATCTACGCTATAATTACCGTTTTTAACCATGCCTTCTTCCAGCCCCCAAGATTCTAAAAAAGACATCTCAAAATATAAATCAGCGTAATCCAATTGATATTGCATCATATCACCTAAGATATTTTGAAGCTGGTCCACAGTTAATGCGGCAGGAGCCAGTAATTTCTCTTGAGCTAAATTAAATATATGGTCATTCATGGAAAATATTTTCATCCTTACAATTTGAGACCTCTGCAAAATAGGAGATTAGGGCTGTTGAAATCTGAACTTTTTTAAAAAATCAAAGACTATAAGACATTGATTTTTATTCGTCTCATCCATGAGACTCTCGAGCTCGCTTCCTTGCTCGTTAAAATTCGTTCCCGACGAATTTTTCTGGATCCTGAATCAAGTTCAGGATGACAAAT
>JAFGHQ010000042.1 GCA_016930035.1 Gammaproteobacteria bacterium | reverse complement strand
TCACATGGAAGTCGTTGAGGCATTGATAGCAGCAGAAGGAGCTGATCTGAATGTTAAAAATAAGAACGATGATACTCCCTTGCATCTAGCGGCAAGAGCTGGTTCTTTGAAAGTCGTTGAGGCATTGATAGCAAGAGGAGCTGATCTGAATGTTCAAAATCGGGACGGTGATACTCCTTTGCATGTGGCGGCAAAAAATGGTCGTGAGGCAATCGTCGAGGCATTGATAGCAGGAGGAGCTGATCTGAACGTTCGAAATAATAATTATCCTCGTAATACTCTCTTGCATGTGGCGGCAAAAAAAGGTCATGAGAAAGTCGTTGAGGCATTGATAGCAAGAGGAGCTGATCCGAATGTTCAAAATGATCATTATTATCGTAATGCCCCCTTGTATCTGGCGGCAGAAAAAGGTCATGTGAAAGTCGTTAAGGCATTGATAGTAGGAGGAGCTGATCCGAAAGTTAAAAATGGGAAATATCATACTTCCTTGCATGTGGCGTTGCATCACGGTCATTTGGAAGTTGTCGAGGTATTGATCGCAGCATTGAGAGAAGCAGGAGCCGATCCGGAAGTTCAAGACTTTCTCGGGTTTGCTTTGTCGCATGAGTGTCGGGGCTCTGTAAAATTTTTATTAGGAAAAATAGAAGAACAGAGGGCTTTTGATTTCAGTAAAGTTCTAAAACTAGATGTTTTAACAGAAATATTATATAGGGATAATAAGGAAAAGAAGAAATACTTTGATCAAACATTATATTATTTACTAAAGAGGTTCTCGGAACAATTTAAGAATTGGAAGCAGAAAGAAGGACTTAGGAAAGTAATCAAAGTCTTTTCTTATTTATTGAAAATCGGGGCAGATCAATCCTTTAGCTTTTTATTTGGGGATGAGGGGGGATTAGATTTGAATGTCGAAAAAAAACTTAAACTACTGTTAGACTACAAAGGACTCGAGGGGAAATTTTTGTTAGAGGAGATAATAAAACACCACCGAATTAAATTGTTTCCCCTGGTATTAACTTTTTCACAAGCAGCTATCAAAAACCCCGAAAAAATGAAAAAACTTGAGAGAACGATCGTTGATGTCCTTAGTTTTGCTTATATAGCCCAAGTTGACCCTCAATCAGAGACAGAGGAGGAAGATTTTCTGAAAGAACTCGATCGGCTTGCGGGAGAATTGATTGAAGAATTGGGAAAAAGTCGAAAAACTCACGCCATTCTACAGCACGTTTTTTTGAGGTGTTCTTTATTCCCCTTAGCTAACGTCAATCCAACGAAGCTTAAAACTTTTAAAAATCAATTAGAGAAATTAGAAGAAAAAATCTCCGGGAGCGATTTTATAAATCAATTAGAGCCAAAAGTTATTAGGAAAGAAATCAAGAATGCTTTATTCAGAGAAGAAAAACGAAATCTCCCTGAGGGTTATTCCTTGCCACTTTATCAAGATTTTCTCGAAAAATTTATTTTTTCTTATCAAGCAGATAAAGTCATGGCGCTTGTTTGGGCATTACGAAAAAAGAACGAGGAAATACCCCCTTTTCCTTTTTGGGAATATTTTATTCGTTTGGTTTTCAATATTTCAGAATCCCCGAAGATAATTGACAACGAGTCAGAAAAAGCAATATATGAAATTTTAAATACGTTAATGAGCGCACATCTAACCCTGACAAACGGAAAATTTACTAACGACGATAAAAAGAAATTGTTGGATCAGGTCGTTAATCAAGAATGGTTAGAAACGCCGCAAGGCAAAAGAATTTTGAATATGCTTCCCAAAGAAGCATCTGGTGTAGAAGAAGTAGGAGAAGTAGAAGAAGTAGAAGAAGTAGAAGAAGTAGAACAACATCACGAAATAGGAGCCCATATAGAAGTTAGTTTATTAAGATCTCCTTGCGCATCAGAAGAGTCCCCATCACTCGAGTGGAGCATCTCAACAGAATTGAGTGAAGAAGATATTAGGAGCGCATCACAAATTGGCGTGTCACTCGAAATTCGAGCTTCTTTTGAGGATTTAAATAACTTAAGTGAAAAAAAATGGAATTTACGAAAAGATCTAGAGAGCGAAATAAGGGAGAAGTTTGTCCTTCCTGTTGAAAGGAACATGGTTTTTCGTCAATTAACTTTTACTGTTGTTGGGAAGAACAAAAATCGCAAAATACTGCTTAAAAAATTAGCAGAAAGGCTTGCAAAAAAATTGAACAGTATATGGTATTTTCCTATTGATGTTTTTGTTCAATTTGAATTTGAAGAAAAAACTGAGACTAAAAAATTATCTCGAACAGATGTAACGAATTCGATATTGTTAATGAGCGCATTGAAGGATACCAGAGATATTCCTTTTAACCATGTTACTATTCGCATTCCTTATCCTACTCAACCCTATTTCCCGAATAATAGCCTTTATGAGATAGCAGACTTGGGAATTGGGCATTTGGATTTTGATTATAATACCAAGAGGGGGAATCAAGTATTATTACGAGACTTTTTTTTATTAATATCTGGAAAAACCTCTTACAAGAAATATTGCGTACGTTTGAAACCAAGTGCCTTTATTAAATCTCGGTATTTTACAACGTTTTCACATCTTGACTCGAAACCGATCCGAGTTATCGGGAAGCATGAGAAGTATGTAATTTTAAACCCATTAGAGCGTTTGAGTTTACTTAATCAATTTCTAAAATCCCTTTTTTCAAACAGGCCTATAGATCTTATAAATATTTTTTACGCTGTATTTCAAGCGGTTGCTGCTATAGAAGTTGACGGATTAACAAGCGTTGCCATCGGGTTATTACCACGCTTAAAGGATTTGAATCAGGGTATAGAAAAAAGGAAGCAACCGCTATATGTTCCTTGGGAAGAAGTACAGGAAATAGTATCTATTCTCCAACAAACATTTAAGGGCAATAAAGCGATACAGCTTGAAGGAAAACGTTTCGAAATATTTTTGTATTGGTTGAATATATCTCACGAGAAATATAAATTTTCTGAGGAAGATATAACGTTTATAAAGTTTGCAACAGATAGTATTCCCCATTGGTTGAAGGGTGGGCTTACCCTATGGAAAGAAGAAACAACGAACTTTGTCATGCGCAGTATTATGGATTTTTTAGAAAATCCAACGGAATCATTTTTAGACCAATTTGAAGTATTTTTACGTACATTTTCCAAACAGGTTTACTTGAAAATCAGAAAACAACTCAAGAAGGGTATTCCAACAGGGTTGCCTGAAATTGATAGGATTCTTAGTATGGACACCACAGTAGTTAACATTGAAGAAGAAGCTGACGCTAAAGCAAAAGACTCAACAGATCTCTTGATGGATGGTTTAAAGAGCTTTATAGAACAATGTCGACATGAAGCAAGACTAGAAGAAGCTGTTATTGATTATGAAAAGTTTAAAGCACTATATAACAAAATTCCGCAGAAAATAAAAAAACAAACATCATCTGTAGGAAAAGAATCCCTATTTGAAATGTGTGAACATTTTGTTCTACATTTTTTCAGTGGCATCAAAGAAGCTATTAAGGAGGCATCCTTACCCCCGAGTTTATTAAAGCGATTAAACAGGGCAGAAAAAAACTGCAGAAAACTTTTAATTTTATTACCGCTTACTGAGTCAACACCTATAACGCCAGATAAAATGCACATAATGATTGACAGCTTAAAAAAGTTGAACGTTATTATGATGCCTGAACCTAAAAATAGGAAAGAAGAATGCCCCTCTTTTTTCGCAAGAAAAAGGTTCCTGCCTCCACCGGATGGTTACGAAAGAGAGAGCAAAAAGCCTCGGCTTGAAGGTGATTTGGAATTAAAAGAACTGGGGCTAAAACCAGTGAGCGATTTTCGTTATACAGTGGGAAATTGTTTATTTGATGCTATTGCAACATTTATACCTGGTTCGACCGGTAAAGGATTACGCGATTTAGTCATTTCGTCAATCCAAACGAACGGGGAACTTCAACGTATCATTGAACCTACTTTAGTCGATAGAGGTTATGCTAACTTAGCAGCATATTATGAAGACATGAGTCGTATTGATGAATGGGCAGAGGGCGCGGAATTAGTTCTATTATCTAAAGTATTAGAAAGACCAATTGTAATTGTTAATGATATTTATTGTTCAGTGCAAGAAGACAAAAAGTATGCTGATAAAGAGCCCATTTTTCTTCAATACACAGGGGATCACTATGCGCCTTTGCAACCTACGGTAGGTCAATCCCCTAAGGACATTTTGAAAAGTATAAGAACAGCCCAAGAAACCACGAGCAGAAAAAGAGGCGTTGAACCTGAAGAAAGATCAGAAAGATCAGAAGATAGGAGGGAGCGGCCAAGATTCAAGTGACCACCATTGTTTAGACGATTTAAAGTTTCTTTTTTATAGTATGAAATTAAGTAATATTCTCATTTTGCCTCTCCTCAATGCGTGCGGCGAGTGTTGAAATGGTAGGTTGGTGGTAGATTTCGCATACGGCAAGTTCACAACCCATGACGTCATTGATTTCCGCGATAGTATTGATGGCAGCGATCGAGTGGCCGCCAAGTTCAAAGAAATCGTCGTGAATTCCAATGCGTTTGATGTGCAATATTTCAGACCAAATTTTGGTGATGATCGCTTCCAGTCGTGTGGTGGGGGCAGTATATTTTTTACGGCGGGCAAGGGCTTCGAGGTTGGGTTCAGGTAATGCTTTTCGATTCACTTTGCCGCTGGCGGTGGTAGGAAGTTTATTTAACACAGTAAACGTAGCGGGAATCATGTAATGAGGCAATAGGCGAAGGAGATGTTGGCGAATCACAGATATTGCTTCGGTTGAATAACCTGATTTTAATACTAAATAAGCATCGAGCCGTTTATCATGCG
This sequence comes from Gammaproteobacteria bacterium, assembly GCA_016930035.1. Classification (GTDB taxonomy): domain Bacteria; phylum Pseudomonadota; class Gammaproteobacteria; order UBA12402; family UBA12402; genus JAFGHQ01. The sequence continues at coordinate 79,689 of JAFGHQ010000042.1, read as the reverse complement.
TTTTCTCATCTTCCTGGGTGACGACTACCGCTTGATCCACGGATTTATGTTTGAGCAAAGCATGTTCAATTTCACCCAATTCAATGCGAAATCCTCGAATTTTCACTTGGAAATCAGAACGCCCAATAAACTCTAAATTTCCGTCCGGCAGCCAACGGACGATGTCGCCTGTTTTATAAAGCCGAGCACTGGGATCGTCGGAAAATGGGTTCTTAATGAATTTTTCTTGAGTAAGTTTAGGATGATTCAGATACCCTCGAGCAACACCCGCCCCGCCGATGTACAGTTCCCCCGGGAGATAAACGGGACGCGGTTTTAAATGCGAGTCTAAAACGTAAACTTGGGTATTAGCAATGGGTTTACCAATAGGAATGGAAGTATAGTCTTTCTCAACACCTGGATAACACTCAAAAAGCGTGGCGTCGATAGTTGTTTCCGTTGGGCCGTAAGTATTGAATAAACGAACATTGGGCAGAACTCGATAGCAATCCATTACTGTTTGGGAGTGTAGTTGATCACCACCCGAGATGATTTTTAATAGACCCGGGGAAGAACTTTTATGTGTTTTTAGATGGTCGAGTAACGATTGCAAGAAACTCGGGACAGTATTTATGGTTGTAATACGATAAGTGTTCATCCATTCCAATAAGGATTGAATATCTAAATGCTTCGTGGGCGGAGCGATAACCAAAGCAGCTCCCACCAAAATTGGGAGAAATAGTTCTTCAAGGGAGGCATCAAAACTTAGGGAACTGTAATGTAGGTAATAATCTTTGTTGTTCATGTGGTAGGCTTGAATTAAGTGAGAAAGCCTTTGGCTAATATTGTCATGTTCTATCGCAACACCTTTAGCTAAACCCGTAGTTGCTGAGGTGTAGATAACGTAAGCTAAATTTGAGAGTAAAATTTGGGCCCCGGGATTTTTTACAGATTCTTTGTGTGTTTTAACTTGATCCAAGAGAATCATATTGATTTCACACGATGTGAAGATTTTAGCTAAGTGAGATTGTGTGAGTAAAATAGAAATATTGCTGTCTCGGAGCTTGAATGCCAATCGTAAATTAGGATCTACTGGATCTAAAGGTACATAAGCTCCTCCTGCTTTTAAAATGCCTAAAATTCCGATGATCATCTCTAAACTGCGCTCCACACAAATGGCAACAGGGGTTTCGGGTTTGACGCCAAGATTTTTAAGATAGTGTGCTAATTGGTTCGATTTTTCATTGAGTTCTCGATAAGTTAATTGCTGGTTTTCGAATATCACAGCAATGTTGTTAGGTGTTTTTTTAACTTGTTCTTCAAAAAGTTGAATTATTGTTTTTTGAGGATAACTTTGCTCGGTTCGATTCCATTCAACAAGTAATGTTTGTTGTTCTTTCGGCGTTAAAAGTTCTAATTCAGGAATAAGCTTTTCTGGATTTTGAGTAATTTGTTCAAGCAAATGTTTAAAATGTCCAATGAGACGATGAATATAAAAGGAATTGAATAAAGTGGTTTTGTATTCGACTCGTCCAATAAGGCTTCCATCTGATTCATCGAGCTCGACACTTAGATCGAAAAGACTAATGCCTAATTTTATTTCCAATTGACTTGCAGTCCAATGTAAAGAGCTATCCGATTGTTTAGGTTCGATTACAAAAGCTATTTGTATGGGTTGATGTGGCAGGTTTGGCAATGAAGAAAGTACTTGTTGAAAAGGTAAGATACGATGTTTATAAGTCTCTAAAGAGGTTTTTTTGATTTGTTGTAGCAAATCACGCACAGTAAAAGTGGCGGTCAAACTATTCCGAAAAATGATAGTATTGAGAAAATTACCCATCATGTTTTCAGTTTCAGGATGGTCACGTCCTGCTACTATACTTCCTACACAGCTATCATCGTGATTCGTATAACGATATAGCAACAAATTAAATGTGGATAAAAGTACCATGAAGTAGGTTACATTTTCTTGCTGAGCTAATTGTCTGAGTTTTTGAGTAAGTCGTTTTGAAAATTTTAAATTAATATGATTTCCCTGAAAGGAGGGGTAAGTTTTTTTAAAATAGACTGAAGGCAAAGAAGATTCAGGAAGGTCCTGTAGCTGTTTCTTCCAATAAGCTAAATCTAATTTAAACGGAGCAACATCTTGATTTTTTTCCCATAAAATGTAGTCCCCATACTGAAGTTTTACTGGCGGTAAATTTGGCCGCTTGTTTTTAACAAAAGCCTTATAAGCGGTTTCTAATTCAGGTTTAAAAATTTGGAATAAAGCGACCGCATCAATCAATAAATGATGTATGGTGATAAATAACCAAAAATCTTGGTCTGCAATTTGAAAAAATGAGAAACGAATTAATAAATCATGTTGAAGATCAAATAATCGCTTGGCTTGTTCGGTCGCCAATTGAATAGCTTTTCTTTTACGTTGGTTTTGAGGAGAAGATTGTAGATCAACAACGGGAAGTTTGATAGGACTAAACGGTTGAATTCTTTGAGCAATATTTTGCCCTTTTTCCAAAAATTGAGCCCTTAAAATTTTATGCCGCTTTAATAGATAATTAATCGCTTTTTCTAAAGCTTGGACATTTACCTTATGCGGTATACGAATACTGAAAGATTCATTAAATAACGGTAGATCTGATGCCATTTTTCCGTGTAGCCAGATTTGCTTTTGGGCTTGAGATAATGGAAATGTCTTAACTCGCTTTTGCTGGATCATGCATTGTTTTGGCTTTTGCTTTTCTTTATTGTTGATTAACTCGGCCAACTGCCATATCGTGGGATATTGGAATATTTCTTTGATTGATAAATTAACTAAGAACTTTCGTTGTATGCCATAAATTAATTGAATCGCAGTTAATGAATGCCCTCCGAGTTGAAAAAAATTATCACCCACACCAATTTTATTTTGAGGTAAGGTTAAAATTTCTGACCAAATTTTAACCAGTTGCTTTTCTCTTTTATTCGAAGGTTGTAAATAGCTTTTTATCTTAATTAAGTGTTGATCATAATCACCTTGCATTAATGCTTTTCGATCTGTTTTTCCATTGGGTGTTAAAGGAATTTTGTCTACTTTAAAAAAGATTGCAGGGATCATGTATTCGGGCAGTTGTTTTTTTAGAAAGCAGAGTAACTTTTTAAGACTAAACTTATTGTTAGATAAACGAAGATAAGCAGCTAAATATTGATTGGTTTCACTTTTTTGTTTCGGTACTACTATAGCTTGTTCTACACTAGGATATTGAATTAAATAATGTTCAATTTCCTCGGGTTCAACACGGAATCCGTGAATTTTGACTTGATTGTCAATCCTACCGATAAATTCCAAATTACCATCAGGAAGCCACCGAGCTAAATCCCCAGTTTTATAAAGACGTGAATGAGGATCATCCGAAAAAGGATTTTTAATAAATTTTTCCCGAGTTAATTCAGGTTGATTTAGATAACCCCGAGCTAAACCAACACCACCGATGTAGAGTTCGCCAATTTCACCAATTAAAATAAGCTGCATTTTTTTGTTCAGTATATAAATATTTGTATTAGCGATGGGGAGACCTATGGGCGGAAATTTATTCCATGAAAAAGGGTACCCGGGAAATTCATAGGAAGTGACCACATGTGTTTCAGAAGGACCATAATGATTAATTAATTTCACATTAGGATACTGTTTAAATAACAGACGTATATTATATGTAATTCTTAGCCTTTCTCCTGCAACAATCAAAAATTTCAGTGTATTTATCAAATAAACTTTTTTTAGCGCCTCGCTAGCAAAAATGTTTAAAAGACTTGTAGGTAAAAATACTGTATTTATTTTTTTTCTTTCAATGAATTGTATAAAATTTTTCAAATCAAGCTTCATCTTTTGAGGAACAATATGTAATTCATATCCATTTAATAAAGCAGAAAAGATTTCCTGTAAGGAAACATCAAAAATGGAGGATGCATATTGTGTTATTTTATTTGCATTAACTTTATATTGCTTCGACTGCCAATAAATAAGGTTTGTAATTGTCTTGTGAGGCAAGAGGACACCTTTAGGTTTCCCTGTCGTTCCGGAAGTATAGATGATATAAGTCAGATCATCGGGTTTGTTATTTCTTTTAGGGTTTTTCCTAGATACTAGCTTAATTTTTTTTAGAAATTCCGCTTGATCTAGGCAGATAATTTTATTTTGATGATTAAAAAATTTCTCTAAAAATTTGGAATATGTTAACAATATCGAAGTTTTCATGTCTTCTAATATAAAGTATAAACGCTTTTGGGGGGAATCAGGATCTAAAGGGACGTATACTCCCCCAGCTTTTAAAATACCTAATATTCCAATAATCATTTCCAGACTACGTTCGAGACAAATAGCCACGAATGTATTGGGTTTGACGCCTAATTTTCGAAGATAATGCGCTAATTGATTAGATTTTTCGTTAAGTTCTTTGTAAGTGAGTTGCTGATTTTCAAAGATAACAGCAATATGATCAGGTGTTTTTTCGACCTGCTCTTCAAAAAGTTGATGGACGGTTTTTTGTGGAAATTGTTTTTCTGTTTGATTCCATTCTCGAATTAACCTTAAATCATGTTCATTAATCATGGAATAGTGTATTTACCTTTATGTTATTATTATTTCCAAAAATTCCTCCTTGATTTAGTATTGTCTCAGTAAATGGATAAAAGAGGATATAAAGATATTAATATAATTACAATAAAGAGTGTTTTTCAAAAGAGGCCCATTATGCAAGAAACTTTATCAAACTACTATGGGAATTTAGATCAAATTGATGATGTGATGGATTTTTTAAATATAGGAATTATTTCTATCGATTTGGATGATCATATTAATGCTGTGAATCAAACAGCATTGAATCTTTTTAATATCTCCAAAAAACAAGCCATAAAGGCGGATTTTCAAGATTTATGCGATCAATGGCAATTAAACTTGCCTATTTTCAAAGAGAAGAATGCTATTTTAGAGGGAAAAATCATTAAAAATTTCGAGTACTCTTTATCCAAAGACTCTGATTGCTCTCATAAACTAAACTGGTCGTTTATTCGAAGAATTAATAAAGAGCGGGAGCCTATTGGGATATTGATTTTGATCCAAGACATCACTGAAAAGAAACAATTGCAGAAGGAGCGTGATTATTTAGACAATATTATCGCCAATTTGCCAGGAAATGTGTACTGGAAAAATCGAGAAGGGGTTTATTTAGGGTGTAATATTAACGAAGCTCACCATAGTAATTTTCAAACACGGGAAGAAATGGTGGGTAAAACAGTTTATGATATTGATCCAAAGAAATATGCAGATCCTGTAGATCACTTAGATAATGAGATTATGCTTACAGGCATTGCTCAAATTGCTGAAGAATTGGGGGCAGATGAAAGGGTTTATTTATCCCATAAGAAGCCTTTAAAAGATCAACAAGGAAATATTATAGGTTTGCTTGGTGTTTCATTTGATATTACTGACCGAAAAAAAATGGAGGAAGAATTAAAAGCAGCCAAAGAGCGTTTAGCCGCTATTGATCGGGCTAATATAGAGGCTTTAGCGTATATGGTCCAAAAGATTACAGGGCAAGAGGTAGATCAAGAAAAATCCCCAGAACAATATGCACAAATGATGTGTGATTATTATGAAAATCTGATTGCCGTGATGCCAGGAAATGTGTATTGGATGAATCGGGAAGGGGTTTATTTAGGTTGTAATAATAATTGTGCAAAATATGTTGGATTAGTATTCCGACCAAATATTATTGGTAAAACTGTACATAGCCTTTTTGAATATGAAGATGCAGTGCAGCTTGATAGGATTGATAAAGAGGTTATGAAAAGAAATCAACCCAAATTTTTAGAAGAGCAAACCAACCCTAACAAACCAGAAGAAATATACCTTACCCATAAAGTCCCCCTCCACAACTCTTCCGGAAAGGTCATAGGTCTTCTTGGTATTTCTTTTGATATCACAGAACGTAAAAAACAAGAGGCTCAATTACAAGAAGCAAAAATTAAAGAAAGGGCACAAGCAGCGCGTATCAAAACTCTAGAAACCGTAGGCGTTTCGATCGCCCACGAACTTCGAACGCCGCTGGAAGCAATTAATTTACAAGCCCAGGGATTACAAACATTTTTGCCCGACCTCCTGCAAGGATACCACCTTGCTCAGGAATCCCTCGTCATCAACGCCCCCTATATTCAATCGCGCCATCTAAAGCTACTCGATGGCGTACTTAATGCCATTCACGAGGAAACACGTTTTGCTAAAACCATCATTGATATGTTTTTGATGAATATTCAAATGGATCGCGCTGATGTGGAAGATTTTGGCATATGTTCTATGGTGACTTGTATCGATGAGGCTTTAAAGCGCTATCCCATGTCTCCTAAAGAACGGCTTTTAATTCATTGGGATCGAAAGCATGATTTTAAGATCCAAAGTCACGAATTGTGGGTGATTCACATGTTATTTAACTTGCTAAAGAATGCATTTTACTATATTGCTAAAGCGGAGAAAGGAGAGATTACGATTTGGCTGGAACCCGGTAGCAAATGGAATCGCCTATATTTTAAGGATACTGGGGCAGGAATTCCGGCAAAGAATTTAGCGCGTGTCTTTGATCATTTTTTCAGCCAAACACATGGCGGAACAGGAATTGGACTTGCCTTTTGTAAACGAGCGATGCAAAATCTAAAAGGCAGTATTGATTGTCATTCACAAGAAGATAAATTTACAGAATTTGTTTTGAGTTTTCCGAAAGTGTAAGAAGGCAAATATTTTATTCTGTAGGGATAGGTCGCGACCTGTCCTTACAAGCGGTGTGAGAAGGAGGAACTGTGAGGCTCCTCCTACTAGATTATATATACGCCATAAATTTTATTTATTATTGCTGATTGCACACAAAATATAAAGGGCGATTTACAAGGTTATTTTCAATAAGGAGATCCATCATGGAAAAGTTATTACCTGTTTGTTATTTTCCGTCAACAGCCATGTTTGTCGACGATCGTCAGCATTTCTTGACCGGGCTTGCACTTAGTTTGCCGCGTCAGCTAAATTACGAGATGTACACGGATCCTCTCAAAGCGCTCAATCTTTTGCAGGGCCAAAAGTCTGTTTTAACCCTTCATGAAGCATTATCCAGTTTATCTGAACAACCGGAACTTGAGTTTGACGAAAAACATGCGCATAGCACAGTGGAGGTAGATATTTCTCGTATCTATCAAACCATCTACGTCAACGATCGTTTTAAAGAGGTTTCTGTTGTAGTGATTGATTATGCGATGCCTGAAATGAATGGTCTTGAATTTTGCAGAGAATTGGAGGGGCTTCCGATCAAAAAACTCATGATGACCGGCGAAGCATCAGATGATCTGGCTGTTTCTGCTTTTAATGAAGGGGTTATTGACCAATTCATTAGAAAACGTGACCCTGATTTTAGTAATTCGTTGCATCAGAAAATTGATGATTTACAACATGCTTATTTTCAGGATTTATCGCATCCCATCATGGCTAATTTATTAGCCAAAAAAGGGAGTTGCTTAAATAATGCTCGATATATGGAATTATTCCATCAAGTATGCATGGATAGGGATATTAAAGAATATTATTTAGTCAATGAAAAAGGCAGCTATTTAATGCTAAATTTTGAAGGACGTTTTTCAGCGTTCATCATAGAAGATGAACCATCTGTTCAAGGGTATGAACACATAGCTGTGGACAATGATGCGCCAGCGGACGTACAACAAGCATTGAAAGCGCGGCGCAAAATTCCCTTTTTCTTGGGTGAAACCGAAATGGATCAACCCGTTGAGAAGTGGAATCATTATCTTCACGCGGCGAGCACATTTGAGAGCGAGGGTAAGAAATACTATTACGCAGTGATTGAAAATTTATCGGATTACGATATTAAGTTTGATGAGGTTGTATCGTACCGGAGGTATTTGGATTCCATGTAGTAATCTTCAACAAGATGCCGAATAGTGGATGATCGATGTAGTTAAGCGTATTAACTGGGGTCCTGCGATCCTCGAATAACTTAAATGTTCGAAAAGGAACGGGCTGAAAAGTGCCGATAGGTGATTCATCGCTACCGCTGCCTCCTAAACTCGTTTTAGGTTCTGTCAAATACAATCGTGTGTATACATTAAAATAATAGCCTATTTTACTTAACTTTATTTTGCCATTTAGTTCCCAATAACTATCACATTTAGGTGATTGCCCCTCCAAATGAATATCTTTATTAGCTATTGGGATGGGGACAGGTCGCGACCTGTCCGTACCATTATTTTCATTAAAATTCTGTCCGCCGAAAATGTGAACCCATTTCCCGTGCTGATTGGAAATCGGTTGTACCCAAGATTGTTGAAGAATAATTTTATAATCTGAGTTTTTTGTCAAACGATTGGCTTGATTTTTCAGGCCAAATTGATCTTCAGATAGTAATTGGTAATGCTCACTCGGGTCAGTCGATAGCGCTTCAACATTTTGTAAAGAAGGGGTAAGCAATTCATCGGGCCAATTTTCAGAAGCCAGTGCTTGGTCCGTTATATGTGTAAAAACGAGCAAATCTACTTTATATAATGGATCTTGAGCCGCAGCAAAACTTGTTGAAATACTCAACCCAACTAAAAATGCAACAAATAATTTTCTAAACATAAAAAAATTCAAATGCAGCAAATAGTGGTGTCAAACACTTTGGTGTCTGACGCCTGTTCCATTTGCTGCATTAATGGAATTAATGAAAAAATTTAACTAATTGGCTTGGCTGATTTCCATAAGTTGCTAGTGCCAACATAAGCATAATACGAGCTTTGGGACCGGATAATGCATTTTCACATAAAATAGCACCATATCTTTGTAAAGTTGCACCACCTCCTGGGCCACCATAAGCAGGGTACGTCCCACCATTAGATACACGAGTAGCAACTATTACCACGATATGTTTCTTTAAAGCCGCTTTAATCGCTTCAAACATAGCTTGATTAACATTACCGGCGCCCAATCCTTCCACCACAATTCCTTTTGCCTGATGATCAATGGCGGTTTGTATAAGATCCCCATCAGCTCCTGCATAAGCCTCAATTAGATAAACTTTCGGTAGTTGTTTGGGTTCTTGAAACACGATACGGGGCAAGATATTTCTAAAACGTAAAATTTTTCCATCAACAATATAACCCAAATAACCTTTTTCACCCGAATCAAAGGTTTGAGGATTGGTGGATTGTGTTTTACGGACGTCGTGAGCAGAATTAATGTATTGATTTAAAGTCACGGTTACTCCCCAATTTTGGGCATTAGGAGAGATGGCTTCACGTACTGCATTCAAAATATTTAATGGCCCGTCCGCAAAAGGACTAGAAGCATCACGCATAGCTCCCGTAAATACGACTGGCTTGTTGCTTGCAACAGTGAGATCAAGAAAATAAGAGGCAACATCCATGGTATCAGTGCCATGTGTAACTACAACACCTTTAACTTTAGGGTCTCTTAAAGTTTTGTTGACTACTTTACTTAAACGCAGCCAAATGTCTGGCGACATTCTTGAGCTATCAATGTTAGAAAAATTAACAACTTGAATATTTGCAATTTCAGAAAGACCAGGAATGGCTTTTATGAGATCTTTTCCTGTTACAGTCGGAATAGCGGCCCCTGTTTTGGGGTCTGTTTCCTCAGCTATTGTACCGCCCGTTGTCACAATAACAACAGTGGGTAATTGTATTGCTGGGTGGGTTATAGTGGTTGTTGTTTGGCCATAGCTCAAAGAGCTTGTGATAAAACATAAAAAGATTAAGCAATTTTTAAGGCAAGTCAATTTCACGGTCAATTTCTCCTACTGATATCTGTTTTTTTATTCCATGACTTCGGTTAATTTTGAGATGTTTTTGCAATGAGTTTCTCTCATAAACAAGATAAAAACAAAAGCAACCAAATAGCAAGTTAGTAATGATGTCATAGCCCATCGAAAATCGCCGGTTGAATAATAACGAATTCCATGTATCATTTTCCCGCCCCAATTAAAATCTAAGAGCCAGCCTATTAAGGGTTGACAGCACATACCAATGAGAACGGAGGCCATATTGGCAAAAGCTACAGAAGTTCCAGATATTTTAGGATGATTAATTTCTTTGGAATATGCATAGGAAACGGCAGCCCCTGAATTTGAAGCGCCCAATAAAAATAGCAGAGCAAAAAGCATAAATATAGGTAAGCCCGGAACATAGATAATCGTTGCAAATATGATAGCGCAAAGCAGAACTGTAAAAAGCATGACGGGTTTACGTTTCCTGAAATGATCGCTAAGCCATCCTGTGATAGGGCCCCCTAACATCCAGCCAATAAATATGGTGCTAACAGCTGTTCCGGCGGTTTCTATAGGTAAATGATACACGCGTTGTAGGAAACTAACCCCCCACAGAGCGCCAAATCCCGTGATAGTTGCGTAAGCGAAACCTACGTAAATACCATTTGCCCAGCTAAGCGGATTTTTACAAACAGCTAATAAGCTTTTCCAGAGAGACAATGGTTTTTCTTTTTTTGCAGCTTCTTGAATCTTAGAAGGATGATCACGAATAATTAAGAAGATTAATGTGGATAGGACGATAAAACTAAAGGCTAAAAATAAAATAGCATGTCTCCAGCCAAAATTTCTTACAGCAAATGCGATGGGAATTTCACCCACAACAGCCCCTAGCATGCCAAGCGCTTGTGTGGATCCGGCCAATAATCCAAATCGTTCTGCAGGGAACCAATCAGCTGCCAGTTTTAGAGCTCCAATAAAACTGAATGACGCCCCAAAACCGATAAGCAATCGTCCAAATTCTCCCATGTAAACTTTATGAGCTCCAGCAAAAGCAAAACAACCCAATGCCGCGGATAATGTGGCTATGGTTAACAAACGGCGTGAACCATATCGATCAAGTAGTACACCAACAGGTATTTGCATGATTACATAGGCATAATAAAAAAAGACAGTTAATCCACCTAGCGCAAAAGCACTGACAGAAAAGTCATGCATTAATTGTGGGACCATGACACTAGGTGCTACCCGAGCAACGTATTGCAAGAAGAAAAATACCGCAGCAATGCCCCAAATAAACCAGGAAAAAAAAGAAGTTTTAGATGTTTTGTTTGCGGTCATTTTAAGTTCCTTTCAAAGTGGATTTAACGTAAATTTTGGGTAGGAAGTATGAAATATAATGTCAATTAAGGAGACACCCAAATTAAAAGTTAATAACGTATTATTTTTATTTTAGATAATTTGTCGAAGCCTGTTCTGTGTGGCTCGAAAAACAATAATATTTTATTACAACATAACTGGGAAAAATAGTAAAAAAATAGGCTATGTTGAAAACACACCCCACCAAAATAGTTATGCTGTTGCTCATCAAACCATTGCCTACATCAATGCAGGCAAAATCCTCACCGCGGCAATTAACCTATCAGATCGAACAGGTATAATTATTCATTTTGACATTGTTTGAATAGTTAAATGTAATCAAAACAAAACTTATTTTAAAACAGCATTTAATTTTCCTAACTAAGAAATGATTTTTCTTTCTTTACTTTAATAATTTCTGCACAATGCGTGATAACTGACGTTAGGTTATACCTTTGTGATTTTTTATGGGTTTTCTATGAGCTCCGATTACATTATTGATGTCCAAAATTTGTGTAAAAGCTTTGGTGACAAGGAGGTAGTGCATCGTGTTAATTTGCAGGTTAAATCCGGTGAGATTTTTGGATTTTTGGGACCGAATGGTAGTGGTAAAACGACGACAATTCGTATGATTTGTGGATTACTCAAGCCGACTTCAGGGGAAGGGCATTGTTTGGGTTATGATATTATTAAAGATGCCTATCAGATCAAAAAAGAAGTGGGGTACATGACACAACAGTTTAGTTTGTACGAAGACTTGACGATCCGTGAGAATTTGGAATTTACGGGCAGGGTTTATCAGTTAAAAAATTACAAAACCTTAGTGAATGAGGCTCTTGAGAATTTAGGGTTGATCGGTAGGCAAAATCAGTTAACAGGGACTTTGTCGGGTGGCTGGAAAAGACGCCTCGCACTTGCCGGGGCGATGTTGCACCAACCAAAATTATTATTGCTCGATGAGCCCACAGCTGGGGTTGACCCGAAAGCACGGCGGCAATTTTGGAATGAGATACATGAACTCTCAGAACGTGGGATCACGACACTAGTGAGTACGCACTACATGGATGAGGCAGAGCGTTGCCATCGGTTGGCTTATATTGCTTATGGAAGTTTATTAGCGACAGGAACTATTCCTGACGTGATCAAAAATGCAGGTTTGACGATGTGGGTGGTATCAGGAGAAAACTTGAATAAATTGGCTAATCAATTGCGTGAATTACCAGCAATTGAACAGGTCACGGTTTTTGGAAAAGAACTCCATGTGGTTGGCACTGATAAAAAAGCACTCGCAAACGCGATTAAACCTTTTCAGAAAAAACCATATACTTGGGAAGAAGAGCTCGCGACTTTAGAGGATGTGTTTATTAGTTTAGTAGGAAAGGCGAAAGATAATTTTTATTTAATTAAAAATTAAGAATGAAGAATTAAAAATAGTGGTGTCGCTTCGCGACGGATTTTTTAAGTATGAAACGATTTTCAATTCAGCGGCTTTGCGCGATTATTATCAAAGAATTCATCCAAATGAAGCGTGATCGTCTTACGTTTGCGATGATTGTTGCTATTCCTTTGTTGCAACTCATTCTATTTGGTTATGCCATTAATAGTAATCCCAAATATTTGCCTACGGCTGTCATGAGTTCAGATCAAAGTGCTTTCACTCGTCGATTTATTCGCAGCTTACAAGATACCACTTATTTTCGCGTGGTGAGTTTGCCCAAAAGTGAAGCAATGGCGCAAAAATTGTTACGAACGAATAGAGCTCAATTCGTATTAAATATTCCTTCTGATTTTTCACGGGATCTGATTCGTGGGAAGCGTCCCAGTTTACTATTGACTGTCGATACGACAGATTCCATGGCCGCCGCAAATGCGATCGCAGCCTCCAATATTTTAACCAAGGATGTTTTTGATCATCTATTAACCGGCGCGCTTTCTTATCTGCGCCCAACACCACCGCCATTTAATTTAATTATTCATGCAAAATATAATCCAGAACTGATTACGCAGTATAATATTGTGCCAGGCCTTATTGGTGTGGTACTCACGATGACGATGGTTATTATTACAGCACTTGCTATGACGCGGGAAGTAGAGCGTGGCACGATGGAAAGTTTATTAGCCACACCTGCTCGCCCGCTTGAAGTGATGCTGGGTAAAGTGATTCCCTACATTATTGTGGGGTATCTTCAACTGTTTTTGATTTTAGGAGCAGCGTATTTCGTTTTCCGTATTCCGGCAGAAGGGAGTTTATTTTTATTATGTTGTGCTGCATTGCCTTTTATTGCAGCTAATTTGTCCGTAGGCGTCATGTTTTCAACAGCAGCCAAAAATCAATTACAAGCGACCCAAATGTCGATATTTTTCTTTTTGCCCTCGATTTTGTTATCAGGCTTTATGTTCCCCTTTTACGGGATGCCCGTATGGGCACAAAAAATTGGGTCCATCTTGCCTTTGACCTATTTTTTAAGAATGACCAGAGGGATTTTGCTTAAAGGAAATACTTTGGCAGATGCCTGGCCGAACATTTGGCCTATTATTCTTTTTATGATTATCGCACTTTTTGTTGGCGTGATGCGTTATCGCCAAACCCTGGATTAATTCCTTCTGGATTTTTTAGCTTTTTCTGAATATCATGCGAAGACCGTATAACCGATAACGAGACGAGATAATTTTCTCATGAATTTACCCATGTTGATGACATTCCTTCGTATTTTGTTAATTCCCGTTTTGGTCATCATTTTTTATATTCCATATGCCTGGACACATATCATAGCAGCCATTATTTTTAGCCTAGCAAGTATTACGGATTGGTTAGATGGTTATTTGGCAAGAAAATTAAATCAAACTTCAGATTTTGGGGCCTTTTTAGATCCTGTTGCCGATAAACTAATGGTTGCCTCCGCCCTTGTTTTGTTGGTAAAAGGGCCTCATTTTCCCTATATCGCAATCCCGGCTATTGTCATTATCTCGCGTGAAATTGCTATATCGGCTTTACGGGAATGGATGGCAGAAGTAGGAAAGCGTGCGAGTGTCGCAGTTTCTTACATGGGAAAAATTAAAACAACTACCCAATTTTTGGCTATTATCAGTTTGTTAGCTTGCAACCCGTTTCAATTTGGCCCTTTGAAAATCGTGGGATATATCCTACTGTATTTTGCCGCACTGCTAACACTATGGTCCATGGTGATGTATCTTAAAGCGGCAGCATATCAATTAAAAACTTGATAGGGCACGTTAGGCTGTAAATTTTGAATTTTATTCTGACCCCAATGACAGAGGGACAAAAGCAATCTAGTTTCAAGTTTTTTGGTCTTTGCAACTCATCGCGCATAATTTTATTATTGGTACAGGTAGATTGATATGTCATTTGAGTCGCTTTTTTATCCAGACACCATTGCTGTTATTGGTGCTTCGAGGAAATTAAAAACAGTTGGTAATGATATTGTAAAAAATCTGGTGTATCAGGGATTTTCGGGAATGGTCTATCCTATTAACCCTAAAGCGGACGAGCTATACGGAAAGAGAGTTTATGCTAATGTATTAGATGCTCCTTCTGATATTGACCTGGCAGTTATTGCTGTTCCCGCACCATCTGTTGTGGATTCTGTCAAACAAGCTCATCAAAAAGGCGCTCGCGCCGCCGTAGTCATATCTGCAGGCTGTAAAGAAATTGGGAATGACGCTTTGGAATATGAGCTCACCATAACCTGCCAAGAAAGAAATATGCTGCTTGTCGGTCCAAATTGCTTAGGTGTTATCAATCCTAAGATCCGGATGAATGCTTCTTTTGCAAACCTTATGCCCGCAAAAGGCAATATTGCCTTTATCTCACAAAGCGGGGCCTTGTGCACAGCTGTTTTGGATTATGCAAAAGATCTTGGAATAGGCTTTTCAAAATTTATGAGTATTGGCAACAAAGCCTCCATGGATGAGCTGAGACTCCTAAAATATTTTGCCGAGGATCCCGAAACTAAAGTAATTGCCCTGTATGTCGAACAATTAAAAAATGCACCGGAAATTATTCATGTTGTTCAAAATCTTTCAAGAAGTAAAAATCCAAAACCTGTTATCCTTTTAAAATCGGGGAAAACAGAAGCAGGCGCAGGCGCGATTGCTTCTCATACCGGTTCTTTAAGTGGTGGTGATGCTGCGTACAGTGCATTATTCGATCAGGCAGGTATGATTAGAGCTTCTAGCGTGGCAGAACTTTTTAATTTAGCGCAGATGTTTTCTAAAAACGAACTCAAGCCCGTTCATAACGTTACTATCATTACGAATGCAGGCGGCCCTGGCGTTTTGACCACAGATGTTATCGTTGATCAAGGTCTATCTTTGGCACAATTAACAGACGATACTGTCCAAAAACTCAAAGATTTTCTCCCTTTTGCTGCCAGCACACACAATCCCGTTGATATTTTAGGTGATGCTGTTGCTGAGCGTTACCAAAAAACCTTAGAAATAGTAGCTCAAGATGCCAATACGGAGGCCATTATTGTTTTACTTACGCCGCAATCCATGACGGAAATTGAAGAAACTGCTCGAGCCATTATTGAAGTCCATCAAAACACAGATATACCGATTGTGGTCAGTTTTATGGGACGAGAAACAGTTGCTCCTGGCGTGCAATTATTAAAAGAAGCAGATATTGTAACGACAGCTTTTCCGGAACCTGCTGCCAAAGCTTTAGCTTGTTTTGGTCGTTTCGTACGAATGAGCACGAAGCCAATAAGCACTCCGCTTGCTTATCAAGATGTTAATAAAGGAAAAGTAGCAGCCATTTTTGGAAAAGCTGAAAAAGAAGGAAAAACTGCTTTCCCCGAAGCTGAAGCAATCGAGATTCTCAAAGCTTATAACTTTCCGCTATTAGAAACGGCTTTTGCGAAAACCGCTGATGAGGCTTTTCGTATAGCTCAAAGCATTGGCGATGAGCGGACTACATTTGCGATGAAGATTGTCTCGCCTGATATTCTACACAAAAGTGATGTGGGTGGCGTGATGCTCAATATTGCCAAAGCAGATGTTGCTCAAAAATTTAATGATATGATGAAAACCGTCGCTCATAATACACCACAAGCTCGATTAGAAGGTGTTTTGCTTGTTGAAATGGCCCCCCAAAATGGTATCGAAGTGATATTGGGGGTTAACAAAGAATCTGAATTAGGGACGATGATTATGTTTGGCTTAGGGGGTATCTACGTCGAAGTTTTAAAGGATATTTGTTTTGGTTTTGCCCCACTTACTCGCGAAGATGCCATACGTATGATTAATTCATTGCGATCATCTGCTTTGTTTAAAGGAGTTCGAGGACAAAAATCATCGGACCAAGAAAAAATGATTGAATGTATCGGGCGGCTTTCTCAACTGGTTCAAGATTTCCCTCAAATCGTAGAACTTGATATTAACCCTTTGCTCGTGTTACCTGAGGGGCAAGGCGCGAAAGTATTAGATGCTCGAATGATGATTGAAACCCTTTCGTGAGAATTTAGGATTTGATTATGATCCCTGTATTGACAGGTCGCGACCTGTCCGTATATTTTTTAACTTTAACCCAAAGAAGGAAAAAACCATGAGAAAAATTCTTATTATTGGCGCTACCGGCCAGATCGGTTCTGAGTTGAGCGCAAAAATGCGCGAGCTTTATGGCCGCGAAAATGTCGTTGCCTCAACAGTAAAAAATGCAGAAACCGAAAACCTTCAAGTAGAAGAGCCTTTCGAGTTTTTTGATATACGAGACAAAAAAAGACTTGCAGAAGTTTGTGATCAATATCGTATTGATCACATCATTAACATGGCTGCTTTACTGTCAGCGACAGGAGAAAAAAATCCCATGTTAGCTTGGGATATCAATGTAAATGGATTTTTGAATGTTTTAGAAGTGGCGAAAGAAAAGGGGATCAAACAAGTATTGACGCCAAGTTCTATTGCTGCTTTTGGCCCAGAAACACCCAGAGTCAATACGCCTCAAGAAACGGTTTTAAGACCAACCACGATGTATGGTGTAACTAAAGTGACAGGCGAGCTTTTAGGAAATTATTATGTTAAAAAATTTGGCGTTGATGTGAGAGGACTTCGATACCCTGGCATTATTAGCTATAAAACACTCCCAGGTGGCGGGACTACTGACTATGCTGTTGCCATTTATTACGATGCCATTCGCTATAAAAAATATACCTGTTTTGTCAGGGAAGATACCAAGCTTCCGATGATGTATATGCCGGATTGTCTCAAAGCAACGGTTGACCTTTTCGAGGCAGATTTTTCCAAACTCAAACATCATGCAGACTTTAATCTTGCTGGTATGAGTTTTACAGCTGGCGAGCTTGCCGCAGAAATCAAAAAACACATTCCTGATTTTCAAATTGAATACAAGCCGGATTTTCGTCAAGCGATCGCAGATTCATGGCCACAATCCATTGACGATTCAGCTGCTCGAGAAGAATGGGGTTGGAAACCGAGTTATAATTTGGCGACCATGACGGAGGATATGTTAACGCAGCTTGAAAAGAAATTAAAATAAATCCCATGTTCACCTTTGGTGTCTGACACCAAAGGTGAACATCATGAGTAAAATAAAGAGGAAATTAATATGTCACTTCAAAAATTAAATAATGTATTAAACCAATATGTAGAAGAAGTTAAAGCTAAAGGAACGGCAAAAGGTAAAGAAAAAGTCATCACAACCATTATTCCACCATCTGGGGAAAAAGGTCCTCGTTATTTGGTGGAAGGTTATGGCAATAAAGAATTCGTTAAAATGAATTCAAATTCTTATTTAGGTGTCTCGCTCAGAAAAGATGTGGTACATGCTGAGGAAATGGCCTCCGAAAAGTACGGGGTTGGCCCGGGTGCGGTTCGTTTTATTTCGGGGACTCATAAGCCGCATGTTGAACTTGAAGCAAGATTAGCCAAATTTCATGGAAGAGAATCAGCGATGATTTTTTCAAGTGCTTATGTCACCTCCATGGGTGTTATTTATCCTTTAACTACGCCTGAAACCGTGATCATTAGCGATGAACTCAATCATAATTGTATTATCAATGGAATAAAGCTAACGCGTCCAGCGGCCAAATTTATTTATAAACATAATGACATGAAAGACTTGGAAGCAAAACTTAACGAAGCTGTAGGGCAGGGAAAACGATGTCTCGTGATCACAGACGGCGTTTTTTCGATGAGAGGGGATTACTGTCCTTTTCAAGAATTCGTCAACATATGTCAGAAATTCGAGGATAAATTTGAAGAAGGCGTCACAACGATTGCGGATGATTCGCATGGTGTTGGTGCCTATGGCAAAACCGGCAGAGGCACTGAAGAAGTTACCGGCGCTAAAGTCGATATTTTAATTGGTACACTTGGGAAAGCGTTTGGAGTTAACGGGGGATATGTGGTTGCGTCTAAAGCAGTGATTAATTTTCTTCGTGAAACAGCCCCGATGTACATCTATTCTAATCCTATTACAGTAGGCGAAGCAGCTGCTGCTATCAAAGTGTTGGATATCGTAGAAAGCGAAGAAGGACTACGCATTTTAAAACATATCCAAGCGATGACCGCTCGATTTGAAAAGGGTTTAGTTGATAATGGCTATGAAACCATTCCCGGGCCACATCCTGTCACTCCACTGATGGTCAGAGATACGCAAAAGACCTCAGAAATTGTGCAATGGCTTACCGATCACGGGATTTTAGCGACAGGTCTGAATTACCCAGTTGTCCCTAAAGGTTCTGAAGAAATTCGTTTCCAAATCAATGGCGATCATACTGCCGCAGACATTGATTATGTGATCGAAGTTTTAAAAGCGTATAAAAAACAAAACGGATGAAAGAACATTAAAAAGTATTGTAGGGGGTGTTGGGGTCCGCACATTTGTCATCCCGGACTTGATCCGGGATCCAGAAAAATTCGTCGGGAACGAATTTTAACGAGCAAGGAAGCGGCGAGCTCGAGAGTCTCCTGGATGAGACGAATAAAAATCAAAGATTTATAATCTTTGATTTTGTAAAAAAATTCAGATCCCAAGAGCCCCTTGTATAGACAGGTCGCGACCTGTCCGTACGATAGGAGTTTTTTTGCGGAAGTTATTAAATTGTTATAACAGAGGTGTTTTATGATGTTAAAAGATAAGATCATTCAATTGATCAAACAATCAGAAGTGGTGAGCTTTGCAACGGTTACCGAGGACAATAAACCTTGGGTGCGTTATGTGTCGGGTGCTGTGTCCGATGACATGACGATTCGGTTTTCTACTTTTATAAGTTCTAGGAAAGTCAAACAAATTCAAAAAAATCCCGAGGTGCATTTAACATGCGGGGTCACGGATCCAAAAAATTGGAAAGATTATATACAAATCCAGGGGCGCGCTACTGTTACTCAAGATAAAGCCGAGCGAGAGGCTTTTTGGAATCCCGAGATAGCTCAGTTTTTTCAAACTCCTGATAATCCTAATTATGCCGTGGTGATAGTAAAGCCCTATCGAGTAGAATATTGGAGCATGGGGGACATGGAACCTGAAATTTGGGAAGCAAAGAAATAAATCAATGACACTTGATAAAAAAATGCTTCGCATAAGTTTCTGTTAAGGGGGCTGTTGAAATCCGCACTTTTTCAAAAAAACAAAGACTATAAGTCTTTGTTTTTACTGGATCCTGAATCAAGTTCAGGATGACTAACAGGCAGATTTCAACAGCTCCTTAAGGTATTCTGGTTAAGTATGGGGCTTGATCCGATGTTAAAATTACCCCTAATTTTAACGTAAAGCACGTTAAAATTACCCCTAATTTTAACGCCGAAATGTTGATTTTTTCTAAAATCATGTTAACATTAATCTAAAGAAGGAGTCGACATGAATAGAAAAATCTTAGAAAAATTAAAGGCTTGGATAAGGCAATCCGATCGAAAACCGCTTATTATTCGAGGTGCGCGCCAAGTAGGTAAAACTTGGGTGGTTCGGAATTTGGCTTTTCAATTAAAGCTTGATCTTTTAGAGCTTAATTTTGAAAGAGATTTTCGGTTAAAAACACTATTTAAAGATAATGATCCGGAAAAAATTTTAATTAGACTTGAATCATATTTGAATCGAGAAATAATTCCAGAAAAAGCATTACTTTTTTTAGATGAAATTCAAGCGGCCCCAGAATTGCTAGCCAAATTACGTTGGTTTGCCGAAGAAAAACCAGAGCTAGCAGTTGTGGCAACGGGTTCTCTTTTAGATTTTGCATTAAATGATCACGAATTTAGTATGCCAGTGGGCAGAATTCAATATATGTATTTGGAGCCCATGTCATTTGAAGAATTTTTGTTAGCAAAAGGCCAAAACCAACTTCATAAATTTTTGTCACGTTATGATCTGAGCGAAGAAATACCTGAGGCGATTCATGAGCGGCTTTGGCAATTTTTGAGAGAATATTTATTAGTAGGGGGAATGCCTGCCGCTGTAGATAGTTGGGTCAAAAATCAATCATTGCTGCAAATTAATGAAATTCATCAAAATATTTTGGCAACCTATCGGGATGATTTTTCAAAATATGCAAAACGTATTCCCGTTGAACGATTAGATGAAATATTGAGAGCCATTCCTTTGTTGATTGGAAAAAAATTCAAGTATAGTTTTGTGAATAAAGATATTCGTTTTGAACCGTTAAAAAAGGCGCTTAATTTATTATGCAAAGCGAGGATTTGCCACAAGGTTTGGAGTTGTTCCGCAAATGGAATTCCTTTAAATGCTGAAATAAAAGAAAATATATTCAAAGTGATATTTCTTGATGTAGGTTTAGTATCCGCCGCAATGGGATTATCGTTTTCTGATCAAAGCATAGTTGATACAATTAAACTAGTAAATGAAGGTGGTATCGCTGAGCAATTAGTTGGACAATTATTACGAGTTATTCAACCGTATTATGTGGACCCAAGGCTACATTACTGGGTATCTGAGAAAAAAAGTTCTGAGGCAGAGATCGATTATCTCATTCAGAAAGATACCCAGATTATTCCGGTCGAAGTTAAAGCAGGCAAAACGGGAACGCTTCGTTCTTTACGAACATTCATAAAACAAAAAGGGTTGAAAAAAGCAATCAGATTAAACGCAGATTATCCAAACGTGACAGAAGTAAAGGTCAAAGATAATCTTGGTGATTTAATTGAGTATCAACTTATTTCCCTACCACTTTATTTAACAGAACAAATTTATCGCTTTTTATCATAGTAAGCTAATTTTACGGTATGTTTTTTATAAATTTTCGGAGAATTCTATGGAAAATTTAAGAATTGGTATTATTGGTAATATTGGTTCAGGAAAAGCCCAGCTGATTAAAGCTTTAACTTCCCCTGAAATAAGCAAACGACTTTTATCTTGTCTTGCTGATAGTGTGGCTAATCAAAAAATCAATATTTTCCCTGAAGAAATCGATGAAGCCGTATTAAAAGCTTTTTATGAAAATCCTGGTAAAAATGCATTCTTAGCGCAAATAGAATTCCTTAATGGTCGCCTTATGCGCCAAGAAAAAATTGATCAAGCACAAGGAATTGTTCTCGAAGACCGCACCATTTTTGAAGATTATTATATTTTTGGAACCGCTCAAAAAATACTGGGATTTATGAGTGAAGAAGAATTTAAAACATATCAACGCGCCTTTAAATTTATGACAAACCAAATCAGCGAGCCCGATTTAGTGATCTATTTGCGCGCTAAAACCGATGATTTAATGGAAAATATTAAAAAACACGCGCGCCCCAGTGAAGCGCATATTTCGCGCGATTATATTGAACTACTCAATAATCTTTATGAAACGTTTGCCAGCCAACATCTTAAATGCCCGATTATGGTGATCGATGTCACCGATGAAAATAGTATTACTCAAAATGTCGAAAGTATTATCCAGCGACTCATTGACAAAATACTCGAACTCAATTTACGTATCACCACACCGGGCATTCGCGAATGGATTTCTTTGCCTGAAACTGCGGCAGCAATTCGGGTCGTCGATGCGGAACGTAAACTCGAAGATTATCTTAAGAAACATCCAACTTTAATTACCGTTGCGGGCAATGTTGGCATGGGTAAATCAACGGTGACTACGTTAATGCACCAAAGCTTACGGATTCAAGCGTTGTTCGAAGCCCCCGAGCAAAACCCACTTCTGGAAAGATTTCTCAAAGATAAAAAAAGATATTGTTACGATTTGCAAAAACATTTTTTAAGCATGCGAGCAGATTTACGAAAACGAGGAAAGGATGGCCAACATAGCTACGTGAAAGACCGATCACTAGCTGAAGATATTTTGGTGTTTTGTAAACTTTTCCATCAAGATGGCCTTTTAACCGAAAACGAACTGGATTTATTAATGACAGAATTTCAACAAGTTAGTCGAGCATTACCCTCAGCCGATTTATTGATCGTATTACAAGGCAGTTCGAAATTAGCCTGGCAGCGCATACAAGAACGTGCGCGCGCCATGGAAATGGACGGCGGTTGGACTTATCGTGAAATTAGCGCTTTTAATGATTTTTACAAAACCTTCCCCGAAGATGTCGTTCGATGCGGCTTTCACAAAAACCCGCTCATCAAAATCAACACCAACAAACTCGACTTCACCAACCGTGTTCACATGGGCTATTTATTCGAACAAGTCTATGAAGCACTTAATTAACGTCGTATATGACGTTAATTAATTAAAAATTAAAAATGAAGAATTAAAAACGAATGTGTCGCGCTGCGCGCGACAAACTGTTTTAAAAAATTCTAGTCTCTGTCAGTCCCCGATAGTATTTTTAAACTTCGGGCTCTGTTTTCGAATATGAATTGAAAATAATCCCAACAATTCATTTGACAGAATATTTTACATTTCGTATAATTTTTTCATTCTTTCACTACTTAACTTTACTTTAAATTATGAATACTTTCTTAAAAAAACTTCGTAAAAAACATGGTGTGAGCCAAGAATTTTTGGCCGATAAAATAGGCATATCACGCCCAACTTATGCGCAGCTTGAAAATGGGGCACGTAAAATGTTGGTCGAAGAGGCGCAAAATCTAGCTCGATTTTTCGGTTTATCGCTGGAAGATTTTTTGGCTGGCAGAGAAAACCCCACCCCAGATGTCAAATTGGAAAAATCTTCAAAATGCGCAAAATCAGTACCAGAAATACGCATATCTGTGCCACAAGAAAAAGTCAGCAAATTCAAAGAAGTATTTTTGTATATCTTAGAAAAAATTGGTGCGCGTCCCAATATCGGCGAATCGGTCATTTGCAAAATCATGTATTTTATCGATTTTGATTATTATGAAAAATATGAAGAACAACTGATCGGCGCGAAATATATCAAAAATCATCATGGGCCAACACCAGTTGCCTTTAAAGAAATTGCCCAACAAATGGAAAAAGACGGCGATTTGATGCGGGTCGTTAAAAAATATTTTCAATACGACCAAAAGAAATATTTGCCTAGAAGACATGCGAATTTGTCGAATTTTTCAGCTAACGAAAAAGAACTTATTGATCAGGAAATTGAACGATTTAAGGATTTTAGTGCCAGACAAATGGAGGAATATTCGCACAAAGATGTGCCCTGGATCGGAACCAATCATTTACAACCCATTGATTATGAATCGGCTTTTTGTCGAACGCCTGAATTTTCAGTAAGGCAATATGATGACGATGAAATATAATAAAACAAAAGAATTTGATCGTGATTTTAAAAAATTACTAAAAAAATTTCCTTCTTTGGTAAAAGATTTAGAGGTGACAAAAAGATATCGGATAGAACTACTTCACTGCAAAAAGATAGACAATGGAAGTATTTTTGAAATTTGTGGAGTTGGAAATAGTGAAAAATTAAAATTTTATAAAATTAAGAAATTTCAGTGTTGCAGTCTAAAAGGCCGTGGCGCAAAAAGTGGCATTCGAATTATTTATGCATTCTGCCCAATAGTGCCCGAAATAACTTTCTTAGAGATCTATTTCAAAGCAAAACAAGAAAAAGAAAACAGAAAACGCCTTGAAAATTTTATAAACTCTCAGTCTTAATATTAGTATGATTTTATTGTAATATTTTAGCCTATTTACAATTTTACTATAGATCGGCGACTTTGCACACTGGAAGAAATCCTAGCGACCTCGCAAGAACTGAACGGATCAAGTGAGTTACAGAATAAAGAAACCCCAGAAGAATCCCCTAAACGCCAAAAGCTTTTTAAATGATTAAACTCCCCCGGTCGGAGCTAGCACCCATGGCAAACGCATTTAAAAATCAAATATACGAAAATCACAAAATTTCGATAAAGGTTTAAGGATTAGGTATCAATTAAAAATCTTCATAAACTTTTAAATTATAAATTTTAGATTTTAAATGTCGGTGTCGCTCCCGCCTTCGCCCCGAACCACACACGTGGGTGCGGGGCGAAGGCGGGAGCGACACATGAATTTTTAATTTTTCATTCTTAATTTTTAATTATATCAAAATGCTAATCGAAGTCAGGTTACTATTATATTTCCCCGTTTTGATTTAAAAGTGTTTGCCATGAGCTAGCACCTGATTCTTCCATTGTGACTGAAAGGTATCCCAAGAAAAAAATACGAAAACCATTTTGTATAAAAGTATCTTTGCCCCCATAAATCAAATTTGCATTATGAGTTGGCGTGTTGAATATTTTTTGAAATTTTTTTAAAGGAGCTAAAAAATGACTCATAAATGTAGCCCCCGATTTATGTAAATTTCCAGTTACAACATGGAAATTTACATAACAGGTCATGTCATCCTGAACTTGATTCAGGATCCATTAAAATCAAAGACTTATAATCTTTGATTTTTATCCTTTATTTAAAAGCTTTTTTGTTAAATTTGTACTATTATTTTACTGTAGCAACTTGTCTTTAATTTTTGTTAATAAAGATAAAAAGAGAAACTTATAGTATTTCCAACATTGAGACAAATAATGGTAACCATACCGTCATTCAGAGGCAGCGCTATGCGCCGACATTGTCACCAGGCTGTCCATTCAGAGGCAGCGCTATGCGCCGACATTGTCACCAGGCTGTCATTCAGAGGAGCGAAGCGACGAAGAATCTCGCCTTTGAGATTCCTCGGTCGCTAGTGCTCCCTCGGAATGACAGCGATGGCAGCGCTCCTTCTGGATAACAACCTCTTGTCCAAATATTAATTGGAAATACTACAGGGAGTAAGATTCCCATGTATAAAATTCACGAACTAGATAATGAAACACGGATACCCAGCGAGCTTCGAATAGAAGAGGATCGAGTTTATCTATCAAACCCGGAAACAGGATTAGAAAGATCATGGTCGTTGGACGAGATCGAATCTGTTTTTGATCGAACTACAGAAGCCATTCACCCAGGCGTAGAGATCTTTTTTACTGATGGCACGAGTATTTTGTTAGATTGTTTTGATGAAAAAAAAGAGGGGAATGTAGATCAAATTATCACTTACAAATGGGGCAGCGATGAGGTTGTCATAAAGTATGTTCCCACAAAACGGGGTTTAGAAGACGCGAGAAAATTAAGACAACGGATCAAACAGCAATTACCGCGCTCACGTGTAGTTCGTGATCCCAAAAAATGGATTAAAGCACGTCAAAAAAAATGGTTGCGAGGCGACATATCCAACTTTCAATATTTACTGGATCTTAACAAAGCCGCCGGCAGATCTTTTCATGATCTAAATAGATACCCAGTTTTTCCTTGGGTATATCTCAAAAAACAATACCGAGATTTATCGAAATCACTAGGCGCACTAAGAGACGATAGGAGGAGATTTGGGGTAGGGCGATTTAAGTTTATGAAGCAGCAGATCCTGGATGATTCCGATCCCAGTACTGTACCGTTTATATGGGGGACCTCGTATTCAATTGCGGGACATGTTAGTCGTTTTTTGCTAAGAGAGAACCCTTTATCAAATATTAAATTGCAAAGCGGTAAATTTGACATACCCGGGAGATTATTGTGGGATATTTCAAAAGACGAAGATAATATTTTCGAAGCTACGAATGAAGGAAGTCAACTTCCTGAATTAATCCCTGAATTTTTTTATAACCCTGCTTTTTTAGAAAATAAACTTGAATTAGATTTGGGCGTTAGGCCTTGGGGAGAAAGGGGTGGAGATGTTGCATTACCCGACGGCATGAAACCAAAGGAATTTATTCGATGGCACAAAAAAAAGCTGGAATCAGCACCTGTTTCTCAAAAACTTAATTCTTGGGCTGATTTAATTTTTGGTTTCCAACAACGAGGAGAAAAAGCTGTGGAAGCAGTCAACCTCTTTTTCTCTCTTTGTTATGGGTTACCCCAAGATTTTGATAACTTAAGTCCAGTACAAAAGGATGCATTCTTGCACCAGATCTCAGATTTTGGCCAGGTGCCTGATCATTTATTTCCGCGAAAGCCTCATCCGCAAAGAGCAACCCGTCCGTATACAGGAAAGCAGGTTAAAGCAATTGCTATCAATAAAGAAGAATTGAGGCCAAAATTGAGCGCTTTAAAGCCAGACGAAATTCTTTTGTACCTTGACGAAACAAAACATCAATTGACGATTTTTTATAAAGATTCCGGAGGCAGCGTTTGCAAAGCCGTCTTAAGTAAGAAAAAAATACTGAAATTCCAGGATTATTTAGATAGAAATTTGCTTCATCTTGCGGTGTTAGAAGGAAATCAGCGATTGATATCGTATTTAGTAAAAGCATTTCCTGAGATGCTCAATACAAGGGATTATCAAGGGAAAACGCCATTATATCTTGCTGCTGAAAAAGAAATGGAGAAGCCTCAGGAGGAAAGAGATTATAGTTTAGTCATAGATTTATTGCGGGCCGGCACAAATCCCAGCATTGTAGATCGTCAAAGCAATAGCCTATTACATCAAGCAATAGAACAAGGCGATTTAATTCTTGTTGATTTACTGCTTCAAGCAGGAGCGAAATTAGATACCTTCGATCGCCAAAGAAGAACCCCACTAGATTTAGCCAGAGAAAAAACACGACAAATTAAATTAATGCGCCGATACGAAATAGGAGGTTTAAAAGCATGTATAGAAACAATTGTCGGTAGCTCAGCTAAATATCGCAATAGCGTGGTGGTTGTGCCTGTAGCTGAATTGCCAGGCGTATATATATTTATTGATTTTAGAAATGGAGAAGTCAAAAAGTACATCGTTGGTGATTGTGCTGCAGAAAAGTTGAGACAATTATCAAGCAACAGCATTGAGATTAATGACTTCACTCAAATTCCGGTGGATTTCACCAATACCGAAATAGACCCGACCAAATTAGGGAATACAGATTTTCAGATTATCACCACTAATGCCGCAACAAGGCGAGAAAATTCTTCTGAACATAATCCACTCATTATCCCCGACGAAGAGCTCAAAAAAGCAGTCACACATTTTATGGTAACATGCCCGATGGCTGTAGCCAACCCAAGAGCCGAGATAGAAAGCTCATTGGAACGATCGTCTGCTGTAAGTATAACGCAATCACCACCTCCAAGTACTTGCTCGGAATTCCCCACCAGTGAAAATACGCGATATATTGTAAAACAAGAAGAAATGGGACGTCGGGTCGTTGTATTCGTGGTGGATACAAAAACTCGACAAGCCATAATAGTAGAAGTAAGCAAAGGAAGACGGCTCAATAGCAACCAAATACAGGATATCAAAAAAAGGTTAAGCCAAACTTTTGGAGAAGATTACTCAGTTCAGACAATGCATTTAAAGAGAAGTCACGATGCATATTATATGATGAGTTTAACCCAAGAGCTTGATAGAATTTTGCCAGAAATACCAGACGACTTCGGACTCACCTTGATGGAAAAGGTTGCCAATATTTGTCAGTTTATGCCTGAAAACATGAGTAGTGAAAATTTATTTGAATCAAACCAAAAAAATGAGCCAAAAGTTGATGAGGGAACAAGTAAACCTGAAACCAAAACCGATTCAGAATTGTGGCAAGAAGCAAAAAAAGAGATAGAAGGCATCAGAGCAGGAGGCGTTAGCCCACGAACCATAGAAGAAACCATCGCGCAAGCGCAGGAAAGCGGAGCAGTAGCTCAAGTAGCTCAAAGCGGCACAAACGGAAATGGCGAAACAAAACTGGAACTCCAACAAGGAGGAACAATCATCTACCGCAAGAAAGAAAATCTCTTTGACTTGCAAGGCAATTATACCGCTGAAAGGATCATACAAACGCTGCTATTGATTCGAAGCAGTGGGGCTGACACAGTAGAAATCAGTCGTATTCCGGAGCATTATCAACATTTAGTATGGGCATACGCTAGAAGCTTAGGGTTTAAAGTCTATTCAGGAGAAGAGGAATTAAAAAAGGCCCCAGGCGATAAGGCACGACGAAAAGAAGCAAAGAAAATACTAAAAAGTTTAGTAAATTTAGCCGGACATGTTATTTTTTTAGGCCTATCAGCCCAGCTTTCAAAACTAGGCTTTTTTAAGAAGCAGGGACTGCCTCGTGAGAAGCAATTACAATCTACAGATGCTCCCGAAAATGTAGGGCGCGGCGTACGCGCCTATTAAAATCCGCCCGCTCGCGCCGGCGGCCCCTCCCGGGCTATTAAAATCTCCCCATTCTTATCCGGGAGATCCTGTCTTCGTCATCCTGAACTTGATTCAGTATCCAGTAAAAACAAAGACTTATCGTCTTTATTTTTTTGAAAAAGTCCAGATCTTAACAGGCCCATCATCTAAATAAAATCCTCGCGCCTTGTCGTTGGGTGTTTTATTTTGCGGTCAACCTAAGTGGTTGCATATCCTCTGGATTGATGGCTGGTTTTTTGCTGTTGAGGTGCTTCTTCTAAGCATCTATTCTCATAAGATTTAGCTGCTTTTTTTATCATGGTTTTAATTTTTTTAAACTGTTCTCCTTGAAGAGAGGGAAAGACATCACATAAGTAATATACAACCCCCCCCTTTTCTATTGATTCAAGCTTTCCCCTTTCGCTCTTTGAGTGATGATTTAACAAAAATGCGAGACATAATCCCTTCTCAGTAAATTTATGGCGATATCTATGATAAAGCCATATAGCATAACGATTCATTGAAATTAATAGAGTACCATTTCTTTTAACCAACTTGATTATACTTCTGGTTTCTCGTTGCGGTGGATGGCGTTCACTTAAATTGAGTCTGATAAGGATCATATCAATATCTGTAGAGGTTTCAGGCCCGTTAAAGGAATTTATTTGGGAAGTATTTCTACGATGACAAAAAAACATGCTTAGAATTCTTCTTATATTAGTATTAATAATGAAATTATGTAAAAAACACGCACAATTATATCGATTTTTTTAAATCATGCATAGAGGGAGTGTTGGGAATGTTAGTAACAAATTATAAAAAACATTTGTGAGTGTATGGCATTTTTTCGGATAATAACTAAGTATTTATTACTTAAGCTAAGTTTACCAAGAATAATAAATAGGTCGATTACTTTGCCGATCTGGCAGGTAGTTTTAATAATTTTGTATTTTATATTAATTACGCAAATGCATTTGTGCGTATAGATTTATTAAACCAACAACGAGAATAAAAATGTTTGAAACGCTCAAAGAAAAATTTTTTCCAAATTTTTGTGAATTCCTTAGACAACAAACTGACATTGATCTTACAGAACGTGAAAATTTTATTCAAAAATTATCATCATTAACTAGTCAAGAAGCATTAATTCTTTTGCTCAATTCGCAAGAAACAAATGAAACTGATGGCTTTCCTATAGTAGAATTTTTTAAAAGATCATTGGTTCGTTATCTGGAGAGTTTTAAAAAGAAAGTAGAGCGATCTCGGGATCAAGGAGTAAAAGAGATATGGATGTCTCATTGCGAAAGGATCCTTGCAGCGATTTCAGTCGTGAAATTTCCTGGCCCCAGAGAATTATCTATTCAAGCATTAGAAAATCGTTATCAAGATTATGAGGCAGCACACTTATTTCAAGGCTTATGGCGGCACAGATGTAACCAATTTAATATTACGGGCGAAACCATTAGTTTCGATTATTTTTTGAATCAAATTGGAGGAATTCTAGAAATTATCTCTGGTTACTCGCTGGAAAACCCAGAACAAAAAGAGTTATTAGAACTTTTAAAAGCGCTATTAATTACTGGCTATTATCATGAAGCGTACATTGGTACCTTTCTCACTTATATTGAAAAAACAACGGCGCTTGAAATTTCAGAAAATTTTAAAATTTGTTTAGAAGAATTAAAAACCCAAGTTAAAAATAAGTTTCCTACAGTAGTAAAATCCATACGTACTATAGACCCAAGAGTTTCAAGAAACTCTCAGACAACCACCACACGCATATTACAAAAAATAAGACAAAGACCAGTAGTAGTTCCTGAAAAAACTCGAGACATGCAGCAGCCTGGAAGGATTATCAGACGAAAACCGCAGAATCCTATTACTAGTAGACGAGAAGAGGGAGGTCAAGAGAACCCCTTCCGCCGCCCCCCCCAATCAAAATTAAGAACGATTCAGCGTATAAGACGTCGCCCCCCGAATACAGAGCGCCCTGTAACACAAAATGTAGAAAAAGCGCTAGAGCTTCAAATAATAGAAGAATTGGAACGACAATTAGAGTTCAATAAAGCAGAAATGGAAATTTTAAAGCAGAAAATAGCGAATCTTCAAAAACGTTTAGCAGAATTGGGCCAGGAACAAATAGGAGAATCAAAACAATTTTTACAAGATAGGTTAGATTCAGCTCAAAAATCTTTACAGGAAAATCAAGAGCGAGAACAAAAAATAGAAGAACAACGCAAGAAATTACAAGAAGAAATTGAGTCGGAAAAAAGAAAGTTAGCCCAAGAACAACAGCAAGCTAGAAAAATGATAATAATTATAAAAAAACGAAGAGAAGCATTAAATCAGCAGGGCAGCAAGGAGCGTCAGAATACTTTCAAACCACAGCAGATACCAATTACATCAAAACCAAAACCAGTAAGGGGTCAAAGAACAGGGCA
Source organism: Gammaproteobacteria bacterium (assembly GCA_016930035.1). Taxonomy (GTDB): domain Bacteria; phylum Pseudomonadota; class Gammaproteobacteria; order UBA12402; family UBA12402; genus JAFGHQ01. Next base: position 48,596 of record JAFGHQ010000042.1, on the reverse strand, counting down.
ACCAAGACCAAGCCGAACAGTTACCAAGCCAATCAATCTAGGAAGCATAAGGACCTTTAGAAAACCCCAAAGGGGAGGAAAGCGGCCAGGATTTTAAAATTTTATTATTCTCAATAATATTCATTATGGATCTGTTGAAATCTGTCCGTTAGTCATCCTGAACTTGATTCAGGACCCAGTAAAAACAAAGAGTTATAGTCTTTGTTTTTTGGAAAAAGTTCAAATTTTAACAGCCCCACTATAGCTTAATTAAAATTTAGGAGATTTTATGTTTGACTCAGAACTATTAAAATCACAAGAAGAACAACCACAGACTCCTAGTAAGGAACCATCTAATTCAAATCCATCGTTGAATATAGATGAGTTTTTCACTCCTCCTCCTCCAGATTCGTTGACAGATATAAATGAGTTTTCCACTCCTCCTCCTCCTCCTCTAGAGGGGTTCACTACCCCTATCCAAACAACAAAACCTGGTTATGATCCACAATCTTTTGACGGGGAACTCTCAGATTTAGAATTAGATCCACAGCAATTGGAACAAGAAAATATATTTGATTCTGATGAAGAAATCCAACCAAACGGGGGTGAAACTTCTCAACAGGAAGAAATTAAAAAATTACGTCATTTATTGGCCCAACAGCAACAAGAAATGCAAAAAAGGGAATGGGAGCTAAATCAACGAGCAAGGGAGATTGAAAAAACTGTTCGTGAAAATTTAGCGCAAGAATTAAATATAGTAGAACAAAATTTGGTTGGACAATATGAACAACAATTCCAGGCAAAATTAAGGAAACAAACAGCCCCCTTGAATAAAGAGCTACGACAATTACAACAACAAAATGAACGCCTTAGAAAAAAACTTGAGATACAAAACAAGCAATTACAAGCCATGCGCTTAGAAAGGCAAGGTCAACGCGGGGGCCGAACGTCTATCAGACCAAATCAGGAAGCACTACAACAAGAGCTCGAGCGTCAAAAAAAGAGCGTAGCACAATTACGAAATTTAATAAAAAAGAAAAATACTGAAATTGAAGCGTTAAAAATAAATCAACAAGATGCTTCTGAGTTAGAAGCTCAAGTTGAAAAATTACTTCAGGACTTACAGGGCCAACAAAGCAATCTTGAACAAATACAAGAGCAGTATAGTCTATTGTTAAGAGAAAATGAAAGATTACAGCAAGTGCTTTCAAGGGCGATTCCTTTTGAAACGGTGGAAAATTTGACGCAACGGTATGAGGAGCAAATAAGGCAACTCAACATAGCATTTCAAAGTGATTTAGAAGAACAAAAAAGGCTCTTAAATGAACGCTATACAAATACTTTGGAGGAACAATTAGTTCAATTAAGAAGTCAGTTGGCTGAATTCTTAAGAGCCAAAGAAGCCACTAATCAACAAGCAATAGACGATCTACAAGGAAAACATGCTAGAGAATTAGAGGAATTATCAACTCAAAATAGTTCCAGAGCAGAAGACGAGAGGGAAAATATAATAAAAAGACATGAAGAACAAATGCAAAAACTTCGGGAAGAACAAGCTCAAGCAATGGAGATCTATCGAAAACAGTTGCAAGAAAAACAGACGACGAAGAGAGCAAAAATTGAAGAACAAATAAGACGAGAATTGGATGAAAACTATAGAAAGATGATGGAAGAAGCCAATGAAAGTCATCGAAAAACACTCAATGCCCTAGAAGTGCAGCTCGCAGAGGCAAAACGTTTGCGAGAAGAAGCCGAAGAACAACGCCAACGAGCTGAAGAAGTACACCAAAAACTTGAAGCAAAACTCCAAGAACAACAAATCCAAACCCGACAAAGAGAAGAGGAATTAGCAAATTTACAACGAAAATTACGGGAGGCTGAAAGTACTCTGGCAGAAAAGGGGCAGGGTATCAATGAATTACAATCACGAATAGAAAATTTAGAAAAGAGCCGTCAAGATACCCAAAATACCAGCGAGGAAGAAAGGCAAGAAGCCCAATCGCAAATTCAAGACTTGAATCAACAGTTAATTGGACTAAAACAAGCACAAACTGAAGATCGAGAATCCATCCAACAACTCCAATCCCAAATTGAACAAAGGGCGCAAGAAGTTGAAAATTATCAAAAAGCAATAAGTTTACAGGAAGCAGCACTACAACAACAAAAAGAACAAGCAAGGGAGAGAGAGGAGGAACTTCTACAAAAAATTGAAGGTGATAGAATAAGAAAGGAAGCGCAAGCGAAAAGAATTAGACAAATAATTGAACAGGCGCGTAGTAATCAGCGTAGTTTAAGAGAAACCATGAGCCAAATTATCATCTCTGTTTTAGGCGAAATCAAAGAAATGCTTATCACACGACAAGTTTTGACTCGAGAATTTAAAGCGTTGTTAAAAAAAACCAATCGGGATATAGCTAGTTATGCGACCACTCGGGTTTTAGAGAGTGTTAGCGATTCCAGTATGCAATTGACATCTGTTGAAGCAATGATTGCTAATTTAATGGTTTTCTATGGGGGATTATCTGGCTTCTTGACTGAACAAGAAGATGTTTTAGAAGAAGTTCGAAATCAGTTATCCACTTTGTGTGAAGAATTATTGTCTATTCTTGAGAGAATCAAAATTAAGCCGAATCAAGATGGGCAAAGAGAGCATCTAAATAAAATGGTAAATAAACTCGGAGATTTTTTTTCAAAGTTAACAGGAAAAGAACTTGCATTGACGCAACCTCCTGCTCTGTCCATGAGAAAACAATTTGGTGAACAATTCACTATTTTTTTTGATCGACTCCGCCGATCAATTGTTGACATAGGGGGGGAAGCAAGTTTTCAAGTAGACACCCCGATCAATTCACTTTTATTAGCAATTATTGCCACAAAACAAGATCAGGGGGTTTTCGCATATCGAAGAGTTTTAAAACCAGGAAGTACATTGACTCAAAGTGATCAAGAGGACCCTTCTCTATATGTTACTACTCCTTTCATGCAACGGGGCGCTATCGAGAATATGCTAACCCGTTTGGGATTATTTATAAATAAATTGAAGAGATTTGATTCTATTGAGGGTGATCTAAAGCTTTATAAATGTATTGACTTAATTTGCGAACAATTATTAGTTTTTTTGAAAAGATTACCCGATTTTTTTTCACAGATTAATCCCGAAGAACAAACAGGAAGTCTTAATTTAAGTGAAATTAAATTAACTATTCAACGTTTTTCTCTAAAGCTTAAAAAACATTTGCTCAAAAAGGAGAAAAAATTATTAAAGTGTTTAAACGTAAGATTTTCTAACGGGGAAAATATTTCTGAATATGGGGAAATTTTAGGCTGTCATGAAATTACTTTGGAAGAGTTAAATACCCGTTTGAATGCGGTTGAGGATAAAATTAGGGCTCTGCAGCAGCCTGAGCAGGGAGTTTTATTATCAGAGACGTCTTTGGCTTTCTTTTCTGAAGAACAAAAAAAGGAAATGAATGATGAAATGAAGACATTTTGGAAGCGACCATACAATCCGAACGGGCACATTGTTAATCTTACTCAATGTCTACTACAGGGAGTTGAGTCAGAAGATTTGCATGCTAAATTGAGGGAATTAAATGCATTAATAAGTATCGGTATTGATCGTGAAGAGGATTATTTTAGATTTAAAAGATTTCAACAACTTTGGGAAGATGAAGAAGTCCAAGCTTGGTATAATCAGAAAGTCATAGAGACTGTCCCTGGAATGGATGAATCATTAGTTCATCAAATATAGAAAACTTTTATTGAGATGATTACCGAATCCGAATGAGTTTTTCGACTTAACGAGCCGGCAGAAGTCGATGAGGTTGGTTTAATATTGCGTGTGTATCGGCAGTGGTTTTTGCTTCTTTTGGATCGGGAGCTTGTGAGTAAAAAAGGAATCCTTTTCCCTTACCTTTGATGCCTAGTCTTATAAGGTGGGGAATACATAAAAGACAGAATCCTAATACATTTGAAACAATTTTTTGGATGGTTTTATCTCGAGTAATTTTCTCATAATCCCGAATAACAGGTTGATTTTGCTTTTGAATCGTCGTTAATGCCCCGTTTAAATTCTGTCGAAATGCCGAAGTTCGATCTCTCCAATAACGAATAGGATCAGTTAAAAATTTTTGTTGTTGATCTTCGGGAAGATTTTCCGGAAGAGAGCTTTCTAAATTATCGATAGCTGTTTCAACTTCGACCTTTACTGAATCTAGAAGACTCGTAAAACGCCGATTATTTTCATCGGAAATAATCCTATTACTAGCTAAGCCAGGTAAGTTTCTTAGAGATTGTTTCAAAGGATCTAGCAAGCGCTTTTTTAAATTGGCCAAAAGCATGGTTCGTTGATCTTGATATTTCTGGTTGAGATCCTGGTAAGCCTTGGTAAGCTTATCGCTGTTCTCTTTGTCAAGCTCAATAGCATTCTTTTTTTTAGCCTGCCATATACGATATTGTTCCAAAAGCTTTTGAGTTTTTTTTAGTTTGGGCTTTCTAGGTTTCTCAACAGCTTGCTCATCCTCTGGGTCCCAATAAGTTATTGCTCCTAGTAAGAGTTGAGCACGAGATATTATTAAGTTTAACTTATCTGTAGGCGATTTGTGGCTATAGTTAGTACTTTTTTGAATTAAAGCTATGGTAGATGTAAGAGCCCAATATATTTTTCTAAATTGTTCTGGAGTTAAACCTAACTCTTTGGCAAGCCTTGGATCTCTGAACAATTGGTATAGCGCTTCCGCTTTTTCCGCCTCACCCCATGCATCATTAGTACTTGAGGTAGATGAGTTTGACTCAGTATCAGAGTGCCCAGAGCGCACTGCATGTGCGTTGTGTAAATTAAGAATCAATTTTTGAACAGCTTTAGTGAGTTTAAAAGGATTAACAGGATCTACTAATAAGCGGGTTTTAAATTCAGCAAAATCTGAAAAATGACCCAATTCAATAGTGTTTAATAAGGTTCCGAAATCGATTGGCATCCTAAAACCCTTTTAAAATCATAAATCCGTGGCCTTTTTGAGTTTTTGTTGTGATGGCGGGATTAATATAAACTAAGTATTAATTACGTAACTAGCAAATATTATACGCTGCATTCTTCGTTTTTCAACTACTTCGATGCAACTTTTGGTGTCAGACACCAAAAGTTGCATGATCGTAGAACGGGCAAAAATCAAAGACCGTAAGTCTTTGATTTTAAAGATTCTTCGCTGCGCCCTGAATGACAAAATGGTCAGATCGCAACAGCCCCTGAATCAAGTTCAGGAGGATGACAAATGTGTAGATCCCAACAGCCTCTACGTTAATGTCAGCAGTAATGAAATAACACGAATTTATTGAGGCTTTTACAAGCGAGGAAGAAGTGGAGTTCCCTCCCCCATCGGGACGCTATCACTGTGCGATTCCTCGGAGGAGCTAGCGTCATAGATTTCCATGGTACGAGCGGGGTCTATTTTTGAAACGCTTTTAGCCCAGATTGTTTTTTCGGGATCTGTAAGTTGATCAAAGGGGGTTTGGGGCATTAATTCATCAGTTGCGCTCTGTGTAGTTACCTCTATTTTTTCATCTGTCAAAACCAGAGTGGTTAATATACGATTTTCTCGGTCTAAAAGAGGCAATTCGAATATTTCTCTCTCTTTCATGGCTTCTTTTATGGCCCTCATAGTTTTTCCCATATATTGCCAATAACGATTTTTTGTTTGTTGAGGTTTAAGTATTTCCTGAAGAGAGCTGAGAACCATTAAGGTACTAAATCCGATTGTTGTTGACCCCATGGCAAGTACCAAATCATCAAAATGAGGTGGAAAATCCTCTCTATTTACCCAGTCACTTGCTTGTACTTCAAATATGCCAAAGCCAATAAAGGGTAAACAGATTGCTAATGTTTTTGATGCTTGTATTCGTGGGCGAGCATAGTGAGCGGCGTTTTCTTTCAAATGTGAGAGTGTTGTTATTAGGTCTTTTTCGAACATATTTTCTTTTCTTTAGTAAGAAGAGCACAAATATTATCATCTCTGTGATTAAATTGAAACTCGCATTCTTTTAAATCATGTCCCGATGTATCCAAATGGTGTCAGACACCAAAAGTTACATTCAAAACTATTTGGAAATCCAAATGTTTGTGGAATAATGCAGTTGTTTCTCACAAAAGGGATTCATTTATGCCGTTAGACTATAAAATTGCAGATATCAACTTGGCAGAGTTTGGCCGAAAAGAAATTGAATTGGCTTATCAAGAAATGCCTGGCTTGATGGCTATCCAGAAAGCACATCAAAGAAAAAAACCGCTTTTAGGCGCGCGCATTGCGGGTTGTGTTCATATGACGATACAAACTGCAGTGCTCATTGAAACGTTGGTTAAACTAGGAGCCGAAGTGCGGTGGTCTTCTTGTAATATTTTTTCAACGCAAGATCATGCGGCGGCCGCCATTGCAGCACAAGGCATTCCTGTTTTTGCGTGGAAAGGTGAGAGCGAATCGGATTTTTGGTGGTGTATTGAGCAAACTGTCTCTGGGCCAAACAATTGGCATCCCCATTTATTGATTGATGATGGCGGTGATTTAACTCAATGGGCGCACGATAAACATCGCGAATTATTGCCGACCATCCGAGGGGTTTCAGAAGAAACCACAACGGGGATTCATCGCCTGTATGAAATGGTGAGGGACGGGAAGCTTGCGATACCTGCAATCAATGTGAATGATTCTGTGACCAAATCAAAATTCGATAATCTTTATGGTTGCCGTGAATCACTTATTGATGGGATCAAACGGGCCACAGGTGTCATGATTGCAGGAAAAACGTGTGTCGTATTGGGATATGGTGAAGTAGGTAAAGGCTGTGCGCAGGCGCTTCGCGGTATGGGTGCTCAAGTGCTCATTACAGAAATTGATCCTATTTGTGCATTGCAAGCGGCAATGGAAGGTTATCGAGTTGTTAATATGGATGAAGCGGCGAGTTATGCTGACATTTTTATCACAGCGACAGGCAATAAACATGTCATTACACATCAGCACATGAAGTCGATGAAAGATTATGCTATCGTTTGCAATATTGGTCATTTTGACATTGAAATTGATATTGCTGCTTTGCGTCAATATCGTTGGGAGCCCATTAAACCCCAGGTTGATAAAGTGATTTTTCCCGACGGAAAATGTTTAATCGTGCTGGCAGAAGGCCGCCTTGTGAATTTGGGTTGTGCTGCAGGTCATCCGAGTTTTGTGATGTCGATGTCTTTTACTAACCAAGTATTAGCACAAATCGAACTTTGGCAAAATCCACAAAAATACGAAAATAAAATCTATCGCTTGCCCAAGCATCTTGATGAAAAGGTAGCCACGCTCCATTTGGAGAAACTGGGCATTTATTTAACCCAATTAACTCCGGAACAGGCCAGATATTTAGGCATAAATTCTGCCGGCCCCTTCAAACCGGATCATTATCGGTATTAAATGATGCAACTTTTGGTGTCTGACACCAAAAGTTGCATAAAGGAGGATTGAGTGCGTTCATTCGTTTTTATATCTTTTTTCGTTGTTTGTTTGAGTTTAATCGGTTGTGCACAATTATCTGGGGCTGATCCTGATGGAGATAATGATAGCAAAGGAGCAGCCCATTTTCCTTTAACGCGACCGGCAACTGGACGAAGAGTCTTTATTTTTGCGCCTAAATACGGTGCGTTTGCAGTGTATGATGAGAAGGGGAATCGGATTAATACAGGCCGGGCCTCGGGCGGGGCAGTTTATTGCCCGGATGTGGGGCGTGCCTGTCGAACGGTTGTGGGGAAATTTACGATTGTCTCAAAAGGTGATGCGGGATGTATTTCGAATCGATTTCCTATAGAAACAAATGGCGGTGCTCCGATGCCTTACTGTATGCATTTTGGATCAAAAGGTTATGCGATACATGGTTCCTATCATGTGCCGGATTATAATGCGAGCCATGGTTGTATCCGAGTGAGTCCCACAGTTGCTAGATGGCTCAACAATCATTTCATGAAGGTCGGCTCAACAGTCATTGTGTTGCCCTATTGAATCAAGAATTGATTCATAACAGCAAAAACAAATCATGTTACTATCAGCGGGATGAATAATTCTTCATTGCTCAAACCACCGTGCACGCCAGTAAGTTTATGTTTCATTTCGCCCATTAATTGATCTGTGAAAATATAATTTTCTTTAGCAATTAAAGTGTAATCGCCAATGCGGTCGAGGAGTTTTGGATTGGGATCGAAGAGACCGAAATAGTTTTTTCCAATAAGATCTGCACTTTTATGGAGCGTGACATAGGAATCTAGTTTAGAGTTCACATAGTCTTCAAATTGTTTCGTTTTATCGGGTCGCACGTAGCAGTAATTGACGCGCGGTTCGCCGCAGAGCGGAATGACCAAACATTCTTGCAATTTGGGATGATGTTCGAGGCGCATAATCCTTTCAGGGCTGGTGTCTATTAATCCATGATCTGCCGTCACAATGAGCGTGGTTTTTGTATTTTTCACATTTTTTGCTAAATTTCGTATTTTTTTATCGATTTCTTCAAAGTGTTTTTTTACCACATCGCTTTGAACGCCGTGTTTGTGGGATAGTGCGTCGAAAGTTGGCCAATAAGCATGAATAAATTTTTTATGAGTATGATCAGAAATTGCTTTTTTAATCTGAGTAAAGAATCCTGTCAGTGAGTTATAAGGAAATTTTTTTGATTTGCTGAATAAAGTTTTGTTAAATGAGGAATGAATAATATCTTTTTTGATGATTAGATAAGTGCTTGTACCTAATTGATCTGAAAAACTATCCGCACCTAATAGGGGTTTAATTTTAATTTTTCGTTCTTTTCGTTGATCAAAGGGGGTTCCCCCGATGCGCGGAGCAAAGGGAAGGCTGGCACAAAGTGTGCCGAGTTCTTTATACCACAAAAACCATCCACTAAATGCGTGCTGTTGAGGCGCCACGCCGGTAGCGAATGATGTGATTGCCGAGGCGGTTGTGGTGGGAAAAACGGAGGTCATCTGGCCGACGAGGTGTTCGTGCAGAAATGAGCCTTGGCCTTGTCGCGTCATAAACTCATAACCCAACCCGTCAATAATGATTAAAACAATATTTTTGGCATATTTTAAGGTCTCGATCGAGATCAGATCTGTTGGTTTATAAATGGATTTTCGGTCGAAACTTTGTGCAATGGCGCTCATCAAGTTAACGATGTTGTTTTTTTCGTAATTAGGTAGGTTCATTTTTCAAGGTGTTCTGTTTTTATCTATGTTTTCTTTCAAAATTTATTATCGATAGTGAGGCTGTTGAAAGCTAAACTTTTTTAAAAAATCAAAGATTATAAGTCTTTGATTTTACTGGATCCTGAATCAAGTTCAGGATGACAAATGGGCAGATTTCGACAGCTCCATAGTATTTCCAATTAACTTTTAAACGAGAGGTTGTCATCTAGAGGGAGCGCCGCCCTCGCTGTCATTCCTAGTGAGCGCCGCCATTGCTGTTATTCAGAGGGAGCGCCCCGCCATTGCTGTTATTCAGAGGGAGCGCCGCCCTCGCTGTCATTCCGAGGGAGCGTTAGCGACCGAGGAATCTCAAAGGCGAGATTCTTCGTCGGCGCACAGCGCCGCCTCTGAATGACGGCCTGGTGACAATATTTGTCTAAATATTAATTGGAAATGCTATATTGTACAGTTCGGAGAGATAGAATGCAGCAAATGAATCTAACACCTTTTGCTTTAGTAAATTAAAACCCTATTTTTGTCTCCGGGGGCTTAAACTCCTCAAAGTTGCTCAAAGATAGATCTCCTGGCTTTAACGCTTCCTCTTCTGAACCATTAGGGTCTAAATCAGGATCTAATGAAAAGCTGAATTCTTCCGAATCACTTTTGTCGGTTGTTATATTGGATGCTGCACAATTGGACGATTTTAAGCTTTTGTCTTCCTCTGTTGTTTCTGTTTCCTTAAATTTTTTAGTGCTAAAAAAGGGATGTCTCCCTCGTTTAAAGATTTCAGTGGATTCAACAGTCGGCAGTGGTTCTGGAAGGCTTATGGCGGGCCGTATAAGTGTTTTTTTTGGTGATCGATATTCGGGTAAACTTTTGGATCTTTGTATTTTTTCTTCTATTTTTTTTAATTCTTGATTAAGTTTTTTTAATTTTTTCTTAGGGATGGGGGATTTTTTATTGAGTATTAATATTGCTTTTAGTATTTCCATAAGCTGTGCTCTAATCTTTGAGTATTGTGAATTTTCTCCCTCTAAATTTTTTATTTTTTTTAGAAGATTTTTTATATTCGATCTTAATTTTTTTAATTTCCCTTTATCTAACTGAACCAAGATTCTTTCTATAACACTGGCTTTTATTTGACGTCGATCCCTGGGAGAAAAACATTTACATAAAGAGGTATCTATCACTAATTCGGCTAATCCTTTTTCAAATAATTTTTCAACTAAATTGTCTAAAAAACGTCGTGCTATTTCCCAGTCTTTTTCCCCGAATAATTTATTCAAAAGTTTATTAATATTTATTGATTCAATATCTGGGGTATTCGATATTTTTTTGGTGAGTTTTTTAAGTGCGTGTTCGGGTTCTTTGTCGAGCGATTTTATTTTGAGCACTTTATATGATGGGGTGTTTATTTTTAATAGTAAATATTGCCCGGTTTCCGATAAGGCTATTAAACAATCACCTTTTTCAAAGAAACCAATAATTTTGAGCGGTTTAACCTCAGCTATTTTTTTTTGATGATACTTTTTTCTTTCTTTGGTTTTGAAAAGTTCTAAAAAGAAAATTTCTCCTTCTTCTGCGGCTATTATAAAAGATGGATGTTTTTCTTCCCGATCTTTATCTAAGCTATGAATGGCTGTAATAGCATTTTTTTTAAAAAAAACTTTTTCAGCCCATTTAGAAGGATCATAAAATACGTTATAATCCAATATTAACGGATCATTTAGTTCTTCATAATAGTTTTTTTCATATTTGGGAATAACTTTTTCTCTAGTTATTTTGGGAAAAATCATTTCTCCCCGGTTATTTATTATAAGTTTTTCTTTAATTAAATAAGTAGAACCACTTTTTGTTTTTATATATATTTTTTGGACAAATACTTTTCCTGACGAAAGTATTGTCAAGGAAAAAGATACTATGTATCCATCTGTGTTGATGAATAAGATGGTAACTTCTTCGAGTTCGAGATTTTCTTCCTTTGGTTTTGAAACTTCAATAGCGGATATTCCTAAAAATTCATTATGAAAGGTAAGAGAAGAAGTTTGATCTATTTTGAAATCGAAAAAATTTTCATTCCATTTTTCAACAGTAATTTTGTTCTTAAAAAGTTGAAGCTCATCGGGTCGAATTATTAATAAATCAGAAATCTTGTTTTTTTCTTTAGCTAAATCTAAGAGGTAACCCATTCCAATTTTATGTACAACAAGAAAATAAGAGGCCAAAAGTGGAATAATTTTTATAGGAGGACCAAAGGTGGAATATTTTTCTGCTATGCCCATTATGGCTGTGGTTAATTCCAGGAGTTCTTCAGATTCTTTTAATCCAAATATTGGATTTTTGCTCGGTTTAGAATAATAGTATTCGCGAAAAATTTTTCCTTCTCTTAGGATAAACAAGGTTAAACCATTTGGATCAACGTCGGTGGTACAGTTGAGGATACTATCTCCTTTTTTTAGGTTTAATTGAAACTTATCAGAGCTTATTCTAACAGAAGATTTTATTTTTACCCTAAACGCCATATAAATATTTCCTTAATTCATAAAGCTTATTTTACTAGGAATAAAAATATATTGAAAAAAATGAAAGAATTATCAATGTAACCTTTGGTGTCTGACACCAAAGGTTACATCAAGTAATTCTTGACGATTCCATTATTCCATGCTTTTGCCGACTTGATGGCCAACAACACCACCCGCAACAGCGCCGCCAACAGTGGCTAACGTTTTGCCGGTTCCTTTACCTACCATGCTGCCCACGCCGGCGCCCACGCCAGCACCTACTACAGTGCCGACATCACGTTTTTTCATATCTTGACAGCCCGTTAAGGTCAGAGAGAAAAGAAATACGGAACATAAAATTGCGAATAGAACTTTCATAGATAATCTCCTTTTTAAAAGTCATTTCTAAGGGAGGCAGAGGCAATATAGCTGATTTTATGTAGTTAATAAAGTGAATTTGGGCCCATTTTAGTAGGTGTTAAGAATATTTTTTGGTTGGTGCCATATGAATAGGCTAATTGGTTTTATTCCAAGTTGCTAAAAATATATAACTAAAGTATACTTTAAAAAAATAACAATTTTTTTGGAGTACACTTAAATTGGATGCCTTTCTTCAACAAACTTTTGAACGCTTGTTAGATCAAACCGATTTATCATTTAAGCGATATTTATATGACGACTTTCAACTGAGCCGTCTTACAGGTATTGTAGGGCCACGCGGTGTTGGCAAAACTACACTCATGCTTCAATACATCAAAGAAAACTTAGTCAAAGACCAACAGGTATTCTATTTTTCTGCAGATTCTATTTATTTTAGTCAAAGTACATTGGTAGAATTTGTGAATGATCAATACCATTTGGAAGGCTATCGTTTTTTCTTTATTGATGAAATTCATAAATATGCTAATTGGAATCAGGAATTAAAAAACTTATATGATGCTTTTCCTGATATAAAAATTGTTTATTCAGGCAGCTCAATGCTTGAGTTGGTCAAAGGAAGTTATGATCTTTCTCGGCGAACGAAGCTCTATCACCTTTCAGGTATGTCGTTCAGGGAATATTTAAATTTTTCTGAAAAAAGCAATATTGAAGCTATTAAGTTTTCAGAATTGCTTACTCATCCCAAAAATTTTAATAAGCTTGGCATGATTCGCACGGTGATGGGACATTTCAAAAAATATCTGGCAATCGGTTATTACCCTTTTATTTTTGAAGAGCCCTATACTTACTACGAGCGAGTCATGCGCATTATTGAAAAAATTATTTTCGAGGATATACCAAGTTATTTTGATTTGAAGACCCAGAATTTGCATTTATTTCAGCGGATTTTGAGTTATCTCTCCACCATTCCGCCGGGAGAAGTTAATACGAATAATATTGCAAAAAATATGAACGTTGCTCATCAAACAATGTTTAATTATTTGAATATCTTAGAAAGCGTTGGTTTGATCCAGATCATCTATCCTTTTGAAGGAGGGAATCAGTATCTTAGAAAACCACAAAAAATATTTCTCCATAATACCACGTTGCTTTACACACTGCAACAGTTGGTGGGTGGAATGTTGAATCAAGGTACTTTGCGAGAATTATATTTTATTCAAGCAATGCGTGATGCTAATCAAAAGGTTTACTATTCGAAACAAGCAGATTATCGGACTAAGCATACTATTTTTGAAATTGGTGGAAAAAATAAAACCTCAAAACAGATTCACGATTTAAGGTTGCCTGCTTTCGTCCTGAAAGATGATATTTTAATGGCAAGCAACCAAATGATACCCCTGTTCTTTTTTGGATTTATTTATTAGATATCCAGTCTTAACTATTTGTTGATATAGGGCACAAATAGTATTGCTCTTTGGGAATGTATACACGTAAATTGTAAATCAAATTGCTTGTTCAGCAATCCATACTATCCAAATACTATTCTGGTGGTTATTTTTGGGGCAGTTGTGGAACAACGAAATTATTTAAATTCGGAGAGGAAGAGATTTGAACCCTCGATGGAGATTTAAGGCCCCATACTCTCTTAGCAGGGGAGCGCCTTCGACCACTCGGCCACCTTTCGAAAAAAGAGGCGCTAGTATAGACATAAGTTTTTTGAAAAGCAAAATGCGCTGATTGTTTTTTAGCAATTCCCGAGCTAAATTTCATTTAGCTCGGGAATTGCTTCCCTAGTTTGACGCTAAGTGTGAAGTGAATCCACACTTAGCGGTCAAGGGGTAGAATCGCGCTTCTCCCCCTTGACAATCACCCATCGCGTAAGGTATGGGTACATCTCTTATTGTATTTACAGATTATTTAGCTCGGGAATTGCTAATTGTTTTTTGTGGTTTTTTGTATAGAAAATCAAAAAAAGTATCAGTACACTATGAATCTCAATTAGCAGTTATCATCGCCCCGGTGGCACAGCTTGGATAGCGCATCCCCCTCCTAAGGGGAAGGTCAGAGGTTCAAATCCTCTCCGGGGCGCCAATAGTTGAATTCTTGTGCTTCTTAATTTTTTATTTTGATTTTCAGTTTGTAAGGTATCATTGTGCTTATTTATAGTTAGTTCACTTAAGCATTTATTGATGAGGCTGTTATGAAAAATAATAAGAAAGTATATTAAGACGTCTCAAGCTCCTACCGCGTTCGGTCCCTATTCTCAAGCGATCCTTTGTAATGGGTTTTTATTTGTTTCAGGTCAACTTCCGATGAACCCTCAAACAGGGCTAATGGTTCCTTCGGATATCAAAGCTCAAACTCGGCAAGTTTTAGAAAATGCCAAAGCAATTGTAGAATCATCCAGTTTAAGTCTCGAAAATGTGGTGAAATATACTTGTTTTCTAATTTCAACAAAGTGATCAGCCCTCTTTGGAATTATCATGGATTGATCAATATGATTTTTCACGCTTAGATTTGGGTCAATTATCCCAAGTGATTTCTGAAATTCCTGAAAAACATCTTAACTTTTTATTAGAAGGGTTTGAATTAAACCAAAAAGCTGCAGAAATGGGTTTGGTTTACCGGCCGGGGCTAGGGGCAGGAGCTCACCTTTCTCAGATGATAAACCAAAAATTATTAGATCATAGCTGTATCCATAAAATTAAAATGATGGTAAGTGCTGCTGTTGATGCGCGTATGGGAGGATTGAAGAATCCTATTTTGGGGTGTGCTGGGTCGGGTAATCACGGTATCCTTTTCTTTTTAACCATTGGGCTTTATTTTCAGCACTTTGCGATTCAACGCCCAGTTTCGTTGTCTCATGTGTATGCTTTTGGTTTAATGATTTTAGCTGCTATAAAGCACAGCTTTGTTCCGTTTTACGCCTCAACCGTAGGACGGTTGAGGCCGGGCTTTTATGCGGAGCAGGGATAGCGTAAGCATAAAAGTACTAGCGGCGTTCTTGAAAAGACCTCTTTACACTTTGAACGATGACGCAGCCCGAAAAATTCGGAGCGGGGGGGATTCGAACCCTCGGTACGCTTTCGCATACACACACTTTCCAGGCGTGCTCCTTCAACCACTCGGACACCGCTCCATACGAAACATTTTATATAGATAATTAGTTTACAATCAATAAAATTTACAATACCACTAAAATAGCACAAAAAATGACTTTATAAACAATATTATTTATATTAGATTTTGAATCATTTATGGAGCTGTTGGGATCTGAGTTTTTTTAAAAAAATCAAAGATTATAAGTCTTTGATTTTAATGGATCCTGAATCAAGTTCAGGATGACAACTTGGCAGATCTCAACAGCCCCTTTATTGAAATCCGATATGTAGCATTCAACATTTATAGTTTTTTCTCATGTTTTTACCATGAAACAAAAGCTGACAATTAAAAATACCACGCAAGAAAAACGATGTTTTAAATATCGTTTAGTTACTATTGGAGTAGGCGCTATTATTTTAATTGGTTTGTTATTTATTCGATTAGTCTATTTGCAAATTGATCAGCATTATTATTATCAAACGCTCTCTGATAAAAACAAAATTGATCTTGTGCCCATTCCACCGCGGCGAGGGATTATTTATGATCGTCATGGTGAGATATTGGCTAAAAATATCGCCGTTTTTAGTTTGGTGGTCATCCCTGATCGGGCCAAACATTTGAAAAAGTCTTTAGAAGCATTGCGAACTATTATTCCTATTTCCCCAGCAGATTTAGAAGAATTTGATGAACAATTAAAGGAACATCGCCGTTTTGATGAAATCCCGCTTAAAATTGAATTGAGCGACAAAGAAGTTGCGCGTTTTGCTATCAATCGTTATCGCTTTCCGGGGTTTTTCGTTAAAGCAGAATTAATCAGAAATTATCCTCTAGGCCAAGCGTTTGCTCATGTGGTGGGTTATGTGGGTCGAATTAATATTGTGGAGCTTGATCAAATAGATACGTCCAATTATGCAGGCACAAATTTTATTGGTAAGGTGGGTATTGAAAAATACTATGAGCCGCAGCTACATGGGAAAGTAGGCTATAAAAAGATTGAAACAGATGCTGCTGGCCATATTATTCGGACATTAGAAATGAATTCATCAGAATCAGGATCCGATCTTTATTTAACGATCGATAGTAAACTTCAGTTGGTTGCTGAACAAGCACTGGGTGATGAACGTGGAGCGGTTGTAGCGATTCAGCCGTCTACCGGACAGGTTCTGGTATTAGCTAGTAAACCAAGTTATGACCCAAATCTTTTTGTGACAGGCATTAGTAATCAAGATTATCAGACATTACAAAATAATGAGGCGCATCCCCTTTTTAATCGGACTGTTCGAGGTCTCTATGCTCCGGGGTCTACGATAAAGCCTTTTATTGCTTTAGAAGGTTTGAATTCACAGGTTGTGACACCCGCTGAGAAAATTTTTGATCCTGGTTGGTATCGCGTTCCAAATACTGAACATGTTTTTCATGATTGGAAAAAGGGCGGACATGGCTGGGTAAATATTTCGAAAGCCATTATTGAATCGTGTGATACGTTTTTCTTTAATTTGGCTTATCAATTAGGTATAGGGCGGATTGATTATATTTTGGATTTATTTGGTTTTGGGAAAATGACAGGTATTGATATCAATGAGGAACTTGTTGGGAATATTCCTACGCCAGAATGGAAAATGCGTTATGTTGGATTGCCGTGGTATACGGGAGATACTGTTTTGTGTGCTATTGGACAAAGTTATGTTCAAGTAACCCCCCTTCAACTGGCTGTTGCAACCGCAACATTGGCTAATCGAGGCGAAATATTGACACCTTATTTACTTTATGCACTTAAAAGAACGCATCATCCCGTCGCCAAACAATTACCTATTTTGAAGGATAAACTGCTCTTTGATCAATCAGAATGGGACATTGTTGTTAAAGCAATGAGTTTAGTAACACGTTTGGGTACAGGTTATCATTTTGGCCGTACTTCTTATACTGTTGCTGCCAAAACAGGCACAGCTCAAGTAGTGAGCAGGCGGTTTAAAGAGGATGAAAATGTTCCTTATAAATTACGTCCGGATAGTTGGTTTATCGCTTTTGCCCCTGTCAATCATCCCAAAATTGCCATAGCGGTTTTAACTGAGCACAGTGATTCAGCCCCTATCGTGGCAAGAAAAGTGTTAGATTATTATTTATTAAAAGAGATGTAATGCAACCTTTGGTGTCTAACACCATAATTAATTATGAATCTTATTTATTTTATTCAACAGAAATTTCAAAAAAGGCCGAGTGATCGACAGCGTCGAACTTTATTGCAAGTATTGCATTTAGATGCTTGGTTGCTCGGGGGCATCGCGACACTTGCTTTTTTTGGGTTATTTATTTTGTACAGCGCAAGCAATCAACAGTTGAGTGTCGTTTTACAACAGGTAGCACATTTAATGTTTGCCGCTTTGGTTTTATTTATATTAGCGCAAATCCCTCCTCACATTTATCGCCAATGGACACCCGGGATTTTTGCCATAGGTCTTTTCATGTTGATTGTTGTTTTGATTGTGGGGCATGTGGGGAAGGGGGCTCAACGCTGGCTACCTTTAGGTATATTTAATTTTCAGCCATCAGAATTAATGAAGTTAGCAGTTCCTATGATGCTGTCTTGGTACTATGCGGAGCGTCGCCTACCCCCGAATATGACAGACTTAGCCATATCGGCAGGTATTATTTTTGTACCTGCTTTTTTAACCGCTATTGAACCTGATTTTGGTACTGCTTTTGTGATTATTGTTGGAGGAGGTTGTGTCTTATTGTTTGCCGGTATTCGTTGGCGTTTTATTTTGTTAGTTTTTTTATTACTCTTAATAGCTGCCCCCATTATTTGGCATTCTTTGCACGCCTATCAACAGATACGTATTTTAACATTTATTAATCCAGAACGAGCACCGCTAGGAGCGGGATATCATATTATTCAGTCTAAAATAGCAGTGGGTTCCGGAGGATTTTTTGGCAAAGGTTGGCTGAAAGGAACGCAATCGCATTTGCATTTTTTACCCGAACATTCGACGGATTTTATTTTTGCTGTTATTGCTGAAGAATTAGGTTTGTTTGGCAGTATCATTTTATTGATGATATATGTGTTTATCACCGCTCGCTGTTTTTATATCGCTTATGTTGGACAGGATACTTATGAACGGCTTTTGAGTAGTGGTCTTACGTTGACATTTTTTCTTTCCGCATTTCTTAATATTGGGATGGTTTGTGGAGTTTTACCTGTCGTTGGATTACCCTTACCTTTGGTCAGTTATGGGGGGACATCTATGGTGACGACTATGGCAGCATTTGGGATCTTAATGGCGATTCATATGCATAAAAAATTATGGGAAAAATGATTGTTCTCATAAAGGGTATTGTTTTGTTGAGAAAAATTATGAAAAGAGTTTGTATATTATGGTTCGTCGTGCTAGCGAGTTTTTCGTTATTAACTGCTTGTACAAAAAATATTCCATTTGGTGAGCGTAAAGATGTACAGCAATTTATTCATGACGTCTCAAAAGAACATAACTTTGAGACAAAAGAGTTGACTCAATTGTTTAATCAAGTTCAATTCAAGCCGAAGGTCATTAGCAAAGTTCAACATCCTTTTGAAAAAACACAGCCTTGGTATGAATATCGAGAACATTTCTTGAATCAAGAACGTATTAATAAGGGAGTTTTGTTTTGGAAAAAATATCAAAAAGTGTTAGGGCGCGCAGAAAAAATCTATCAAGTTCCTGCAAATATGATTGTTGCTATTATTGGGATTGAAAGTAATTATGGCGAAAAAACAGGGGATTTCTCTGTTTTGGACGCCTTATCTAACATTGTATTTAATTATTCCGAACGACGCGATTTTTTTCAGATGGAATTAGTAGAATTTTTGTTGTTGTGTCGTGAACATCATTTAAATCCTTTGACGGTTTATGGGTCCTATGCAGGAGCGATAGGTCAGCCCCAGTTTATGCCGAGTAGTTTTCGGAAATATGCTGTGGATTTCAGTCATACGGGTTCTGTGGACCTGATGCATAATGATATTGATGTGATTGGAAGTGTAGCGAATTATTTTAATGCCTATGGTTGGAAGTACGGAAAGCCCGTGGCCATTCGAACTAAAATAAATTTTAAAAAAGCAAAATTGTATGCAAAGAAAATTCAAGAATTTTTAATCACCGAATCCAAAACTGACCCAACTTTAAGTTTAGCTGAATTAGAAAAATTAGGAGTTTATCCTGTCGTGCCTTTGGATAAAAAACAAAAAGTCGGGTTAATTCAATTAGAAACGAAAACAGGATATGAATATTGGATTGGGCTCAATAATTTTTTTGTGATTAAACATTACAATCGTAGTCCTATGTACGCCATGGCTGCTTATGAATTAAGCCAAAAGATAAAAGATCAATATGATAAGGCAAACAGATCTAGCGCCCGTATCAGTCAGTAACAATATGGAATATTTTTTAAGAATCATTAGTGTTATTTTAATTGTAGATTTACTCGTCAGTTGTTCTTCTGTACCTCAAGATGGCCCCCCTCGCTACGATATCGATATATCCCAAATAAAAAACGCAGTGCCTAAAGTTTTGCCGAAAAGTCCTTATGGAAATCCTAAAGAATATGTTGTTAATGGTGAAACTTATCATGTGTTGCCTACTGCGCGAGATTATAAAGCAACAGGGATCGCTTCTTGGTATGGAACCCAATTTGATCATCATCGTGCTTCCGATGGGGAGATGTACGATATGTGCGCGATGACCGCGGCACATAAAACATTACCTATCCCTTGTTTTGTTCGTGTGACCAATTTGGCAAATAATCGCTCTGTGATTGTCAAAGTCATTGATAGAGGGCCTTTCGAACAGGGTCGTATTATTGATTTATCATATGTTGCTGCAAAAAAGTTAGGGATTATTGAAAAAGGCACGGGAAGCGTTAAAGTTGAAGCCATCAATCCTCGAACATGGCAAAAACCGGCGTCAGAGCAAAAATCGGTGTCAAACACTAAAGGTGATATCAAAAAATATGTGCAAGCAGGATCCTATGTACAGCGATTTAACGCGGTTTTAAAACGTGATCAATTGCTCAAGACAACTAAATACCCCGTGACTATTGAACCTGTTCAACTTAATCATAAAACATTATATCGCGTTAAAATTGGCCCGATTGACGCAGCAGATAGTTATTTGCTTTTAAATCCTGCAATAAAGCATGGAATAGCAAGGAGTTGAATGACTGTGGAAAAGATAACCAAGAGCGGGATCGATATGCCATACAAAATTCCCATCAGCGTACTGCCTAAAAACCAAGCAATGCCATAACCGGTTGTGAAAATTCCAAATACAGTGCCGCGTTCTTTAATCGGTATTCGTTTTGCGATAATCGCTCGCATCAGGGGGAGTTGAGCGCCCATTCCAATTCCCCATAAAATCATACCAACGATTTCTAGAGAAAAATTGCCTAAAAATACGAACGGTGCAAAAAATGCGGAAAATAAAATCAGTAAAATAAAAATTCGAGATCCAAAACAATCATAGAGATAGCCAAAAACTATCGAAGTTACAGCACTAGCGCCCAAAGCAATAGCGTAAATAATGGGAATCCAAATATCAGGCATCGCGATTTTATTAAAATGGAAAGCAACTAAAGGAAAATCAGCATAACCTGCGGCGACAAAAGCAGCGCCCGCAAAATAAAACATGAGTTTTGTACGGCCGCCATTGGGTTGGAAAGGAATTTCTTCTTCTAATTTGGCTGGATTAGGATATAAAAAACGAGCAGTCAGCAATACGATGAAAGCGGTTATAGCGGGAATAAATAGAATTAGGAAACTTTGTTGATAACTGTACTTCAAATATAAAACAACCGTAACAATCAAAGGGCCAATCATACATCCAATTTGATCCATCATTTTATGTAGACCAAATCCCCAACCAGCGCCCACACTTAATCCTGCGTGAGATAACATTGTATCGCGAGCAGGCGTTCGAAGGGCTTTGCCCATGCGCTCAATAATAATAAGCAGAGCTGCCCACTGCCAAGAATGAGCTAATGCGAGTGCAGGCACAGCAACAACATTAATTAGATAACCAAATGTTACGTTGAACCAATAAAAGCCAGTTTTATCAGCGAGATAGCCTGAAAAAAAACGTAAACTATAGCCAATAAATTCGCCCAGGCCGGCCACAAATCCCACAATAAACGCATTAGCACCCAAAATAGCCAAATAAGGACCAATAATACTTTGAGCGCCTTTTGCGGTAATGTCGGTGAGTAGGCTCACCACACCGAGTAAAATTAAAAACCGCAAAGCGATATGGTTAGATTTTTTGGAGGTTAAATGGAGATTTTCGGACAACATATATTAAATTCACTTCAGATGTAACCTTTGGTGTCTGACACCAAAAGTTGCATCAACAAATAGTATTTAATTTACAGCTTACTGAATTGTACAAGATGTTTTACAATAAGTAACGTTGATTGGATAGGATTGTAACTTATGTTCAATTATGTAATTTAAGTAGAAAAGAAATGACTAAAAAACTTGTAATGATTGGCGGCCCAATGGGCGTTGGGAAAACGAGTATTTGTAAAAAACTTTATCAAATGGTGAATCGATCTGTTTGGTTGGATGGTGATTGGTGTTGGATGATGCATCCTTGGAAGTTTTCTAAAAGAAATAAAGAAATGGTTTTGGATCATATTACCTATTTATTGAATAATTATTTGAAAAATCCTTATTTTAAAGTGGTTATTTTTGATTGGATTTTGCATCAAGAAAATATATACCAAGATATTTTATCCAAATTAAGCGAGTCTCGATTTGATTTATGCAAATTCTCTTTAGTCGCGGAGCGTGAAGTATTGCGCAATAGGTTGCTGCATGATGAGCGAGATGAGCAGGTTGCAGAAGATAGTATTGCGCGGCTTAAGTGTTACGATACTTTGGAGGCGATCAAAATAAATACTTCGAAATTAACACCTACACAAACGGCTATCCGTATTAAAGATCTATCTCAGATTGAAAATTTGAAAGATGGCCAATTCATGATTCGAATGCCACGTAATCAAAAAGATTGGAATATGTATCATCAAATTCGGATTGAAGAAATATTTGAGCCCTATTTCCCCGGTGTGCCATATAATGGCGAACATCCCTCCTTGAAATTATCGAATCATTTTCATTATTGTTTATGGTTAGGGCGCCAAATTATCGGTGTTTGCCATATTGAATTATTAGGAGATGGGCGAGCGGCTATTCGTCCTATAGCAATTAAAAAGTCATTCCAAAATCAAAGCCTAGGCAGTCAATTTTTAAAATTGCTTGAACAAAAAATTGCTGATTTGGGTTGCCATTTGATTCAACTACATGCCAATCCAAAAGCAATAACCTTTTATGAGAGAAATGGCTACATTCGCATGCCTTTCCCTGAAAATCGCCAACTTGCAATTGAAGTGATCGATATGGGAAAAGAATTAAGTATTTGAACAAACAAAATAATTGATCATTTAGGGTTGTCGAAATCTGCCCATTTGTCATCCTGAACTTGATTCAGGATCCAGTAAAATCAAAGACTTATAATATTTGATTTTTTTAAAAAGTTTAGATTTTAACAGCCCTCATTTGTTCAATTATGATGTCAGACACCGAAATTTAACTGAATAGATATAAAGGTTTTGAACTATGTGGAACGAAATGCTCGGTAGATTTAATCATCAAGTGACTGTTTACCAGTTCGCTGATTTATGGAATGCAGATTTAGATTCATTACGCTTGATGAATCAAGGAATTAATATTGTTTATCGTTTTGAAACAAAAGGCATGGGGCGTTATTTGAAAGTGACGCATGCAAAATTACGTAATAAAAATGCCATGGAATGTGCAACAGATTACTTGCACCATTTATTCATAAACGGCGCTCAAGTTTGTCAGCCCGTGCAATCTATTCGGGGCAATTTTGTTGAGGAAGTCAATCAGGATAAAGATGTTTTTATTGGTATGGTAATGGAAGAAGCTTGCGGTGCACATTTTGATTTTGATCTTGCTGATGAAAGGGCTTGTGCAGGTTGGGGTATTTCTCTCGGGAAAATGCATCGAGCGGCTCAAAGTTACCAGCCACTTTTTCAAAAATGTCATTTTTTGACATGGTATGATCTTATTGCGGAGTTGAGGCAATATTTGAATCGTGAAGACGAGAAGGTTCAAAAAGCTTTTAGTGAAGTTGTTAGTTGGCTTGAAAAGCTCCAACAAACGAAAGAAAATTTTGGGTTAATTCATACGGATAATCGCTCGGCAAATACGATTTGGGATGGGGAAAAAGCGGTGATCATTGATTTTGACGAACCCGTTTATCATTGGTTTGCCCAAGATGTTGCAAAGCCCCTGCTTGAATTCTGTGACAAACCAAAAGAAAAATTAGATCAATTTTTTAAATATTATATAGCAGGTTATCGTTCAGTTCGTTCTTTCTCAGAAGAAGAAGTATCAACGCTGTCTTGGTTTGTCCGCTTGAAGGATTTAGATATGTATTTATGGACTAAAAATAATTGGAGCAGTGAGTATAATGTTGACGGTGCCGATCAAAAATCCATTTTACAACAGCAGTACCAAAGAATTATTAATCCAAAAGAATTTGATTTTTTAAGTGAGTATGTAAAGTAAGGAAAATATGAAAAAACAACTGAGAGCATCCGCTAATGAAACCAGAGAAGATATATTAAATGCCGCCGTCAAATTATTTGCTCAAAAAGGGTTTGCAGCGGCAGCGTGCTGACTATTTTCGCAACCAGATAAGATATAAAGCACAAGGCCTTATAATTGATCAGATGTTCCTTTTTGGTGTCAGACACCAAAAGTTACATGTAATATTTTTCCTTCGAGGGGGTTGAGTTTGATCGTGATGGTGTGCAGATCTGAGATGGTGGAGTCTTGTTGGTTGTTCCATAGGTTTGTAACGGGTTGATGTGTTTTGCACTTGTTCATTTCTGGAATTTGATTGAGATCGATAGTTTCAATAATGGATTTTTTCCCGAAGTTCAACGCCGTTATTTCATAGCCCAGATTATTAGGGAGTAAGTGCATCATCATGACCGCGCTTTTATTTTTAACTGGGGGTAAGGCAATTTGTTGAGATGAAGCAATTTGATATTGATCGCGAATTTTTATAAGGTGCTTTATTTGTGAAGCAAATGAATTCGGATTTTTTAACTGTTCTGTAAGTGGGCCATAGAGATTTTTTGCTTTTGGCATTTGTGCAGATTCAACTTCAGCGCCTAAAAGATCATAAGCTCCTCGATTAATCCAACGGCAATCCCCATCTTTTAATAAATCAGGAATCTCTTTTTCATGAAGTGGCAGGGCTCCAACCAGATCCCAACCTGAAATACTAAAAATACCCGGTTGCATCGCATTAAATATCGCTAATAATAAATGTGCTTTGAGAATCTCTGTCTTTTGTTGTTCAGTGATGTGATCAATATCTTCAATTCCAAAACGTGAAGCAATAAGTCCCACAAAAGTTGTGCACAAACCATTCCCCGAAAGTTTGTTATAAGATAACTTGGGGTTGAGCGCTATTTTATGCATTTGTTTTATGACGCTATCTCGCAGCGCGCTGCCCGTGATCATTTTGCCATTGTAATCAAATAGATCGTTAGCATGTTTGACAAAATGAACGAGTTCATAAGTAATTTCATCGTGATTTTGCATATCATGAATCAATTTATTCGGTTCAAGCCCGTAAATTTTTGCTTGTTTCATGCAAAAGCGCAAAAAACTCGCATCACCGGTAAGAACCGCATGTTCCACAGCGGGTCGGGTTACAAAATCATAGGAAAGATCGGGGCCGTACTGGCTAAAATCCCGAATAGCATCGAATGAAAGTGCTAATTCTTGAAATGACCACCCGCCGAGTTTGCGAACAAAGTTGGCGAGTAAATTAGTCGTGGTGACGGATAAAGGGTGGTTTTCAGACCAAGCATTCAGTGTTTTGGGTTTAGGTTCGATACCCAAGAAAGGATTCGCGTCAATGCGTAAAATCCCTGCGCCGAGTTCTTGGATATTTTGTATAATTTCCGCTGAAAGAATGCGTTGAGCGCCGAAGGAAGGATCTAGCCAATTGAGCGTAGGCTGACCGGCTCTAAAATAATGCAAATAAACCCAGCGCCGTACTTTTCCATCAACCCCTTCAATAGGAGCGGTAGCATCCCAACCAGTGACAGGTTCGATTTGGTTTGGCACGGAAAATAGTACTCGCTCTAAATGGCCCGGGATATATCCCTTTTGCGTTAATATATCGACTTGATGGGAAGTTAAATTAGTGCTTGCCCAAGGATCTTTCACTTCGGGAAGTAATTTCCAATCAGACTTTTTGATTTCTATCATCGAGTAAATACCGGGATAATCTTTATAATTCCGTAATGCGAGTAGAAAATCAGCACCTTTGCCAGTATGCCCAGGAATAATGTCTGCTGCCAAAAAAGCATGATACTTCAAAGCCTTTTTGACTGCTGTCATATACTGATTTTTTGTACCAAATACTGGATTGATTTTAAACTGTATTGGATCAAAGCCCCCATCAACGCTTGGTGTGTACTCATGGTTTTTAATACCGCCAGCAAGCTTTATCGGGCCGGTATAAAGTACTTGAAATCCAATGTCTGAAAATATTTTCCAAAAGGTATCTTCTCCTAAGAATTGCAGCATATTTTGATGGGTATGAGTAATGAGTGATTTTGGATAAATTACCAACCACGTGGAGGCTTTTTGGGTCAGATCTTTAGTTTGTGGTAGTGCATAAGGCTGTTGCCATTGCAAGGGTTTTCCCGATATTTGTTGGGCCAATTTCGAGGCATTGAAAAGTAATGATTGTTTTTCAAGCCATTGAGTATATTGATTGTTATTTAATTTATTCATGGCGATGTATTTTTCTGTAGTTAAAGCTTGAATATTATAGGTTAGGGAGCATATGAGTAAAATAAAAAATGATGGTAATAGTTCGATTTGGTGTCAAAATTTTACCACTCAAATTTGGCATCGGGGGTATCCTCCTATACAATATTCAATATTTTATATAGTGATTAATTATGCATATTTTATTAGTTGAAGACGAGGAAAAAGCAAGCCAATACATTAAAATGGGTTTGTCTGAGCATGGTTTTTTGGTAGATCTTGCTGATAATGGTCGAGATGGTCTATTTATGGCAAAAGAAGTCCCATATGATTTGATTATTTTAGATATCATGTTGCCCATGATTGATGGCTGGACAGTTTTAAAAAAGATACGAATAGAAGATAAAACAACCCCGATTTTATTATTGACCGCTCGAGATGCCGTGGATGATCGTGTAAAAGGCTTAAACTTTGGTGCAGATGATTATTTGGTCAAACCTTTTGTTTTTTCTGAATTATTGGCCCGTATACAAGCTTTGCTTCGTCGTGGTAAACAGCAGCAAGTCGATCGTATTAAAGTTTCAGATCTTGAAATTGATTTAGTCAAACGTAAAATAAAACGTCATGGAAAACGTGTTGATTTGTCTTCAAAGGAGTTTAATTTGCTTTTGTTATTAGTGCGACATCAGGGTGAAACTCTTTCTCGCACTTACATAGCTGAACAAGTTTGGGATATGAATTTTGACAGTGATAGTAATATTGTTGATGTGGCAATCAAGCGGTTGAGAGCAAAAATTGGTGATTCGGGTGATCGGAAATTGATTCATACGGTTCGGGGCTCGGGGTATCTTATTGAAGAAGGGGAGTAGAAGAATTAAGAATCTTCATAAAATTTTAAATTTTGAATTTTAAATGAATGAGTCGCTTGCGCGACAAAATTAATCGTAGGGGTCATGGTCTTGCGACCCGTACAGCGCAACCCAACAAGCATGATAGTTAAAAATTAAGAATTAAAAATGGCAATAAAATTTTAAATAACGTCAGTTATGCAATTGTTATCCATAACTGATGTTAAAGAGGTGACATGTTGAAACGATTTTCGCATTTTTTTAAACAGTTATCTATTTCAGCTAGACTTTGTGCGTTGGTTTTAAGTGGCATGTTTGTAATCCTTATGGTCATATCCACGGCTTCGTACTACTTATTGAACAAAAAATTTAATGAGGCTGCATCGAAGTTTCTGAAAAGTGAAATAGACGTTATTGGTGCTTTACTTAAGGAGCACGTTGGTAATTGGGATGCGCTTAATCAAGAAATTGTCTGGCGGCCGCAAGGGAATAATTACCAATTTTTAGCACAGATTACGTTGGGCAAAAAGCTTGCAAGAATTACGCCGACGATGATTGAAAAGTTTAGAGGTAGTATTTGGCCAGAGATTTCCGCTCAATCCCAATCGCCTTATTCTGATATGGTTAAATTATATCGACAGGGGAGAATTTACCAAGTTATGACAGGTAGTGTCACTACCCCAGCTGGACAAACATTTATCATAAAATTAGCCTATGACGTTACGCAAAATCAAGAGATTTTAAATGTCTTTTTGGGTGATTTATTATTAATTACGGTTATCGGGATATTAATAGCTTCATTCTCAAGTTGGTTTTTTATTCGGTTCGGATTGTCGCCATTAAAAAATTTCACTGCTTTTTTATTAAAAATTGATCCCAAAAAACACAATGAACGAATTGATGTCGAACGATTGCCATCTGAATTAAAGCCTTTAGCAGAGTCTTTCAATAAACTGCTCGAAAAAATTGAAAAGAATTTTGATCAGTTAACAACCTTTTCATCTAATATTGCCCATGAATTGAGAACACCCATTAATAATTTAATGCTAGAAACGGAAGTCATACTTAAGCACACAGATGATCAAAAGAAAATTGAGCTATTGCTAAGCTCGAGCCTTGAGGAATATCAACGACTCTCAAAAATTATTGAGAAATTATTGTTTTTGGCAAGAGCAGACAGTGACAGTTTAGCACTGAGCCGAGCTTCCCTCGATTTGTCGGAAGAGCTTAATAAAGTGATTGAATTTCTGCAAGCTTTCGCTGAAGAAAAAAACATGAAAATTGTTTATCATGGTTCTGGGAAACTTTTTGCGGATTCAACATTATTACGTCAGGCTTTTTCAAATATTTTGACCAATGCGATTAAGTATGGGAATCCTAATACGGATATTAGGGTGATTATTAATAGCGATAATGAATTCGTCAAAATTCATGTGATTAACGAAAGTACGGACATATCGGATGAACACATTCAGAAGCTCAGTGAACGTTTTTATCGCATAGATGCCCACCGTTCTACAAAAACAGGGGGAGTGGGTTTGGGTCTTTCGATTGTGCAATCCATCATGAAAGCCCATGATGGGCGATTAGAATTTTCTAATAAACATAAAGGGCACATTCGTGTGAGTATGATTTTTCCTAAAAATATTCAAAGCAGTTAAAAAAAATCAAAAAAAATCGTTATATGACGATTTTGTCATTTTTTCGTCATGCTACTGTCATCTGTATCCTTTATTATGCCTCTCATAAAGTTCATAGAGTTAGAGGCAACGTCCTTGCTATCTTGCTCTGGGTGCTCCTCCTCATTTCCCAGGGCAAGGTAGTTTTCTTTATCAATCGCTTTTCCATATTATTTCCCTTTACTAAAAAATTTTATTGTATTTTAAACAATCGGCTAATTTTTGATAGGTGTTAAGCAAGTTTGCTTTGGAATAGTTACCCTTTAGTGCTTTCAAAATGCGTTCTGATAAATTTCCTTGAGATAAAATAGTGTTAATTACCGTTAAAAATTTTTGATCGAAAGCAAATTTGGGGCGGTTTAAATGATTTAAAATATGCATCCATAATTCTTTTGCAGTACAAAAACTTTTGTTGCAGCCGAATAATTTTAAATAAGTTTGATCCGTGATTTTATAGCTCAATCCTTCTTTTATACTACCTAAATAAATTTCTTTAAGATTTTCTGTAGGGTAATGGAGCAGTTTTTCATAAGATCCCCAGTTTTCGTTCAATAAATTTTGAAGTGTAACAATAATCAGAGCAACTATAGCTACATCTGCCAAGGGGCATTCTTGTGTGTCCAATAGTCGCACCTCAATGGCATCCCGATCAAATCTTGCGATAGCTCCTCTGGAATTTAACCATTCGTGCTGCAAAATATTTTTAGGATCATAAGGTTTTATCGCTTGATAAATTTTTTGGAGAATTTTTTCGTGGTATTCTTTTTTGCTTAAAATGATTTCAGGAATAATATCTCCCGCAATAATCGGAATTTTTTTTTGGTTTTGTCCATAAAAAAAGAGTCGAGTGTCTAAATAACCAGTTGGCTTAGAATCAATGATTGGCGAACTAGCGCTTAGCGCAGGCATAATGGGTAAAATAGGTCGAATGGCGGCATGTAATTTAACGAATTCTTCTTCATTGCCAAAAGGTAAATTTAAATGAATACTTTGTAGATTAGACCAACCGTGCCCGCGGCAGTCAAAAATTTGATGGTAAGATTCATAAATTTCATTATAACCGTGAGGCCATAGTTTAAATTCTTTATTTGGATTCATCCAAGGATGCGCGCCAGTGGGCAAGAGTTTAGCCTGATATTTGGCGAGCAAACGGTTGATATGGCAGATATGTTGATGAAATAAATAAGGCAATACGTCTAAATTTTTACTTGGACCGCTCGTTTTAAGCTCAATGACATGAAGGGCCAGCTCATTAGAATAAGAAATATCGCCGTTTTCAATTTCATTGGCATAACGCTCTGAGATATCATGAAATAAACGATCTGCAATAGGGAGCACATTTAAAGTATCTTGATGCACGATCATGTACTCGGCTTCGATGCCAAAAGCAGAGAATAAAGATAAAGGGCTATTAAGATTCATGATGCGTTTGTTTTTTTTCTTGAAGACGAGTAAGGAATGTTTTCATAATGGTTAAATAAAGATCATTTTTTAAGCGTGCATCTTCTACACCAGCATCAATACTGGGGTTGTCATTGATCTCAATAACATAAGCACGGTCTTTGATTTGTTTGATATCTACCCCATAAAATCCATTTCCGATGAGATTAGCAGCTTTCAATGCTGTTTTAATTATGACATCAGGAACGTTAGGTATATCAACAGATTCGTGATCTCCGTATCTTTCTTTACTTTCCCAGTCATAGATTTGCCAGTGATTTTTAGCCATAAAATATTTTATAGCGAAGAGAGGTTGCTTATTTAAAATACCGATTCGCCAATCGAACTCGGTAGGAAGAAACTCTTGTGCAATAATAAGCTCGGAAGTTTTAAAATATTGGTTCAGTACATCTTTTAACATTTCTTTGTTTTCTACTTTAATAACGCCTCTAGAGCATGAATCATCAGGTTTTTTTAAGACACAAGGAAATCCTAGAAGGGGTTCTATGAGGGATTGATTATCCTCACATACCACCAGTGTTTTAGGTGTGGAAATCCGCGTTCTTGCTAATAATTCGGCTAGATATACTTTGTTAGTACATTTGATAATAGATTCGGGATCGTCGATGACAACAAGTCCTTCAGCTAAAGCACGTCTGGCAAAACGATAGGTATGATGGTTGACCGCAGTAGTTTCTCGAATAAACAGTGCATCGTATTCGGGTAAGCGATTAAAATCATCTTTGGTAATTAAATCCACACAAAAACCTAAGGATTCTCCCGCGGTTATAAAATTTTGGATGGCTTTTTTATCAGAAGGGGGTTCCTCATCGTTAGGTTTGATAAGAATAGCTAGATCGTAAATAGTGTGATGTTTTTTAGGTTCGCATACCCGTTTTTTAGAAAAATATTGTGTAGCAAATTCATTTAAATAGGGGAGATGTGGTTCTGGAACTTCGTTAAGCGAAATCATGGTAATGTTGCGTAGCACCCATTTTTGATCCACATAAACAAATTTAATTCTTAAAAGAGGGACGCGGAATAAATCAAATATTTTTTTACTTAATGTTTCGTGTTGTTTGGCAATGTTGTGTCCAAAGTAGACGCTCAATATAAATTCTTCGGATTTGATTTTCGATAAACTTCTTTGAATGTCAGCTTCAAGGTTTTCGTTGCAAAGTTTAATGATGGGCCGAGAATTTAAATCTTGAAGGGTGGTAATGTTGGGTAAAACTTTGTGACCCCGTGCTTGGGCAAGTAGCGAAACATAATACCCGGTACTTTGATATTTACATGATTTACAAAGATTATAAATTCTAATGTTATTGATTTTTGAGTAATTACTATCTAATAGATAGTTTTTTGCAGATACGATTTCAGCGTTGACGACGTCAAATTTTGCTTTTTTTGCGTTATCTACAACAACAATATTTTGCATATTGCGTGCGTTTCATCTCCAGTAATAAACCACGCCCAGGATAATACATATCCGAGGCGCGGTTGGCTTAGTTTAAAATTTTGGATCAATTTAAACAGTTAAAGACTTTGAAATTTTCTTCAACTGTTTTTTTGTAATGCCTTTTACTTTAATCAAATCATCAACACTTTTGAAATTTCCATGCTTGGTGCGATAAGCAACAATTGCTTTTGCTTGTTTCATGGTGATCCCTTTTACTTTATCCAATGTCTTTGTATTAGCAGTATTGATATTGATTCTTTCCTTAACCACTTTGGCTTTAGCTACTTTAGCCGTTTTGGCTTTCATTACTTTAGTTACCGGTGGTTTTGTTGTTTGGGTGACCGTATCAGTTTTATTTGTGGCACATGCTGAGATAATAAATGCAAGCACCGCACAAAAAACTAAAAACTTTCCTAATCTTTTCATAATAAAGTTCCTCAATAAATATCGTGATAAAAACCAACTCAAGAAAGAGCTGGGTCCTTAATTTTTTGCTTGCCTAAGCAAGTAAAATGATTCTGCTCCCAAACCTTGAACTTGTCTACACAATTTTTTTATTATAATACCAATATAATCAATAAGTTATAAAGCCGATGCAACTTTTGGTGTCAGACACCAAAGGTTACATTAGCCAGGTTTCTTCCAGTAAATTGATCTGTTTTTTTAGGTCACTCAGCTGTTTGAGCAGTTGTTTTAATTGCTCAGCATGCTGAGGTAGGTACATATCGGGATTTGCTAGTATTTTTTCAAGTTTTGTTTTTTCTTGATAACATTTTTCTAGCCTCTGTTCTATTTTTTTAAGCTCATTTTGTTTTTGAGTATTTGGTAAGTCGTTGGTTTTTTTATATTCATCATTTGTCCGAGTTTCCGAGCGCTCTTTTTTATTTTCTAAAACCCATTGAGCGTAGTCATCAACATCTCCTGTAAATTCTTCAACGCTTTGATTATTCACGAGATACAGTTGTTCCACGGAAGTTTTAAGAAGGTGACGATCGTGCGATACCAAAATAAGTGCGCCTTCATAATTTTGAAGCGCGAGCGTTAACGCTTCTCGCATTTCAAGATCGAGATGATTTGTTGGCTCGTCCAAAATGAGTAAACAAGGGGTTTGCCAAACAATCAAAGCGAGTACCAGTCGTGCTTTTTCACCTCCTGAAAAATGGGTAATTTTTGAAAGCGCCATGTCACCTGAAAAATTAAAACCACCCAAGAAATTTCGTAAGGTCGAAATGGTTGCTTTAGGATCAATGTTTTGCAAATGCTGTAAGGGCGATTGGTCAAAATTGAGTTGTTCAACGAGTTCCTGAGCAAAATATCCTATGGATAGGGCTGGATTTCGAAAGATATGTCCTGATAAAGGTAACAGTTTTCCCGAAAGACATTTCATCAGTGTTGATTTGCCCGCGCCATTATGGCCTAGCAAGCCAATTCGGTCCCCAGGATCAATTTGGAATATTATATGACGTAGTACTATTTTTTCATCGTATCCGAGCGTGACATCATCTATTTTTATTAAAGGAGCGCCACATTTTTTAGCAGGTTTAAATTCAAATTGAAAGGGCGATTCGCGGTGAACTTCCGAGACCTGTTCCATGCGTTCTAAGGCTTTGATTCGACTTTGTACTTGTTTGGCTTTCGTCGCTTTGTATCTAAAACGGTCAATAAAGCGATTAATATGTTTGAGCTTTTTTTGTTGTTGAACAAAATGAGCTTGCTGTTGTGCTAATTTTAAAGCGCGTTGATCTTCAAAGTCCGAGTAATTGCCTGTGTAGCTATTCAATGTTTGTTGTTCGATATGCAAAATGCGGGAGACCACGTGATCTAAAAATTCTCGATCATGTGAAATCACCATTAATGTGCCAGGGTAATCCTTGAGCCATTTCTCAAGCCAAATAATTGCATCTAGATCGAGGTGATTTGTCGGTTCATCAAGCAGCATGAGATCAGAGCGCTCGATTAAGGTTTGCGCAAGATTCAGTCGCATTTTCCACCCGCCTGAAAAATCATTGACCGGTTTTTCGTGCTCGTCAGCTTGAAAACCAAGCCCATTTAAAATTTTTCCAGCTTTTGATTTGAGCGCATAACCATCTAGTTCATAGAGTTTTTCGTGAAGCTGGCAAACGAGATCATATTGGCCATTTTTTTCGGCTTTTTTTAAGCGTTCGAAAATAGCTGAAGTCTCTTGGTCGCCTTGCATGACATATTCGATAGCTGCTATTTCGGTGTTGGGGATGGATTGGGATAAGTGAGTAATCTTGATGTTGCTCTGAATTTCAAGATCACCTTTATCAGGTTCCAGTTTTCCCAATATCAGATCAAAAAGCGAAGATTTGCCACTTCCATTTTTGCCAACTAAACCAATTTTTTGTTTTGCAAAGATAGCAACAGAAGCTTGTTGCAATAATGTTTTTGTGCCACGTTGTAGCGTAACTTTATTTAAAGTAATCATAGGAATTCATCAAAGATCGTAGAGGGCGCAGATCTGCACCCTGTACAAAAAACAAAAAAATCATGAGGATGATTTTACACACGAGACCTTAAATGCATCTGTCTTTAAGGAATTAAAAGGAGGTAAAGATGAGATTGCCCCGCAGGGCTAAGTATATAACAACATGGCAATAATGCTTTTTTAAAAATATAATGAAAAATAAATATTGTTAGAATTTTAAGTGCTCAAAATAATATGTGTCAATAATTTTTTGATGTAACCTTTGGTGTCTGACACCAAAGGTTACATCATATTTGAGGAAAGCATTACTATGTTGAGGCTTTTTAAAAGAATAAAGGATACCAAGATTGATCGGCCGAGTATTCTAATTTACGTCGATATGGAGGGCGTTTGCGGGGTTACGAAATGGAGTGAGGTTACTCCTGGCACACGGGAATATTTTGCATTTCAAGGGCAGATGACGGATGAGGTTAATGCGGCGATTGAGGGAGCGTTTGCGGGTGGGGCCGGCCGAGTTTTAATCAATGATCTTCATTGGTATTACAATAACCTGCTTTGGCATTGTTTGGATCAGCGAGCTGAAATTCGGCGGGGAGCGAATTTGGTTTTAGATGTTTTAGAACAAGATAAACAAGAAAAAATTGATGCCTTGTTTTTAATTGGTTTTCATGCCATGGCGCGGACTGAGAATGCCATTTTGCCACATACATGGGCGTTGCCGGATCATTTGGATGCGCTTTCAGTTAATCATCAAAAAATCGGTGAGATTGGTATGATCGCTTATGCGGGCGCGGCACGCCATGCGCCCATGATTCTGGTGACCGGGGATGAGGCTTGTTTTGAAGAAGTTGATCCAGTAGCTCCTGACAGTGAAAAAGTTTGTGTAAAAAAGCTAAAAGGCGGGAAAGCCGTTTGTTTTAATGCGAATAAAAAGATCAAGGAAATCAAAAAAGCGGCAAAATATGCGGTTAAAAATTTAATTAAAAGAAAGCAAGCTATTACTGCCCCTAAAATTTCAGCGCCTTTTGAATTTATGCTTGAATTTCCTTCTCGAGAAATGGCTACACAAGCTCAGCACATTTCTTATCCCGTCGTCCAAAAGGGTAATCAAATTATTTTTTTAACGGATTCTTATCGAAAAGGACTAGACTTGTTCTTTGACAGCGTAGCTTTAACGTTTTAGTTGAATAAACTTATTATTCAGCGGGAATTTTGGATAAACAGACAATAATAGTTTGATTTTAAAAGTTTTTTATATTTATTATTTTGAGATTTATAATCTTTCCAATTAACATTGAGACAAATAATTGTCACCAAGCCCTCATTCAGAGGCGGCGCTATGCGCCGACGAAGAATCGCTCTTTTGAGATTCCTCGATCGCTAGTGCTCCCTCGGAATAACAGCGATGGCGGCGCTCCCTCTGGATGAAAACCGCTTGTTTAAATATTAATTGGAAATAGTATAAAAATAATCAAAAAATTTATCGCGACCTGTCCTCCGTAGCTCGAAGAGCGGAGGGGGGGAGCGATTCATACATTTAAAATTTAAAATAATATCAAGTAATTAATTAAATCCATCAAATGGGATCCAACCATATTTATTAATTGCTTATCCGAAACTGACGTTATTCATTAAATCTTCAAAATCTCATCGATTGATTCAGGGTTAGCGAGTGTAGAAATATCGCCAATTTCTTTGCCTAAAGCTTTTGCTCGGATCACGCGGCGCATGATTTTACCGCTTCGGGTTTTAGGAACATCTCTGACGAAGTAAATTCGGTCTGGACGTGCTAATTTCCCAATTTCATGGGCCACATGTTGGCGCAGAATGTCGATTAGTTCGGGAGAGGATTTGACACGATTTTTTAGGATCACATAGGCGATAATAGATTCACCTTTAATGGGGTCGGGAACACCAATGATCGCTGCTTCAGCAACAGCCTCATAGCTTACAAGGGCAGATTCAATTTCGGAATTCCCGATACGGTGACCGGAAACACTTAACACATCATCAGCTCGGCCCTGAATCCAAAAATATCTTTCTTGATCAATCCGTGCAATATCACCTGCGAGATAGATATTTTTATAACGATCCCAATAGGTTTCTTGATAACGTGCCGGATCACCATAAATACCCCGTAACATACCAGGCCAGGGATGCGTGATGACCAAGTTGCCCCCTGCCTCGATGATGCTTTCCCCTTGTTCATTGTAAACATCTGCAGAAACGCCGGGGATGGGGAGTACGGCAGAGCCGGGTTTGAGTGTGCTGATAGGTAGCGGTGAAATCATGAAATGACCCGTTTCAGTTTGCCACCAGGTATCCATAATAGGGCACTTCTCTTTTCCAATAGTAGCGTAATACCATATCCAAGCTTCAGGATTGATGGGTTCACCAACAGAGCCGAGTAAGCGTAATGAGCTTAAATCGTGCTTTTGCGGCCATTCATCACCTTTTTGCATAAAGAAGCGTATCGCCGTGGGTGAAGTGTATAAAATATTGATGTTGTATTTTGCAATAATGCTCCACCAACGATCAGGTAGTGGGAAATCCGGTGCACCTTCGTAGAGCACGGAAGTAATGCCCAGAATCAAAGGCGCATAGACAATATAAGAATGGCCGGTAATCCAGCCGATGTCTGCAGCGCACCAATAAATATCGGTTGGTTTTACATCCAAGACCCAATGCAAGGTAAGTGCGGCACCTAGTGCGTACCCCGCATGAGCATGAATAATGCCTTTGGGTTTCCCTGTAGTGCCCGACGTGTATAAATAAAAGAGGGGATCGTTGGCGTCGAGCGGTTCCGTTTCACAAATTTTTGGCATATTTTTGACCAAATCATGCCACCAGATATCGCGGCCCGATTTCCAATGGATTTTATCACCAGTGCGTCGGTAAACGATGGCATGTTTAACTGAGGGAGTATCTTCAAGTGCGGTGTCGGTTTGTTCTTTGAGAAAGATTTTTTTTCCTCGTCGATAAAACGCGTCACAAGTAATAATTACTTTGGCTTGACAGTCATTCATGCGTCCTCTAAAAGCAAGTGCACTGAACCCTGAAAATACCACTGAATGAATCGCACCAATTTTTGCACAAGCGAGCATCGCAATCGGCAGCTGTGGAATCATCGGTAAATAAATACCCACGCGATCCCTTTTTTTAACACCGAGTTGCTTTAAAGCATTAGCCAGTTTATTAACTTCACCATTAAGTTCACCGTAAGTTATTTTTTGAGTTTCGCCTGGTTCGCTTTCATAAATATAAGCTATTTTATGTTGAACGTCGGTTTGCATGTGCAGATCCAGCGCATCATGAACAATGTTATATTTCGAACCGACAAACCATTTCACATAAGGCGGTTTCCAGTCGACTACTTTTTTGTAAGGTTGATAGAAGTGAATAAATTCTTTTGACATCTTTTCCCAAAACCATTTCCAGTCACTTGCTTTTTCATAAAGCTCTTCTAATGATGCAATATGATTTTGATCCATCCACTGTTTCACATTCGTCTGATTGATAAATTCTTGAGTGGGTTTAAACGTACGTTGCTCTTTTAACAATACAGAAATGTCGGTCATGTCGATTCCTTTTAGAAGGTTTTAGGAAAGTATTTATAATTTATTATGACAGGAATTAATCAAATGACAAATAAGTGATAAATCAGAAGTATGCGAGAAATAAGTAAGTGTAACTTTTAACTTATCATCTCGGACATTATTTGAACAATTTGAGTTTGCTTATAACAATTGAGTTTTTTACGGATATTTTCCAAGTGTTTTTCGACAGTTCTTTTAGAAATGTTTAGAATAATGCCGGTTTCGTCAGCAGTTTTCCCTGCGTTTAACCACGTTACACATTCATTTTCTCGTGGAGTCAAACAGTTAATAGTTTTATGAGCAAAATGGTTTGTTGGGATTTGTTTGAGAAATAGTTCTCGTTGTTTTTTCTGGATTTCTAAGGTCTGTTGTAAACTAGATAGTAATTTTTGAGGGGGGTGATAAACGATTTTATTTTGTTCAGCAATTGCAATTAGTTTTTTTGCTTTTTCTTTAAAGTAAGGGATGAATTTTGTAAAGCATTCAATTTGTGCTAAGTAAAAATTGAGATTTTTTATAGGACTTCCAAAATGAAAAAAATCGTAGTATTGGTCATGTTTCTTGCAAATAGAGATTCCGGCTTTAA
Organism: Gammaproteobacteria bacterium; assembly: GCA_016930035.1. Taxonomy (GTDB): domain Bacteria; phylum Pseudomonadota; class Gammaproteobacteria; order UBA12402; family UBA12402; genus JAFGHQ01. The sequence continues at coordinate 10,531 of JAFGHQ010000042.1, read as the reverse complement.
TATTAAAATCGTTTCTTAAATCTTCATATCGTTCACTATTGTTTTCAAAGCATGACCACGGAAAAAAATTCAATGAGCCGCTATCAATTCGAAATTTATCAACTGTATCCTTGTAAAAATATTGCTTATTGATGAAATGTTCTGCCCAGTTTGGGTTTGAACACAAGTACCAGCGAGAATTATTATCATAAAGTCTTACATGACTGAAGACGATATTTTTGAAATTCATCAAAGAAGACGCCAACTTATTTGTCTCCTTAGATAAGTTCAATACAACATTATTTGGTGAGTTTGGGCCATTCATATTTAAGTCTGATTATAATTTTTATAGCAAAAGCACGTATTTTTACGCACATCATTATTTGTATAAATTATAGTATATTTTTTCGATTTAAGTATAAATTACCCAAATTTTCATAATTTTTTTATTTTCGGAGGTAGAAATATATTTGCCAATAAATTATATCATTTTATTTTAGGTCTTTTATTTTTATGTTTGGGATGTGCGAGTTATGCCATGTCTAGCCCTGTCATTAATATTTCTGTACCCAATCAAGGGATTGTGGATCCCATGCAAACATTAAAAGTATCAATTGATGTTTTGCCTATGTCAACACAAGATCAGTTTTTGCTCTATGACATTTATTGCAATATCCATAATGATTATTATCAAGTAGACAAAATCCAGTTATTATGAGTTAAGGTTATTTGGTCAGCAGATCAAGCTAATTTTTTTGTTATGTGGAGAAAACTATGCAAAAATTTGCAGAACCTATTGAATTACTCGATTTATCGCAAATAAATCTTTCGGATTTTAAGCGACGTAGTGTCGGGTGCATTGTATTGACTAAAGATCATCAAATTTTATTACAGCATCGCCCAAACAATTGGCGCACGTTTCCCGGGTGTCTTGCAACATTTGGTGGCCAAATAGAGCAGGGAGAAACACCGATACAAGCTCTTGTTCGTGAGTTGAAAGAAGAGCTGGGCGCACAAGTTAACCCAAAAGATCTGATCCCGCTTGGGGCCATCACAGAAGCCATTACCAATTATACAGAGCTCATTTATGCTTATTTTTGGCATGACAAATCCGGTACAATTACTGGCTGTTATGAAGCCGAAGCCAGATACTACGACAGTGTAAAAGAAGCGCTGAGCCATCCCAAAATTATGGATGATGTGCGCTGGATGTTGCGGGAATGCCAAAAACGACAATTGATCCCCATCAAACAGACACATTAAATTTCCGAAAATTGATAGCCTCAATCAGATGTTGGGTTTCAATCGTGTCAGATTCAGCCAAATCGGCGATGGTTAAGGCAATTTTTAGGATTCGGTGATAACTTCTCGCTGATAAATGCAGTTTTTGAAGCGCTTCAGTCAATAAATTTTGTTGCTCTTTTGTCAATGTGATGAACTTTTTAAGTTCGCTGTTGGTCAATTTTGTATTGATTTTCCCGGCTCTTTTTAATTGAAGTTCCCTGGCTTTTTCGACCCGTTCTCGTACGATTTCGCTTTTTTCACCGACAGTTTCTTGCGTGAGTGTTTTAGCCGCTATTCGCGGCATTTCTATGTACATATCAATACGATCAAGAATAGGACCTGAGACTTTCATGCGATAACGCTGAATTTGTGTGGGCGAGCAGCGGCATAATTTTTCAGGATCGCCCAAATAGCCGCAAGGGCAAGGATTCATAGCTGCAATTAATTGGAAATCAGCTGGGAATTCAATTTGGCGTGCTGCCCGAGAAATAGTAATTTTTGCTGATTCTAACGGTTCTCGCAGCGCTTCTAAAACTTGCCGATTAAATTCAGGGAATTCGTCTAAAAATAAAACGCCGTGGTGAGCTAACGAGATTTCCCCAGGTCTTGGCGGATTACTGCCGCCAACGATAGCAACACTAGAAGCGCTGTGATGAGGGTTTCGAAATGGTCGTTTTTGCCAATCTTTGATGTGAAATCCGCCAGGACAGATGGATTTTGTGGCAGCAGATTCAATCGCTTCTTCGTAAATCATATATGGAAGAATACTCGGTAAGCGGCAAGCGAGCATAGTTTTACCGGTGCCAGGAGGTCCAATGAGCAACAAGCTGTGCCCACCAGCGGCGGCTATTTCTAAAGCGCGTTTCCCGGCTGTTTGGCCATAAATATCTTGCAAATCAATTTCTGAAACAGATATTTTTTGAGGGTCCAATGGTTGAAAAGGTTGTATTCTGTTTTCCCCGCACAAGTGCGAGCAAATATCAAGAATATGCTTGATTGGCAGAATAGATAAATTTTTTACAAGCCCTGCTTCAGGGGCATTATCCACAGGTAAAACCAATATTCGATTAGCTTTTTGAGTTTTTAAAGCCAGAGGTAAAATGCCAGAAACTGCTCTCAGGCTGCCCGATAAACTTAATTCGCCGACAAATTCATATTGATTCAGATCATGAGAAGGGATTTGATTGGCAGCGGCAAGAATGCTAAGAGCAATGGCAAGATCAAATCGAGCGCCTTCTTTGGGTAAATCAGCCGGGGCTAAGTTGATGACGATTTTACCTTCAGGAAAATCGAAATGCGTATTGAGCAAAGCACTCCGCACGCGATCTTTACTTTCTTTGACAGCAGTTTCCGGTAGGCCAACAATCGAAAAACGAGGGGTTCCGCGAACCAAATGCGCTTCCACGTTAACGAGAGGAGCATCAATACCGACCTGGGCGCGACTGTATATGGTGGCGATTTTCATAGTAAGGATTCCTTATTGTGGTTTAAATGGTATAGGGCGCAGATCTGCGCCCTATACAAATGAATCTGCAATTTGTATCAAGTCATTGGAAATTTAGAAATAGGAACAATATGAAGGTAAAATTTGGACAAAACTGAGAGCGACATTTTTAACAAAACTAGCTTTTTATATCAAGTTTAATTAGACTGTTATATTAGGTAAAAATCAAATTCATACCCCTGAATTCTGAACAATAATTCGGAGACATTTTTTTGAAAGATTTAATAAAAACATTACTTTTGTGGTTTGTAATCATCGGTATTCTTTTTTTTGTATTTAATTATTTCGGCCCTAAAAAACCTGAACCACATAAATTACCTTATTCGCAATTCATTCATCATGTTGAGCAAGGTAATATCGTATCCGTTACTATAGCGGATCATCAAATTACGGGTTTAACACAAGATCACAAACCCTTCTCAACTTACTTACCCATACGTGATCCTGCTTTGCTTCCTCAATTAATCAAAAAAGGGGTTGATGTCAAAGGCGAGCCTGCGCCTCAGCCAGGATTTTGGTCTCAGGTAGGTATGCAAGCTTTATCGAGTATTTTATTTATTTTAGTTTTAGTACTTGTTTGGTCTTTTATTTTTCGGCAGCAAATGGGAGGGGGATCGCGTAATCCGTTTTCATTTGGTCGTAGCCGTGCACGTCTTTTAAGCGAAGGACAAGTTAAGGTAACTTTTGCAGATGTGGCGGGCTGTGACGAAGCGAAAGAAGATGTTAAAGAACTCGTTGATTTTTTGAAAGACCCTGAAAAATTTCAAAAATTAGGCGGACGTATTCCCCGAGGCGTTTTATTGATGGGAGCTCCTGGAACGGGTAAAACCTTATTAGCCAAAGCAGTTGCGGGTGAGGCGAAAGTGCCTTTTTTCAGCATTTCGGGCTCAGATTTTGTGGAAATGTTTGTGGGGGTAGGCGCTTCTCGTGTGCGCGATATGTTTGAACAAGCAAAGAAACAATCGCCCTGTATTATTTTTATTGATGAAATTGACGCAGTAGGGCGAAAACGTGGAGGAGGTTTTGTTGGGGGGCATGATGAACGTGAACAGACACTGAACCAATTACTCGTTGAAATGGATGGTTTCGAAGGGAAAGAGGGCGTAATTGTTCTGGCGGCGACTAATCGTCCTGATGTGCTGGATCCTGCGCTACTTCGACCGGGACGTTTTGATCGTCAGATTGTTGTGCCACTGCCCGATGTGCGAGGCCGAGAGGCGATTTTAAATGTGCATATTCGTAAAGTTCCTCTAGAAAAGAATGTAGAAATCAGTTTGATAGCAAGAGGTACTCCGGGATTTTCAGGGGCGGACTTAGCTAATTTAGTCAATGAAGCAGCGCTTATTGCCGCCCGCAACAATCAAAAGCAGGTAGGCATGGGGGAATTAGAACAAGCTAAAGATAAGATATTGATGGGCGCTGAACGACGATCAATGGTGATGACTGAAGAAGAAAAACGAAATACAGCGTATCATGAAGCAGGGCATGCTATTGTTGGGCGTTCCGTGCCCGAGCACGATCCCATTCATAAAGTAACGATCATTCCGCGAGGAAGAGCGCTGGGCGTGACGATGTTTTTACCGGAAAGAGATCGTTATAGTGTTACTAAACAACATTTAGAGAGCCAGATATCGAGCCTTTTTGGTGGGCGCATTGCTGAAGGTCTTATTTTCGGTTCTCACATGATTACTACAGGGGCTGCTAACGATATTAAAAAAGCGACAGAAATTGCTTGGAATATGGTGACTAAATGGGGATTATCAGAATTAGGGCCGCTTTTTTACAGCGAAGATGAGAGCGAAATGTTTTTACCACAACCCTTTACGATGCAACGCAAAGAAATGTCGGATCATACTGCGAAGTTGATTGATGAGGAGGTAAAATCAATTATTAATCGTAATTACCAACGTGCTGAGAACATTCTTAAGGACAAGATCCACATTCTGCATTTAATGGCTGAAGCATTGATGAAATACGAAACATTAGATAGTGAACAGATTGACGATATTATGTCAGGTAAACTTCCATTACCTCCTAAGGGGTGGGATCAAGTTGAACAGAGCAAAGCAGAAAATAATGCATCTCAGCTGGAATTAACGCCCCCACAAACAGCCTCTAGTTCTTTAATTTCGAAGCGACCGAGATTTCGCAGGTCGTCTAAGAAAAAAGAAGAAACATAAGATTTCAATTTAGAATAGAGTTGTTGCATAAATAACCCCACCTGTCATCCTGGATGGGAAGCCAGGATCCAGTTGACAGGGACGTTAAATTAAATAGGTCTGGATCCTGAATCAAGTTCAGGATGACGAGGTCTGGGTTTCCAGAATGACTTTAATGACAATTTATGCAACAACGCCATTTAGAATTTAAAATGGCGTCAGTTACGCAATTGTTATCCATAACTGACGTTAACTAATGAATCTCCCCGCGGCAAGCCGCGGGGTATCTTTTCGGTAAAGTTGGGTTTTATTACGCTACAAGTGGCGGGGAATACAACCCACGGGATCCTGGATAAGGCTTCGCTTTTCCAGAATCAATTCCTCTTGCGATAAAAACTTCGCTTTGCTCGTTTTTATCGAGTGTTATTGATTTAATTATGAATCGAAAATATTTTGGTACAGATGGAATACGCGGACAGGTAGGAATGTTTCCGATTACTCCTGACTTTGCCCTTCAATTTGGTTGGGCTTTAGGAAAGGTGTTATCGCGTCAAGGTAAAAATGGCAAGGTTTTGATTGGGAAAGATACTCGAAATTCTGGCTATATGTTTGAAACAGCTTTATTAGCTGGTCTGTCAGCGGCTGGTATTGATGGCTGCTTTTTAGGGCCGATACCCACACCTGCGGTTGCTCATTTGACACGAACATTAGGGGCAGCAGCGGGCATTGTTATCAGCGCCTCACATAATCCCTATCATGATAATGGGATTAAGATTTTTTCCCAAGAAGGATATAAATTGCCGGACGAGCTTGAGTTACAAATTGAGCAACAATTAAATGAACCATTAACTGTAGTTGATTCAGCCCATTTAGGTAAAGCTTCACGATTAAAAGACCCCGAAGAATTTTACGCTTGTTTTTGTAAGGAAACTGTCCCAGGGCTTTCATTGAAAGGGCTTAAAATCGTTCTAGATTGTGCTAATGGCGCAGCATATAAAATAGCCCCTAAATTGTTTCATGAATTGGGGGCAGAGGTGGTGGGCATTGGGGTTGAGCCCAACGGGTTAAATATTAATCTGAATTGCGGATCTACGCATCCACAGAAATTGCAAGAAACAGTTTTGGCAGAACAGGCTGATTTGGGTATTGCACTGGATGGGGATGGTGACCGAGTGATTATGGTAGATGATCTTGGAGCGGTGGTGGATGGTGACCAGCTTTTATTTGTTATCGTCAATTATCTTTATCATACGAATCAATTTAGAGGTGGAGTTGTCGGTACTTTAATGACAAATTTTGGATTGGAATTAGCTTTACAAAAATTAAAAATTCCTTTTCTCCGCAGCAAAGTGGGTGATCGTTACGTGATAGAAGCGTTGAAGCAAAACAATTGGATACTCGGCGGCGAATCCTCCGGACATATTATTTATCTGGACGCGACCACGACGGGAGATGCGTTAATATCGAGTCTATTGGTATTATCTGCCATCACTAAATTTAACCAGGGATTATATGAATTAAAACAAGGCATGAATAAATTTCCTCAAAAATTGATTAATGTTCAAGTTAGTCAAACCATTAATTTAGAAGATAGAACAGAACTTTGGGATGTTGTGAGAGCTATGGAAACCGAATTGGAAGGGCAAGGCCGCATATTATTACGTCCCTCTGGAACGGAACCTATTATTCGAGTGATGGTGGAAGGATGTGACTTTGAAAAAGTCAGTGTATTGGCTGAAACATTGGCAGATTTTGTTCGAAAACAATATTTATAAATTTTAAATCAATGACGCTCGATAAAAACAAGCAAAGCGAAGTTTTTATCGCAAGAGGAATTGATCCTGGATAAGGCTTCGCCTTATCCAGGATCTCGTGAATTTTATTCCCCGCCATTTGGAGCGTAATAAAACCCAACTTTACTGAAAAGATACCCCGCAACTTGCCGCGGAGAGATTCATTTGCCTTACTATTAATATAGATAAGTTGTTTTTGGAATAAAAGGGGACATTTTTAAATTGCGTTGACAATTTCTAGATTGGCAATTGACGGGACATTTCTATTTTGGTTTGATAGCCTCTATTTTTTTGCTTGACTTTGATAGGCCGGCTCAATAAAATTGCGCACCCTTTTTCAGAATGCGGTAGAAGTGCAAGTTTAAACATCTTGCAAAATCCATTGCGATTCAAGATGACTTTATTCTGTTTTCTAAATGGATGGCAGTTTATTAAGTTATTGATATTTTTTAGATATTTTTTGCTTTATTAGGATTTTACTTATTTATGTCTACAACCATAAAAGAAAGAATTTCAAAACCACATAAACCTAAAGCGCCAGCTTTAGAAAGATGTCCTCAGAAGAGAGGAGTTTGTACTCGTGTTTATACAACAACACCAAAAAAGCCGAATTCTGCGCTTCGTAAAGTTGCACGTGTACGATTAACCAACGGTTATGAAGTGACCGCATATATAGGTGGTGAGGGACATAATTTGCAGGAGCACTCTGTTGTTCTTGTCCGAGGAGGGCGAGTGAAAGATTTACCAGGTGTGCGTTATCATATTGTACGAGGTGCTTTAGACACTTCGGGTGTTACTGAACGAAAAAGAGGCCGTTCAAAATACGGGACAAGACAAGTTAAAGGTGGGGCTAAAGGAAAAGAGTAACAAAGAAAATATTTTAAATTTTGAATGATGAATGTAGGTTGGGTTAAGCGTAGCGCAACCCAACAATTACAATCTAACCACAAAAAATATAGGTGTAACGAGAATGTCTAGAAGAAGAGCAGCAATAAAACGTGAAATTTTACCTGATCCGAAATTTCAAAGTAAATCGGTGACGAGATTTATTAATTCTGTTATGGAAAGAGGTAAAAAATCCGTTGCCGAAAAAATAGTATACGGCGCTTTAGATATAGCAACTAACCGTTTGAAAGATAAGATTAAAGAAAAAGAGGAAGAAGAAGGAGGAAAAGGAGGTAAAGGAAAATCTGGAGCCGGTACTAAAAATTTAGTTTTAGTTATTTTTGGTAAAGCTTTAGATAATGTAAGCCCTAAAGTTGAAGTCAAATCGCGTCGTATTGGGGGAGCGACTTACCAGGTGCCTGTTGAGGTTCAGGCTGATCGTCGTTTAACTCTCGCTATGCGTTGGATTATTGATGCAGCCAAAGGTCGTTCAGAAAAAAATATGGAAGAACGCTTAGGTAATGAATTAATCGCAGCTTACCAAAATAGTGGAGCGGCTGTGAAAAAGCGAGAAGATACCCACCGAATGGCACAAGCCAACCAAGCTTTCGCTCATTTTCGTTGGTAGTTTCCTTCGGAATTTTAGATTATAAATTTTAAATTAAGTTGTCTATTTAAAAATAATAAAGAGGAGAATAACGTGCCCCGTGAAACACCCATAGAACGATATAGAAATATTGGGATTATTGCACATATTGATGCAGGTAAGACCACTTCTACCGAACGTATTCTTTTTTATACGGGGGTTTCTCACAAGCTGGGTGAGGTTCACGATGGTGCTGCTGTCATGGACTGGATGGAGCAAGAACAAGAACGAGGCATTACGATTACTTCAGCTGCCACAACCTGCTATTGGAAAGGTATGGCAAATCAATTTGATCAATATCGTATTAATATTATTGATACCCCAGGCCACGTTGATTTTACTATTGAAGTAGAACGTTCAATGCGCGTTTTAGACGGTGCAGTGGTTGTTTTTTGTGGTGTGGGAGGAGTAGAACCCCAATCAGAAACTGTTTGGAGACAAGCAGATCGCTACGGAGTTCCCCGGTTAGCTTTTATTAATAAAATGGATCGAATCGGGGCAGATATGTTACGAGTTGTCGGTCAAATTAAAAATCGCCTAAAAGCTAATCCTGTCGTGATGCAGCTACCCGTAGGTGCAGAGGATAATTTTAAAGGTGTAGTTGATTTAGTACGTATGAAGGCCATTTATTGGCGTGATGACACTCAAGGGATGACGTTTGATGAAAAAGATATCCCTGAAAATATGCTGGCGAACTGTCAAAATTGGCGATCTAAATTGCTTGAAACCGCAGCAGAAGCTAATGAAACTTTAATGGAAAAATATCTAGAGTCAGGAGATTTAACAGAACAAGAGATTGTTGCAGGTATTCGTATCCAAACTTTAGCAAATGAAATCGTCCCAGTATTTTGTGGTTCCGCATTCAAAAACAAAGGGATTCAAGCAGTTTTAGATGCCGTGATTTACTATTTACCTTCTCCTAAAGATGTTCCCCCGGTAAAAGGTACGTTAGAGGATAGTGATACACAAATTGAGCGTAAACCTTTGGATGATGAACCTTTTTCCGCGTTAGCATTCAAAATCGCCACCGATCCTTACGTTGGATCGTTAACGTTTATTCGTTTATATTCAGGAACGCTCATATCTGGAGAGACAGTATATAACCCGATAAAGCACAAACGGGAACGTATCGGTCGACTTGTTCAGATGCATGCCAATTCGCGCCAAGAGATCAAAGAAGTGCATGCGGGAGATATTGTTGCTTGTGTTGGGCTTAAAGATGTGACAACAGGCGAGACACTATGCGATATTAATAAACCAATTGTCTTAGAAAAAATGGTATTTCCTGAACCCGTTATTTCAGTTGCTGTTGAACCTAAAACCAAGGTGGATCAAGAAAAAATGTCTATAGCCTTGAATAAACTTGCTCAGGAAGACCCATCATTTAGAGTTCACACGGATGAAGAATCAGGGCAGACGATTATTTCTGGTATGGGCGAGCTTCATTTAGAAATTATCGTAGATCGAATGAAGCGTGAATTTAAAGTAGAAGCCAATGTAGGTAAACCTCAAGTAGCCTATCGAGAGACGGTACGAAGTTCAGTAGAACAAGAAGGAAAATATATTAAACAAAGTGGGGGCCGAGGCCAGTATGGGCATGTTTGGTTACGTATTGAGCCACTAGAACCTGGCAAAGGATATGAATTTGTTAATGCTATTGTGGGGGGCGTTATTCCGAAGGAATATATCCCCGCAGTTGAAAAAGGCGTTCGGCAGCAACTAGAAAATGGTGTAATAGCGGGTTACCCGGTAGTAGACGTTAAAATTACTTTATTTGATGGTTCTTATCATGAAGTCGATTCCAGTGAAATGGCTTTTAAAATTGCTGGATCTATGGGTTTTCGAGATGGAGCGAAAAAAGCCAGCCCTAAAATATTAGAACCCATTATGAAAGTTGATGTGATTACTCCTGAGGAACACATGGGTGATGTGATTGGTGATCTCAATCGTCGTAGAGGACTTATTCAAGGAATGGAAGATATTCACTCAGGTAAACTTGTCCGAGCTCTTGTGCCTTTGGCCGAAATGTTTGGATATGCGACTGATTTACGTTCTATGACTCAAGGCCGAGCAACTTATACGATGGAATTTGGCCACTATAATGAAGCACCTGCAAACATAGCCCAGGAAATTATTGAAAAACGAAGCAGGTAGGTAATAATTTAATTATTAATTAAAATAAATGGGGGGAAAAAGAGATGGCAAAAGCAACTTTTGAGAGGAAGAAACCTCACGTCAACGTAGGGACGATAGGTCACGTAGACCACGGTAAAACGACGTT
>JAFGHQ010000041.1 GCA_016930035.1 Gammaproteobacteria bacterium | reverse complement strand
AAGATTCTTCGCTGCGCTCTGAATGACAAAATGATCAGATCGCAACAGCCCCATAAAACCCAATCCCAACCCCGCCATTTTATTTCTAATATCCAGCCAAATCTATTCCCCATTCCCCTTCCTATCCCTCCACCAAACTACTCCAAATAAAAAAATTCGTTCCCGACAAATTCTCCTGGATCCTGAATCAAGTTCAGGATGACGCACCCGACGAATCCTCCTGGATCCTGAATCAAATTCAGAATGACACATGCGCAGATCCCAACAGCCCCCATCAACCCAACCTACGACCACCAAAACCAACACACCAAACCAACCCAAATCCTTTATTACAAACCAAAACCCCGACACTACAGACCACAAGACCACCACCCCTACGATACCAAACTACCTATACAAACCATTAAACATCAATATTATCCACGTTAAGGGCATTTTCGTTGATGAAATCTCTTCGCGGTTCAACCTGATCCCCCATCAACGTTGAAAAAAGCTGATCTGCCGCCACAGCATCTGGGATAGTCACTTGAAGCATTCTCCTCGTTTCAGGATCCATTGTAGTTTCACATAGCTGATCAGGATTCATTTCCCCCAACCCCTTGTAACGTTGGATATTTTGACCGCGTTTAGCTTCTTCAATAAGCCAATTAACAGCTTCAATAAAATGATCAATAGGCTGTTCTTTAGTTTGGCGGGTTACATAAGCATCTTTATCTAGCAACCCATTGATTTTTAAAGAAAATTCTAAGATCTTACGGTATTCTGTTGACTTAAAAAATGCCTCATTCAATAAATAAGTTTTTTCCAGGCCATGAAAATTGATCATAACTTGAGGTAAATAATAGCCATTTTGCTGAATCAGTTGACTCAAATAGGAAATCTGAGTATTTCCACGCGCTAACTTCAAGTTCAACTGTTCCAGCCATTGTTGCATGGTTTCTTGGTCTTTTAATGATTCTAATGTAACAACAGGAAGATCAATTAGCGGATTCAAAATTTCTTGAGCAAAGCGCTTCGATAACCGATTAATAATCAATTTTATTTCCATATAATCTTTCATCAAGTTTTCTAAAGCTAAACCTTTTATTGGGGGAACCCCTTTTGATGGATATAGCGCAGCATCTTCTACCGCCAATTGCATCAAGTAGGCCTCCAATGCTTCATCATCCCTTAAATATCTTTCTTGCTTACCTTGTTTAACTTTATAAAGGGGGGGCTGAGCAATATAGATATACCCCTTTTCGATAAGTTCTGGCATGTAGCGGAAAAAGAAAGTCAGAAGCAACGTGGTAATGTGGGAACCATCAACATCAGCATCTGTCATAATAATAATTCGATGATACCTCAATTTATTGGTATCAAATTCTTCCCGTCCAATACCGCAACCAAGCGCAGTTACTAATGCACCGATTTCCGCAAAAGAGAGTACTTTATCAAAACGCGCTTTTTCAACATTAAGAATTTTTCCCTTTAAGGGGAGAATAGCTTGATAACGTCGATCTCGAGCTTGTTTGGCAGAACCACCCGCGGAATCCCCTTCAACCAGAAAAATTTCACATAATTTGGGATCGGTTTCCTGGCAATCAGCTAATTTTCCAGGCAAATTAGCCACATCAAGTGCCGTTTTTCGGCGTGTCATTGCCCGCGCTTTTCTGGCCGCCTCTCTAGCTCGCGCAGCATCAATAATTTTAGAAACAATGGACTTAGCATCCTGAGGATTTTCTAGTAAAAATTCTTTTAATTTCTCTCCTAAAATGCTCTCAACCGTTGTTTTAGCTTCTGAAGACACCAATTTATCTTTGGTCTGCGATGAGAATTTAGGATCATGCATTTTAACCGATAATATGGCCGTCAAACCTTCTCTGGTATCTTCACCAGAAAGACTAATTTTATATTTTTTCCCTAGTTCTTCTTGTTCTATGTAGGTATTTAAGGTTCTTGTCAGCGCGCTACGTAGTCCCACTAAATGCGTTCCCCCATCAGGTTGGGGAATATTATTGGTATAACAAAAAACATTTTCTTGATAGCCATCATTCCATTGCATAGCCACTTCCACGAGAATCCCACTTTCTTTATCTTCTTGAAGGCAGTAAAACAATTTTTTATTAATGCTATTTTTATTTTTGTTTAAATATTCGACAAATGAAACAATTCCCCCTTCATATCGAAACTCATTTTCTTTATTGGTACGTTCGTCAGTAAGCTTAATGGTGATTCCAGGATTTAAAAAGGCTAATTCCCTAAATCTTTTCGCTAAAATGTCATAGTCAAATATAGTATTTGAAAATATGGTTGCGCTTGGTTTAAATCGAATAGTGGTTCCCGTTTCATCACTCTTTCCAATTTCTTTTAAGGGAGCCTGGGGTTCTCCTAACAAATATATTTGCTCATAAACCTTTCCTTCCCTACTAATAATTAAATCTAATTTTTCAGAAAGCGCATTAACGACGGAAATACCAACGCCATGCAATCCCCCGGAAACTTTATAAGCCTGATCATCAAATTTACCACCCGCATGCAATACTGTCATGATAACTTCAGCTGCAGATCGCCCTTCCTCGGGAAGTATTCCCACAGGAATGCCACGGCCATCATCTTTTACTGTGACAGAATGATCAGTATGCAAAATAACGATAATATTTTTACAATATCCGGCTAGTGCTTCGTCAATAGAATTATCAATAACCTCAAAAACCATGTGATGAAGGCCCGTGCCGTCATCTGTGTCACCGATATACATTCCTGGGCGTTTTCTGACCGCCTCTAAACCTTTGAGCACTTTAATGCTCGTTTGGTCATAGACATTTTCTTTAATGTTAGTATTCATCATGTTTTTCTATTTCTCTAATACTTCCATGTTCCACGTGGAACATTTTAGTTAATTTTGGGGCAAATAAATTTTTTAATGAATTTGATGAAATCCCTGTAATAAACAGTTGAGTTTTCATGTGCGATATCATATCACAAAAGATTTTTCTTTTCTCCTCATCTAGTTCCGAGGGTAAATCATCGATTAAAAAAACACACTGCTCATGTGTTTTTTCTAATATTCTTGCTTGGGCTAAGCGCATCGCACAAACCAAAGCCTTTTGCTCCCCTCGCGAAAGAATATTTTTAGCCAAATGATGCTCAATAGAAATCTCTAAATCAGCTCGATGTGGCCCAAATCTTGTAAAACCGAATTGAAAATCTTTTTCCAGCTCTCTTTCTAAAATATTCTCAAACGGTTGGGTATTATCCCAGCCAGGTTTAAATTTCATTTTGATCGCTTTATCCGGCAAAAGTTTACAAAGAATCTCATCAAATATAGGATAAAAATTATTGATATAGTCACTTCTAAGACCAGTGATTGTTCTTGCGATTTCTGCAAATTCAATATCCCATGCCTTAATCATTGGTTTTGCTTGAAATTTCTTATTTTTCAAGACCACATTCCTTTGTTGCAGAATCTTCCGCATACGCTTCCAGAGAGGAAAAAATATTTGATGTTCCACGTGGAACACTCCCCAATCAATAAATTGTCGCCGAATTTTAGAACCATCATTTAGCAATTGATAACTATCCGGATATATAAGTTGCAGTGGGAGCAATTTTGATAATTCTGAAGCGGAGACGATAGATCCCGTATTGAATCTTATTGCCAAACCTCCCTGTCGATTACGCTCCACTCCTAAAGTATTAGCATCAATCTCGGCAAATACTGAAAATTGATCTTTGTTATTTTGTATAATGTGGCTTGAAATCCGGCTTCGAAATGAACGGGCAAAACTGATATAATAGATGGATTCCAGCAAACTTGTTTTCCCGCTCCCATTTGCACCATAAAACAAATTAATATCTTGACAAGGCTGGATATCAACAGCATTTAAATTACGGAAATTGGAGATTTTTAACCGAGATAAGCCCATTTTCTATAGTCGCATTGGCATAATAACGTGTAACGTTGCATGGTCATCCACGCTTTCAAATAATACTCCCTTATTGTCGCCTGTTAATGTTATTTTTATAGATTCCGCGGGGGCTAACCCATCACAAATATCTATTAGATAATTCACATTAAAACCAATCTCTATTTTTTCACCTTGATAAGCAATAACTACCTCTTCTTTTGCCTCCTCTTGTTCAGGATTATTAGCTGAGATTCTTAGAAGATCATCAAATGATAGGCGAATGCCTCGGTGAACTTCATTAGATAAAATAGAGACGCGCATCAATGCTTGCTTGAATATATCTCTACTAATAATAACAATTTTGTCTCCGGTTTTCGGGATGACTTGTGAATATTCAGGAAATTTTCCTTCCACCAACTTCGAAATAAATCGAAAGGTAGGCGCTATAACCGAAATATGTCCCGAACCTAAAGATACTTTAAGCGGTGTTTCATCATCAGATAACAACAAACGCTTGAGCTCCATAATACCTTTTCGCGGAATGATGACTATTTCCTTCAACTGCTTTATTTGTGGCATCAAATTTTCGTCTAATCGGATAGAAGAAACTGCTAGTCGATGCCCATCAGTCGTAACAAATTTTACAACCCCCTGATTTAATTCATATAATGTGCCATTTAAATAATATCGGACATCATCTTGAGCCATGGCAAAATAAGTATTGTCTATTAATTTTTTCAGAGCAGATTGAGGCACGCTAAATTCTAACTGCTTTTTAAACTGATCACCAATATTAGGAAAATCCTCAGCAGAAAGAGTCGCCAGATTAAAACGGCTCTTGTTTGAAACCAATATTAATCGATTATTTTTGAAAGAAAATTCTATTTGTGCGTTAGCCGGCAATGTTCTACAAATATCTAAAAGTTTTTTGGCATTAACCGTGACCACGTTCGGCTCTATTAATTCCAGGAGAGGTATTTCTGTAATTAATTCAACCTCCAAATCCGTAGCCGTAATTGATAATTTATTATTTTCTGCAATTAAAAGAACATGAGACAAAATCGGCATGGTTTGCCTACGCTCAATAGCCCCAAGAACAAGCTGCAATGCCTGTAGTAAATCATCGCGATTAACTATTAAGTTCATAAATTGGTCCTTTTAATTTTTTTATGGCTCCACCAATGTAACAAATGGTGATGTCAGACACCCCTGTGTCCGATACCTATTCTGAGACCTCTGTAAAATGTACCTTGAACATGTTAACTTTGTTAAAAAGGAGCCACAAATCCGCATTTACTGCGATGAAATTTTTTTCAGGAACAAAATTTTTGATGAAAACCGTCCAGGGTTTTCACCCTCCGGGCGTACTTCGTACGCCAAAATTCATTCCCGACGAATTTTTGATGAAAACCGTCCAGGGTTTTCACCCTTCGGGCGTACTTCGTACGCCAAAATTCATTCCAAACGAATTTTTGATGAAAACCGTCCAGGGTTTTCACCCTCCGGGCGTACTTCGTACGCCAAAATTCGTTCCAGACGAATTTTTGCCTCGTTAACTCGTTCAATTTACTATTTTGCAGAGGGCTCATTCTATTTGTTGCATTTTAACATAACTGGAAAGAGCTTTGCATATCTACATCAAAAATATATTTTGACTTCTGCTAATTGGTGCGGCTTTACGAGGAAGCAAATTTAAAGCACCTTTTCCTGGTATGGTCGTTTCCCTATCGTCCTTCGAAAATTCCGCATGCTTAGAGAAAGTTGCTCTTAATCATCTTGATAGCTCCACCAATTACAAAAAATTCGCGCATATAACCCCAAAAGGGCCAAAGAAACTTCCTGATTCAAATGCTTTAGATTGCCAGCAACAATGTCTCGAACCGTTTCTAATGGAATACTTGAACCAAAACCAATCTCTGTTTCCGAAAAACCATCAATACTCATAATATCATCCAACATATGAGCAACAAAACAAGGATAATTTTTTAGCATTCGGCTGATAGCATCTTGCTTTCTTGATTTTACTTTTAAGTAGAGAGATTTGCATCGTGCGCCATTGCGTCGTTGCTTTTTTCCTGGCATGGTGATTTTCTCCTTACGGTGTCCTTTTTAACTTTAATAGTCTTGAGAGCCCTCTGCAAAATGCACCTTGAACTCGCCCACTTTGTTAAAAATTCGTTTAAAACGCTCATTTATCATGCATAAACTCGCATTTTGCGCTCATTTTTGCCTCGTGAACGTGACCAATTCGCAATTTTGCAGAGGGCTCCTTGGGCTCTAAAGTTAAATGGGAATTAATTATTATTATGACCAAATTATACTATCGACATTTTTTTCTAATTGGTAGCGATAATTACAGGATCTTTTTATGGAAAAATAAGGGGGAAAGATTGCTTGTTCGTCGTAGCCCGAAGAATGAAGGAAAAAAAATTGAGGATTGAATCTATTCAGCAAAGAATGATTAAATTTTATCACCTGAAAATAAAGGATGTAAATCTATTTTTAGCGATTTCACTCTACACGTCAAAAAATTTAAAGAGAGTAAACACGAACGGACATCGGATCCGTTTTTTTTGTTCTTGATTCGCATCTGATCCTGTGTTGGGCACAAATCACAAAAAAAGGATCCTCAATCCGTTCTAGTTTCGAGATTTTTGAACCATTTTTAAAAGAAAAGCAGGATGCTTTTTGAGATACTGAACAGGATAATCCATATCGAGCGAGTGTGTTAAAAGTTGAATCAAAACGAAGGCAAATCCTCCATGAAAAGCTTATAGTGTAAGGCCATGGGGTCTATGGATTTTGCTATTTCACTTGTCAAAAAATATTTTCATGCGTGGCCCCTGTGCCAAAGGTTAGTTAAGGTGTTGACGGCATCTCTAATCTAGGGGCTATGAGCAGTGAGTACACATCATCATTCACCCCACTTCCTAGCGCAGACCAAGTACTCCCATCCCAACGCGCCACCCTATTCACTAGATTACCCCCTGCTTTTGTAAACAATCCTCCCGCATAAAGATTACCATTCAAGCTAGCTAAAGCACCCACGACATCATTCGTCCCACTTCCTAGTGCAGACCAAGCACTCCCATCCCAACGCGCTATGCAATTAGTCGGATTATCTTCCCCCGTTTGGGTACAATATTCTCCCACATACAAATCGCCATTTAAACTGCTTAAAACAACTGCAGGATTATTCGCCCCACTTCCTAGCGCAAACCAAACACTCCCATCCCAACGCGCTACATAATTAGCCGAATTCCCTCCCGCTTGGGTAAAATATCCTCCCGCATAAAGATTCCCATTTAAGTT
>JAFGHQ010000040.1 GCA_016930035.1 Gammaproteobacteria bacterium | reverse complement strand
CCGAATTATCGAGCGAACAGTTTCGTCAAATTATCGAGAAAGCCATTGAAAGAAAGATTCCTTTTAACCCAGCTTGTATACTCAATAACTCGTTCAATCTAGAATCAAAAGTTGTTAAACAGTTAGTGCACCAATATTTAAGCTCGATCGATGAAGACAATGAAAATTTAGAAAAATTTATACAACAAAGCCTGATGTATCATGAGCATTTTGGCAGAAATCTCGATTGGTTGTATAAGGTTCTTGTTGAGAAACCTGAAACTATTTCTAAGCGCTCTCGTGAGTATATTTTACAATATTTACCATTAGTCGCAGATGTCTTCCGCAAAAATCCAGAGAATGTTAGAACGCATAGACTTGTGGCGGAATTTTGCGGATTTGCTGTAAAAAAAGAAAACATAGAAAAACTTAATTATCTCGGCAAAGACGTTGAAAGAATGGAAAGTATTGAAACTATCCTAAACTTTAAAGAAGTTCATGAAGAAAGTTACAAGGATCTTCGCGGAAAATTACGTGATTTCCATAAAGAGGAATGGGCAGGGGATAGTAAATTCAAAAAAGCATTGTGGCATATTTTAGACTTCTTTGGAAAATGGAAAGGAAAAATAGAATTGAATATGAAGGAGAGCGTGAAGAGCAAAGATAATAAAGAGGCTACTACAAGCTATATTTTATCTCAAATCAAAGAAAAGGCCGCATGCGCAAAAAAAGTAACTTCTGCAGAAAAAGAAGCAGAAAAACGACGAGATAAATTGGCTAAAGAAATGGCCCAAACGTTAATAAAATTTAAAAAAGCTGGTGGCGAAATAGAAGAAGGACAAAAAAAACAATTCGGAAAAGCTATTGGAAAATTCTTTCCAAAAGCGCCAGAGGAAAAATCATCTTCAAAACCTTCAAGAGAGAAGAGGCGCTTGCAGCAAGCTGCAAGCGAATTAGGAATAGCGTAACAGCCTGTTAATTTGCCTCACCATGCGGCCGCGCCCCCAGTCTCCAATTAAAATCCAATAATGTTGGGTTACGCGTTCGCTTAACCCAACCTACGATATCAAACCTATACCCCTAAGGAGCGAGATTTATCCAATTTTTGCGAATTTCACCATATCCCACATAGGTAGATAAATAGAAAGAGCGAGGATTAATACCATTCCGCCGACAACCAATAATAATAAAGGTTCTAAGAGGTCATTGAGCCTTTTGATATCATAATCAATTTCTCGATTATAATAGTTGGCTATCTCGTTTAAAATTTCATCTAATTTTCCTGAGGATTCCCCGACTTCTACCATTTGAATAATTGAGGAATGGAATAAACCACTTCGAATCATTGACTGAGTGAAATTTTCGCCCTGATCTAGAAAATCGCGCATTTTTGTTATCTTCTCATGCATATAAACGTTGTCCGAAGCTTCAGCGACTAATGTCATCCCTTTTAGAACGGGTAACCCTGCTCGCAAAATCAAACCCAGTGCCCAAGTGAATTGAGAGAGCAAGATCCGTTTTTCCAAATTACCTAAAACAGGGAAATACAATTTATAATGGTCATAAAAATAACGAATTTGTTTAATGGCTAATATATAAGGGATGAGTAGTAAAAGTAATACGGCAATAATTAATACCATTACCCAATTATGTTGCATAAATGTTGAAACAGCGATCAGAACGCGAGTCGGGAGAGGTAATTGCACCTGAAAGCGTGAAAATAGTGAGGCAAATTTAGGAATCACGAAAATGTTTAATACAATAATAGCGGTTACCACTGCAATAATAACAATAGCAGGATAGCGGGTTGCGGCTAGTAAGCGTTTACGATTTAGAATCTTATTTTCAAGATATTCGGCAACTTGCAGAAAAATTTCTTGAAGACGCCCAGTATTTTCTCCAATTTCAATAATGCCTATCTCGATTTTAGAAAACATTTTTGGATAAAGAGCCATGGAGGCGGCTAATGTTTGCCCTGAGCTGATAGCATCAAAAATAGCATCTAATGCATTTCTTAATGGGCGAGAAACGCTTGATTGGGCCAATTGTTTAACAGCTTTAACAACGGTTATGCCGGCCCCTAATAATGTGGCCATTTGGCGATAGAAACTCAGGATTTCTTGGGGTTTAGCCGTAGAGCTGCGAAATAAAAAACCAAAAGACGATTTTCTTTGCTCGGCTATTTCAATATGGGTGGGGATAATGTTTTTATCCGCTAAAAAATTAGCAGCATCACCAGTATTTTCGGCCTCTAGGCGCCCCGAGACTTTTTTACCTTCTGAATCTCGACCTTGATATTGATAGTTTGGCATGGGTATATTAATTAAAAATTAAAAATTACGCGTAATATTTCATCAAGCGTGGTTAAACCTTTAGCAGCCATTTGATAAGCATGATGCAATAAAGTTTTACCCGCAAGAGACGCTTCCGCTCGTTTCATAAAATCGGCGGTATCATTTCGTCTTAGCGCATCAATCATGGCTTCATCCAATTCGAGTAATTCAAAAACTCCAATACGACCTTTATAGCCCGTTTGACTACACACATTGCAACCTTTTCCATGCACAAATTTTACTTTTTTAAGATCTAAAGTTTTTCCTAGAAAATTCTCAAAAAAACTCATTTCTTGAGCGGTTGGCTGATAGGGTTCGGCACAACTGCTACAGACACGCCTTACTAATCGTTGGGCTAGTACAGCGCGAATAGTGGCGGCGACCATATAACTTTTGGCGCCCATATCAATCAAGCGAATGCTAGCGGTTTTTGCATCATTTGTGTGCAGAGTCGTTAAAACTAAATGTCCTGTGAGTGCTGCTCGTAAGGCAATGGTTGCTGTTTCCTCATCTCGGATTTCACCCAATAAAATAATGTCAGGATCTTGGCGCAGAGCGGATCGCAACACTCGGGAAAACGTTAGGCCTAATTGGGTGCGGATTTGAATCTGATTGAGATGTTCTAGACGGTACTCGACAGGATCTTCGATCGTAATGATTTTTTTTCGAATATCATTAATTTCGGATAAACCGCCATATAAGGTGGTTGTTTTACCGCTGCCCGTTGGACCCGTCACCAAAATCATCCCCCAAGGAATTTTAATGAATTCTCTAAAACGACTTAATATTTCCGGGGACATACCTATTTCATCTAAAGTTAATAATCGACCTGATTGATTCAATAATCGCATGACGATTGATTCACCATATTGGACAGGCATCGTAGAAAGACGCACATCAATTTGCATATCACGTACGCGGATGGTAAAACGACCATCTTGAGGAAGCCTTTTTTCCGCCATGTTAAGGCCCGCCATCAGTTTTAATCGTTGACTAAGTGCTGATGCAATGCGTTTTTCCTCCATAGTCTGTTCTTGTAAAACGCCATCAACCCGCAAACGTACACGTAGCAATTTTTCAGCTGGTTCTATGTGAATATCGGTTGCATTAACTTGAACGGCATCTTCAAATAAAGAATGGATAAGCCGAATCACAATTGTGTCTGCTTGTTCTTGGGCTTCTTCATCGCTTAATAGGTCATAACTTTTAAGTTCAGTTTCCAATTGCTCTGCAAAATTGCTGATTTCTCCTGTGCGGCGATAAATTAAATCGAGAGCTCGTAATAATGGAGGTTCATTGACAAGGGCTAATTTAATAGGTCGATCTAAAACACGTGAAATTTCATCTATGGCAAAAATGTCTAGCGGATTAACCATCCCTACGAAGTAACCATCAGGAGTATCTTTAAGCAAAATGGCTTTAAATCGACGGGCATAGCTTTCAGGTAATTGATGTGCTAAAACCTCTTGTATGGAGTAATGCGCTAAATCAACATAAGGAATGCCCAAGAGTTCGGCATATTGTTTAAGAAATTCTGCTTCTTTGATGAATCCAAGTTCAAGCAAAGCATCCTTTAAATTTTTACCCGTTGTTTCTTGAAGTGTTTTGGCTTTTTCAAGTTGATCTTTTGTAATGATTTTTTTGTTGATTAAAAAATCACCAATATCAAGTTTCCGTTGCATTTACTTTCCTTATAAAAATATGTATAAACACATTCTCTGGCTATTAGGTTTTTTTTTCAATAGATTTTTGATGTAACTTTTGATGAACTTGATGTTTACTTTTGGTGTCAGACACAGGAGTGTCTGACACCAAAAGTAAACATCAAAAGTTACTTCAAAAAGAATAGGCTAAAAATTTTTGGAACGCTTCGCCTATTTCAGGATGTTTTTTGGCATATTGAATGGTTGCTTCAAGATAACCGAGTTTATCGCCACAGTCATATCGAATCCCATTGTTTTTTCGCGCATAAAGGGGCTCGCTTTCCAGCAATAATGAAAGCGCATCGGTAATGTGAATTTCACCGCCAATACCGGGTTTTGTGACTGTTAAGTATTCAAAAATTTTTGGTGTTAAGATATAACGACCAATAATACCGAAATGGGATGGTGCTTGATCTTTTTTAGGTTTTTCAATAAGTCCTTTAATCTGAAAAACTGCTTCTTGAGTTGAATATAAAGGATCGACGACGCCATATTTTTCAATGTCATTATCAGAAACTTCTTGAACAGCAATCACACTGCTTTGATTTTCGTTATAAACTTGAATCAGCTGTTGTAAAAACGGTTCTTCGGAATCAATTAAATCATCTGCCAACAAAACTGCGAAAGGCTCATTTCCAACGACATGGCTTGCACATAAAATCGCATGACCCAATCCTTTCATTTCTGGCTGGCGCACATAAGAACAGAAAACGCCTTTGGGCAATATATTATGCACTATTTCTAACAATTCGATTTTTCCGTGTGTTTTTAAGATAGACTCTAGATCATGGTTACAGTCAAAATGATCTTCGATCGCACGTTTTGTGCCGTTCGTGACAAAAATTAATTCCGTAATACCTGAAGCAATTGCTTCTTCGACAGCATATTGGATGAGCGGTTTATCGACAATGGGTAACATTTCCTTAGGATTTGCTTTGGTGGCTGGCAAAAAACGCGTTCCCAAACCTGCCACAGGAAAAACGGCTTTCTTGATTTTTCCAACGGAAGTCATTGTCATGGCACACCTCCTTTATGAAAATCTGAAACCCATTTTAGTATTATTTATTTTTCAAAGAAATGAACAAAAATCTGGCAAAAAGCAGATATATCAAAAATGTAACTAAAAATGTTAAAAACATCCAGCTTTCAGATAATTGAAATTTAAAACCAAAATAACCGACGAGACCAAATATCACCGAGAGACATAAAAATATCATCACAATTTGTGTATCACTAAAATTTGCTTTCTTAAAAAGAAAATGTAAATGTTCTCTCCCCGCGATAAACGGCAATTTTTTGTTTTTAAGTCGCACAATGATTACTAATAGCATGTCGTATATAGGTAATGCAATGACCCATAAAAGAGACACAGGGACAAAATCTTGATTTGCTTTTTTGGCAATACTGATTAAAAGCCAAGCCAATAAAAGTCCTAAAGTCATGCTGCCTACATCACCCATAAAAATTTTATTTTTAAGCTTTCGTTTATAGGGGAAATTAAACCACAAAAATGCAAAAAGAACGCTTAGCGTTAATATGATGATTTTGAAATCAGAATCTAACTTTAAGTGATAACTCAAAATTGCTAGAAATGAAAACTGGATGAACAACACAGTACCTGCTAGGCCATCGATCCCATCTGTCATATTGATTGCATTAATTAAAGCTACAGTTCCCAGCACAGTAAAGGGGATGCTAAGATAACCAAGAAGGATAGGTTTATAAAATAATAAATTGCCCAGATTATTTATCGACAGTTTTCCGAAAAATATAATGAGAAAGGAAACCAAAAATTGAATGACTAGTTTCTTATAGGGAGAAAGTTCATGAAAATCATCTAATATTCCTGCAAATGCCAAAATCCCAATCGCAATTAGTAAAAAACGATATTGGACCAAAGAAATATCTAA
Organism: Gammaproteobacteria bacterium; assembly: GCA_016930035.1. Lineage (GTDB taxonomy): Bacteria > Pseudomonadota > Gammaproteobacteria > UBA12402 > UBA12402 > JAFGHQ01. The sequence goes on along the minus strand of JAFGHQ010000040.1, from coordinate 33,438 downwards.
GCTTAATATCCCAACTCCTAGGCCAAACAACATACAAACCCCTCCAATGAGAGGGATTTTCCCATAATGTTTTTTGCGTGTATCAGGTATGTCAATAAGTCCAATACGAATAGCAAGAGGTCTAACAGATAGAATGGCAATAATAGTAGCCATAAAAGTAAAGATACAAGATATTAATAAGCGTTCCATAATTTATCTATCTATTTCAATATCACTAAAGAAGTGGGTCCAGAAAACGAACATACCAATCCTTAGCTATGTTTAATCCCTCCTTAATGTAGTACAGCGGCGAATATTGCAACAGTTCTTTTGCTTTATGGATATTTGCCAAAGAATGCCTTACATCGCCTGCTCTAAAATCTCGGTATTGCGGTTGAATGGAGTCTGGTAAATTCAAAGTTTTTCGAATGATAGCAAATAATTTGTTGAGTGTCGTTTTTTCTCCACAAGCAATGTTATAAACTTGATGAATGGCTTGTTGGTTGGTTGTTAATGCGGCCAACAAATTGGCAAAAACGACATTGTCGATATAACAAAAATCACGCGAAGTTTCTCCGTCACCATTAATATACACGGGCGCTTCTTTTAAGAGCGCCGAAAACCAAAGGGGAATAACTGCTGCATAAGCGCCTTTCGGATCTTGCCTTTTTCCAAACACGTTAAAATAACGCAATCCAATCGCTTCTGCGCCATAACAAGAATCGAAAACATGGGCGTAGAGTTCATTCGTATATTTTGTTACTGCGTAAGGAGATAAAGGATTGCCAATATCGGATTCGACTTTAGGTAGTTTAGGAGAATCGCCATAAACGGAGCTGGAGGAAGCATAAACAAATCGTTTTACTTTCGCGTCGCGAGAGGCTATCAGCATATTTAAAAAGCCTGTTACATTCACTTCATGCGTTAATTCAGGCGTTTTAATAGATCGAGGGACACTTCCTAATGCAGCTTGATGTAAAACGTAATCAACACCTTTGACCGCTTTTTTGCAATCATCCATGGAACGAATATCGCCTTCATAAAAAGTAAAATTCTTTTTAAATTTTGAATCAATTGAGGTTAATACATCATCAATATTATATTGATAACCTGTGGCAAAATTATCAAGACCCATTACTTTTTGATTGAGCGAAAGCAAAGCTTCCATCAAATTCGAACCGATAAAACCGGCGATACCTGTGATTAACCAAGTATATTGATGATTTTTTAACTGTTTTTTAACTTGTTCGTATGTTTTCATAAATCCTTTCTTAAGTGAAAAATTCCCAACAATTATCTGAATTAATACTTTTAAAATCACTATTGGCATAAACGGCTAAAAATTCTTTGGGTTTTTTTACTTTAGCTCCACTATTCCATTTGAATTCAAAAGCATGAAGTTTGCCACCCGATTCTTCTATATAATCGATCTCTTTCTGATCGTAAGTACGCCAAAAGTAAGTATTGGCTAAATAACCTCGTGCTTGATTATATTTTAATCGTTCGATAATGCAAAAATTTTCCCAAAGTGCGCCAAGATCATCGGCTGATCTTAATGATAAAGGATTAAAATTATTAATAATGCTATTTCTAATTCCTAGATCATAAAAATAAACTTTGAAGGATTTAGTCATCTCTTTCCGCAAATTACGACTAAAAGCATATAAACGAAAAACCACAAAAGCTTTTTCAAGAAGGTCAATATAGCGTTCTATAGTTTTACTGCTGGTTTTCAATGCTGATGCTAATTCATGGCATTTTACTTCACTACCAATTTGTAAAGATAATAGTTGTAGTAGCTTTAATAAAAGGTCGGATTTTTTAAGCTGCTCAAATTCCAATATGTCTCGGTATAAATAATTAGAGGATAAATTACTGAGTAAAACTTTAGCTTCTTCTTGAGAAGCTTCAAAAATTTCAGGATAGCTTCCAAAGATTAAGAATTTTTCCAGATAGGATGCCACGTAAAATTGGTCATATTGATCTTTTATTTCTTTAGCCGATAGTGGGTAAAGTAAAAAAGTAATGGATCTTCCTGTTAACGGTTCAATAATTTTATTGGCTAAATCAAAGCTGGACGAACCTGTTGCAATAATTTGCATATTAGGATATTCGTCAATAAGCACTTTCAGTAATAAACCAATATTTTCTATCCTTTGTGCTTCGTCTAAAACAATGATTTTATAATCACCTAAAAAAGACTTGAGCAACTGAGGGTTAATTGTTTTAAAATGAGCTTGAGCACTTAAGGTTTCACAATTGAAATAACGTCCTTCTTTTCCATATTCTTTGAGTATTTCTTTTATTAAAGTAGTTTTTCCAACTTGGCGTGGCCCGTAGAGTATGACAATTTTATTTTTAAATAACCAAGATTGAATTTGATCTTGTAAATATCGGCGATAGATCATAAATATTATATAATTTTTAACATTAAGTTAAAATTTTAAGCTAAATTTTTTAACTTATAAAGCGATTTTTAATATTTTTTTATAAATGGGAGTATTGAAATCTGAACTTTTTCAAAAAATCAAAGACTATAAGTCTTTGATTTTGCTGGATTTTGGATCAAGTCCGGGATGACAAATGTGCAGATCCCAACAGCCCCATTATATAAATTCTTAAAGGCGCCATAAATGAATATCATTTTCCCGTGCGTTATCACGATCTAATATGCTTTTTACATCAATAATGAGTCGGGGTTTTCGAAGTTTTTTAACATAATCCTGTAGGTTCATATTCAGATAGTCATCATGCGCGACAGCGATGATTAAAGCATCTACTTGAGGTATTTGATCCCATTTTAAAAGATCAATATGATATTCTCCTTTTGCTTCTTCTGGATCTGCCAAAGCATCATGGACAAAAACATCAATGGCATAATCTTTTAATTCCTGATAAATGTCTACGACTCGTGTATTACGTAAATCTGGGCAATTTTCTTTGAAAGTTAATCCTAAAATAGCCACTTTAGCTCCTTTTACAGGGGACCCTTGATGAATGAGTTGTTTGACTGTTTGTTCGGCCACATATTTTCCCATACTGTCATTCACACGACGGCCGGCAAGCACAACCTGAGGATGTAGCCCAATTTTAGTTGCTTTATAGGTTAAATAATAAGGATCCACCCCAATACAATGTCCACCCACAAGGCCTGGTCTAAAGGGTAAAAAGTTCCATTTAGTTCCTGCTGCCTCAAGAACTTCTAGGGTGTCAATTCCAAGTTTTTCAAAAATAATGGCTAATTCATTAATCAAAGCAATATTTAAATCGCGCTGTGTATTTTCAATAACTTTTGCGGCTTCTGCGACTTTAATACTCGAAGCTTTATAAATTCCTGCCGTTACAACACTTCTATAAACATCAGCAACAATCTCGAGGATTTCTGGCGTTTGGCCCGATACTACTTTCATAATCGTGGCAAAATTATGTTTTTTGTCGGAAGGATTGATGCGTTCAGGGGAGTAGCCTATAAAAAAATCTTTGCCACATTTTAAGCCGGAATTTTCTTCTAAAAGCGGCACACAATCTTCCTCAGTAGCCCCAGGATAAACAGTTGATTCATAAACCACGATATCGCCCTTTTTTAAAATTTTTCCTATGGTAATGGACGCTTTCAATAATGGCGTTAAATCCGGTTGTTTTGCCTCATTAATAGGGGTGGGGACGGCTACAATATGAAAATCTGCTTGCCGGAGATCCGAAGGATCGCAGGTTAAAGATAAGTTAGCTTTCGCTAATTGTTCTTTTGTTACTTCTTCCGTTCGATCCAATCCTTTTTTAAGTTCTTCAATGCGTTTCACATTAATATCGAATGCGATAACTTTAGCTTGGTACCCAAATTCCACAGCCATAGGTAGCCCAACATATCCGAGCCCCGTGATAGAAATTTTTCGATTGTGGTTCATATTTATTTCTCTTGTTTGGTAAATTTATAAAAGCGACATTATGTTATGATCACATTATGCGATATCCCATATCAGACGCCAAGTATTACATGAAATATTTTTCACACTTGCTTCACCAAATATGCATTTGCAGTTTTGGTGAAGTGCAAGAAAAAATGAACATTTTAAAAGCGCCTAAAAGAGTATCCTATCGTCCCATTTTGATTCATGTAAACGGCGTTACAGATGATTTATTAGATAGCCGATTTTTTGCTCAAATTGTTGATTTCAGCGATTTTTTGGTTTGAAAAATAACTGAATCATTCCACCCCCATAGAACACAAAATCATTTTATTTACCTTGTGCACATCGTATTTGTTTTCAGCTATGCGACGACTTTCTTGACCCATTTTATTGATTAAATCTGGTTGCTTTATAAATTGCTCCATTGTTTGGATTAAAGCTTCCACATTTCGAACGGGAACGAGATGGCCGTTAACGCTGTGTTCTACTGTATCCCGACAACCGGGAGCATCTGTGGTGATAATGGGGCGCCCCATCGACATAGCTTCAAGCACTGATCGAGGAGTCCCTTCTCGATAAGATGGTAACACAAATACGGAACATTTTTCTAAGGCGGGCCTAACATCTTGAAGATATCCTAAATATTCAACGATACCTTCCTCGATCCATTTTTTTAAATCTGTTTCTTTTATTGAAGATGGATTTTCATCACATTGGCCCACAAGCATAAATCTAATTGTGGGATATTGTTTTTTTAGATATCTGGCTGCATTTATATATTCCATAATACCTTTATGTTTAAGTAATCTTCCCATAAATAAAAAAATAGGAGCTTTTGGTAAATTGCACACATCAAAATAACTTAAATCAACACCCGATCCTTGAATAAGATATGAACGATCTTTGTGAATAAACTTAGAACGAATAAATAATTCCCTATCACTAGGATTTTGAAAAAAGACTCTTTTATTAAATTTTAATGCTAATTTATACAGTGGGGAGATTATTTTTTTTAAAAATTTGGCTTTTAAATTATCTTCCGTAAAAACATAACCTAGCCCAGTAATATTAGAATAAATATTTTTTATTCCCATAAAATGTGCCATCAAACTGCCATAAATAACCGGTTTAATTGTATAATTTAATACGATATTAGGCCTTTCTCTCTTTATTAATTGATAAAATGCAAGGAGGTGTTTTAAATTTGCAAAAATATTTAAACTCGTTGATTGAGTTTGGAGGGGAATAAATTCGATGCCTGATTGAATTAATAATTCTAGAGCTTGCTTATTATGATTCAGAGCTGCTATTACAGTTACAGCATAACCTTTTTTAATGAATTCTTTTAGTAGGTGATAGCGAAAATTAACGACGCTTTCTATTTTATTATCGAGGATTAATATTTTTTTCATGAATTTTTAATTTTTATCATCTAAATTACTAATCAATATTGGACCACGCTTGAAATATTAAAATATTCCAGAGCAAATGCTCATAATTTTCACGATCAGATAAATGTTTTTTCCAGCAATCTCTAATTTTTTGAACATCCCAAAAACCGGATCTCTGTAATTGTTTTTCGTTTAATAAATCTTCCGCCCAGTCTTGTAAAGAGGTTTTTAACCAGATTCCTATTGGGATACTGAAACCACTTTTAGGTCTATCGATAAGTTTTTGAGGAACATAACGGTATAGCAATTGTCTTAAGATATATTTGCCTTGTCCTTCTCGGATTTTATAGTTTAAAGGTAATCGCCAAGCAAATTCAAAAACTTTTGGGTTTAAGAATGGGATTCTTCCCTCTAGACTTACTCCCATTCCCGCACGATCAACTTTAGTTAAAATATCTCCCGGTAAATAATTTATAGCATCTGATAACATCATTTGGCTAATAAAATCTAACTGATCAAACCATATTTTATTTTTTTGTATTGCTTGCTCGCTAGTAATAGTGGGTTCCGACCCATTTAAAACAAATGCTTCAGGATGGACAACCGTTGAAATGATGTTTTTGTAAAATAATTTTCGAGATTGGCTTTCAGGCAAAATATCGAGAAATTTATGTACTTTTTGTCCAAATAAAGCTACCCGTTTTTTAGCAGGAAGTATTTTTTCTCCAACTTGATATAATCGATCCCAGGTGTGGATAGATAAAGTTTTTAAAGTACTTGAAATGGATTTCCTAATAAAGTAGGGCCATATATTAAGGCGATCATATAGCGTATTTGCCCATAAATATCGATTATATCCACCGAAAAGTTCATCACCTGCATCCCCGCTTAAGCAAACTGTAACTTGCTTTCTGGCAATGCTACTCACTAGATAAGTGGGTATTTGAGAACTATCTGCAAACGGTTCATCATACAAAGAGGGCAATTGAGGAATGACATTTAAGGCATCTTGTTCGGTTACATAAGTTTCATAGTGTTCGGTACCAAGATGGCGTGCTACTTCTTTGGCATAAGGAGCTTCATTATAAGCTTGCTCGTGGAATCCTATGGAAAAAGTTTTAATGGGTTGAGAGTTTTTTTCCTGCAAAAGCGCTGTAATTAAAGAGGAATCAATCCCGCCTGATAGAAAAGTACCAAGCGGAACATCAGATATGGCTCGTCCTTTTACGGAAGCACTTAGAAGCTGATGAAGTTCATTAATGGCTTCTTGTTCATCCCCTAAAAAAGGATTATTTATAGCTTGATTAGCTGTTTCTAATGCTGACCAGTATGGTGTTAATAAAGTTTGTTTGTTTGCAGTTATTCGAGCCCAATGCCCAGGGTTTAATTTAAATACATTGTTGTATATTGAATAAGGTTCTGGAACATATTTATAACGCATAAATAATGTTAAAGCTTCTCGAGAAATTTCTGGTTTCCAATCTAAAAATTGCTTTAGTGCTTTTAACTCTGAGGCAAAAATAAATGTATTATTGACCCAACCATAATAAAGAGGTTTTTCCCCAAATTTATCCCGAGCCAAATAGAGTATTTTTTCTTTTCTATCCCAAACGGCGAAAGCAAACATTCCATCGAATTTCTTAACACTTTGTTCTATTCCCCATTCTTCAATCGCAGCCAATATAACTTCTGTATCGGATGATCCAGTAAAATGATGCCCTTTTTTAATAAGTTCTTTTCGGATTTCTATATAATTATAAATTTCTCCATTATATGTGATAACAAATCGGCCCGAATGAGAAAACATCGGTTGATGCCCAGCAGGAGATAAATCAATAATAGATAAACGACGATGGCCCAAAGCGATTTCTTGCCCTTCGTCCAACCATATGCCGCTGTCATTTGGACCTCTCGTCGCCAAAGATGATGTCATATTTTCAATAAACTTTAACTGACATTTTTTTGCGAAAGCAATACCCGTTATACCGCACATGTTAATTAACCTTCATTGCCAATATTTTTAAAAAATTCAAAATAAATGGGATTCCTAACATAATAATAATCCACTCCGTAGTTATTTGATGACGTAATGCCGTACCATAATTAGCGACACCTATGGCCCACAATAAAGTTAGTGATAAATAAACTATAAAAAGGAATAAATAGGTTCGATGAAATTTAACAAACTGTTTTTTGAAAAAAGATCCAATAATAAAAAAGATCAATAAAATTCTAAGCAGAACATTCAAAAATACATACACTATAAACCAAAATGAAACTTGAGTTACAACACAACTAAACAAATAGTACAGCCAGACATTAAAGATTGAATAAATTAGTCCAATCGTGTTAGTGGGATTGATAGGTACAAAATAAGTACTATACCCCGAATATTCCACCAAAGTGCTTTCTCTGTATTGGGAAAAAGTCATTATCATCTTTCTCACCATGTCGGAAACTATGATTCTAGCGTCTGTATGCAGCAAAAAGATGAGAAATAAAGCGCACAATCCTGCTGCTATAAGCAAGTAAGTCAACCAATATGTAAATGTTCTTTTTTTCTTTGAGAACGGCCATATCATCATGAGCAAGAATAGAAAGGGAGCATAAAAAATGAGCGCTCTATGTAATAGCCCAAACATCGTTAAAGCCAAAACAGACATAATGAGATAAAAAAACTTTTTTTGATGAATTTTATAAAGCAACCCAAAATAGATTCCCGCACATAAGAATAAAATTTGATAAGCTTCACGTAATATTACTGAAGTCCATAGGAATATATGAGGCATAAATCCTAAAATAGCGATAACTAAAACTTTTCCCCGTTTAAGTTCCAATAAATCCATCAATTTGGTTAAAAATACTAGAAAAAAAGTAAAAGCTAGTATAGTTAATTCTTGCCCAAAAAACTGAGATGGATTTAATTTATAAGCAATGCCTAGTAAATTGGTAAAAAATGGTGCCCCAATGCCTTTTAAAAATATGCTTGTTTTGGCAACTTCAAGGGCTTTTTTATGAAATGATACTGCGTCAAGACTAGCTCCATAAACTGGTATAAAATGAGCATTCATGACAGAAACCACATGATGAGCCAATAATACTAATAAACAAATAACAAATAATTTCTTGTCGGTTTTAATTTCGGGTATTAATAAAATAACGTAAAAACTGATACCGCACACTAACCATCCCGCCCAATCTTGCGGGAAAAGTATTCCTAATACACTAGATAGAATAAAAAAACAGCATACGATATAAAGTTGTTTTTGATTAATCATTTGTTTCAACATGGTTTTATTTTGATAAATGATGATACAATTATTGAAATTCCTAAAGTGGTTTTTTAAAAGATGAAATAGAGAGTTTGATAGTTGTTTTTCAATCAATAAAAATTTTATTTGATTTATTATTTATTATATCTTGTAATAAAAAAATAAATTTTGGCGCAGTTACTTGTAAACAATATTTTTGTTCTACAGCTAAGCGGCCTAATTTTCCTATGCGTTTTCGCAATGATATATTTCCATAAAGAGACATAATATTTTCAAACCATTCTTTTTCAGTCGAGGCGAGGTAACCATTAACCCCATGTTTTATAATTTCTTTATTAACTCCAATTGGTGAAGCAATAACGGGTTTCTGACAGGCCATATATTGTATTAGCTTATACCCACATTTCCCCTGTTCCCATGGAGTATCTTTTAAAGGCATGATTCCGACATCAATATAATTATTAATTAAATTAACTTCTTTGTCTTCTTTCCATGGTATGGGTAAAATTTTGATGCCTTCCAACTGAAAATTAACATCACCAATTACCACAAGTTGCATATTAATTATAGAACTAATTTTCTTTAAAACGGAAGCTAATAATTTTAAATATAATGAAGTTTTAGGAGTGCCTATCCACCCAATACTAAATGTTTTGCGCGGAACAAAAGGTTTTAAGTTATATCTGTCAAGATCAATAACTGTGGGCAATAATTCTACCTTTTTAGCGCCCGCAGAACCTGCCCATTTTTTTAAGTATTCGTTTCCTACAACCACTAGACTAGCTGATCGCATAATATAGTCTATTTTTTTACCAAAAAATTTACGAATGAAATAATTACGGTTTTGATCATATCGATGAAACAAAGCATCATCATAATCAATTATATAGGGAATATTTTTACACAAAAAGAATTTCTCAAACCAAAAAGGCAACCAAGGAAATAATTCGCCCTCGATTAGTATGGCATCAAAAGATTTGAAACTTAGCAATTTAAAAATACGCCGCATGTAACCAACAATAATGGTTTTATATAAATTAGAATTTTTTACATATAACTTTTCTAAGTATTTGTTATTTAATAAAGCGGAAACTTCAACTTGAAAATTATTTTGTTTTAGATAAGGAATATACTGATATAAGCGTAAACGACTACTTGCGCCTAAGGTATCGTATTTAGATAAGATTAAAAGTTTAGGCATTGTTATTTCCGTTTTTTTAGGGTTATATGTAATAAATCATACCACAAAAGATAGTAAGCTTTGAAAATAAATCCTATTTCTGATAAGGATCGTCGATATAAAGCATAGCTTAATCTACTAAAAGGCTCTATGAATAAAATCAAAAATGATATTAATATACCCCCACAATAGCCAAAATGTTTGAAGGCATAAAGTTTCTTGCTTTGTAATGCATAAAATAAGCGTTTTGATTTGGCTTGTTTCGAGCAGCCTCCTTCTTTATGGTAGATATATGTATCCGACAAAAACATTAGTTTATAACCCGCTTGTTTAATACGTAAAGATAGATCTAGATCCTCTAAATAAACAAAAAAACGCTCATCAAAGCCATTTAATAAATTAAAAACGTTGTTCCTGATTAAATAAAAAGCACCTATAACATGAGGAACCTCTTTGGTAGAATTATGCCCCCAATTAGTTAAAAAATGTGAACGAATTTTTTTGGGAAAAATTTTATCTAGACCCAAACTCGTCACCGCAAACTGAAACAGAGAGGGGAGTTCTGTGCAAGTTTTGTTTATATAACCATTTTTTTTTCTCGTTTGGACTCCCACAACTGCTATATTTGAGTTTTCTGGTTTTTCTAAAAATTTTAAAGGAATTTTTAGTGATTTTTTTTTTAATTCCACATCCGGATTTAAAAATAAAATATAATCAGTATCTAGAAAACTTGCTCCCATGTTGCAAGCTTTGGCGAAACCAAGATTCTCATTATTATGGATAATCAATAGTGGTAAATTGAGTTGGTTACTATTTATTTGCAAGATAGAATCATCATGAGAAGCATTATCTACGATGACAACACGTTCTAATTTGAATCCGGAAAAATCACAATTCTGCATAGAAAGTAGACAACTCAATAACAAATTTCCCGAATTCCAATTTACGATACAAACACCCAAAGTTATTAAGTTATTATTAGTATGCATATTTATCCTTATTTATTTTAAAGCCTTTCTTTAACCATATCTTCAAAAATTTTATAAAAAAATATTTTTCTTTTCGGCTAAATAAAATGAGAAATATTAAGATGCTAAAACATATGGTTGTATATATTATATTAATAATTAAAGCATAATATGGATTCTTTATAAAAAAGAAAAAATACCAAATAAGAGATACTAAATAGCCCAGTAATAGATAGATCATATTTCTTAAAGCGGATTGAAATAGAAATTCTTTCAGTGGGATTTTTAAAAAACGAAGGCTTATTAACACAGAATACCAATTATTTGTTAATAATTGTGAAATGGTTATAGAGAGAGCAGCACCAGTTACGCCTAAGTATTTTATAAATGGAGCACACAATATCAGATTAATAACTCCAGAAATTATAGAAGGTTTTGCAAATTTGACATAACCACTTGCCATTGCGGTTTGTGCTGCCGTAACGTGTTGTACTTCTAGCACACAGGTAATTAATAGTATGAAAAGTGTCGGTTGATCTAACGGAATTCTATTTGATGTCCAAATATACATAATGTTTTGAATATTGAACCAAACAAAAAGAGATAAGGAAATAGCTATAGCCACACCGTATTTGGTATTAAAGATCAGAAATTGCCGAACTTTTTTAAATTTTCTCATACCATATAATTTAGAAATAAAGGGAATAGTAATTGTTTGTAATATAATAGAAAAAGAAATTATTGCCGATATTATTTGATATAGTAGGGAATATTGAGGGACAACAGAAGGGCCTAATATTTTTGCCAGAAAAAAATTAGGAATTTGAAAAATAAATAAAGCGCCAAAAGAAGTTAAAAACCATTGAAAACAAGGATTTACTATTCGTTTTACAATAAGAGGGAGAAAATATCCTTTTTTTATTAGCAAAGATTTATAAGTAATAAATATTCGGCTAATAACGTATAAAGATAAATTTTGAATGCACCAGGCCAAAGATAAACCGATCAAACCATAATGAAGTAACAAAAATAAAAAAGCAAATATGACACCAAGTATTAACGCCAAGCTGCGTATTAAGCGCTCAATTCCAATATGTCTGAAGCCGTAGATAACTGCCAAATAAGGATTGGCTTTTAACCGAATAAGAGCACCTAGAGAGAAAAATAAAAAAGCCAAAAGAATGGTTTTTGAAAAATGCGATATAAAAAAATAATAAATGGGAAGGACAATAGAAGTCAAAACTACTAGGCTCAGTATGATATAAATTGTTAGCCAATTGATTGTACGAAAGAGATTACAAACCCGATCCTGAATATTTATTTTTTTATACGCAAACCCTATTTCTCTACTTAATGTAGGTTGCATGCCGAAATCACAATAGGTAAACACAGTACCTATACTTAAAAAAACAAACCATATTCCAGCATCATATGAAGTTAAATAACGTACCACAATGGCTGATTGTGTAAGACCAACACAAATGATTGTTATTAACCATATGATGTTTGCTATACCACCTAAAAAAATTTTTTTTAACATTATTTGTCAATATAATAACCTATTGTTTTTAAAAGTCCTTTTTTTAAGTTATATTGAGGATTCCAACCTAATTCTTTTTTAATTTTCATCGTATCAATCGCATAGCGCCAGTCATGGCCCGGACGATCTTTAACAAAACTGATAAGCTTTGCATGCGGTTTGTGTTTGGGGAATTTTTCATCCATAAGAGAACAAATGAGTTTTGCTAAATCTAAATTGCTCATTTCGCAGTCACTACCAATATTATAAGTTTCTCCTGTTTTCCCAGTACGTAAAATAAGATCGATCGCATGACAATGATCGTCTACGTAGAGCCAGTCACGAATATTAGAGCCATCGCCATAAATAGGAATGGGTTTTTGTTCTAGACAACAACGAATGATGGTTGGAATCATTTTTTCGGGATGTTGACGAGGGCCATAATTGTTTGAACAATTAGAGACAGTCGCTGGCAACCCATAGGTGCGAGAATAAGCTCGAACAAAGTGGTCAGAAGCAGCTTTTGAAGCAGAATAAGGCGAACTTGGATCATAACAAGTTTTTTCAGTAAAAGGAGGATCGCTTGGCCCTAGGAATCCAAATACTTCGTCAGTAGAAATATGATGAAATCGGCATTGATTGTCATCCCAGTGTTTTTCATCTAACCAATAGTTTCGAGCGGCTTCTAATAAAGTGAAAGTTCCTATCACATTGGTTTCAACAAATGCAGCAGGCCCTGTTATAGAGCGATCCACATGACTTTCTGCAGCAAAGTGCACGATGGTATCAATATGGTGTTCATGTAGTAATTGATCGATTAATTTGCGATCGCAAATATCGCCTTGCACAAAAACATGCCGTGATTCATCAGGTAGATTATTCAAATTAGATAAATTACCTGCATAGGTCAATTTATCTAAGCTAATTATCTGAATATCTTGATACTTAGCCAGCATATAATGTACAAAATTACTGCCAATAAAACCTGCGGAACCAGTAGTTAATATTTTTCTAAGTTTATAGGACATTAGCGCCCCCTTCTAATATTTTTTCTAAATCATATTTCCAATCGTGCTGAATTATTCCATAATCTTGAAAGATTTTTTGTGTGGATAATACAGAATATTTTGGCCGCTTTGCTTGAGTAGGGTATTGATCTGTTGTTATTTTATTTAGTTTTTTTAAACGTAAAGCGTGTTTTCTTTTCGCGATATTTATAATGGTATTTGCAAAATCATACCAATTGGTTAACGGATTTTCACAATAATTATATATTCCCCACTTTGCATGACCTTCAGCAATTTTTTTAGCCATTATTAATAAAACTCTAGCAATATCTGATGCTGATGTCGGACAGCCAAATTGATCACCCACTATGTTTAGTTCTTCTCGTTCTTTAGCTAATTTTAAGATTGCTTTGACAAAGTTCTGACCATATTGTCCAAATACCCAACTCACTCTCAAAATAACATGTTTTTCCCAAATGGATTGTAATGCTTGATCACCAGCCAGCTTGCTCTGGCCATAAACGTTAATAGGATCAGGAGGATCATTTTCTGTATAAGGCTTTTGAGAATTGCCTGAAAAAACATAATCCGTCGAAATATGTAAAAGAGGAATATTTTGCTTTTTGCAAACCCATGCTAAATTTTTTACGCCGTCTCTATTGATGATATAAGCTTTTTCGGATTCATTTTCAGCGCGATCTACTGCCGTGTAGGCCGCTGCATTGACAACAATAGCAATATCTTGATTTTGATTAAAAACAGTTTTTACTTGGGATAGATTAGTAATATCCAATTGATTTTTATTGAGATTTAATATAGGAACGTCTTCCCGATTTGCTCTATCTGAAATTTCTTGGCCTACTTGGCCTTGACTGCCTGTTACTAAGATTTTCATAATAAAAATTTTTTATAAAATGGTTGGTAGATCCGTTAAAGAAACATCTACCAATGTACGAAGATTTTGGTCTTTATCCGATAAAATGGGCTTTTTTTTATTTAAAGGCCATTTGACATTAATAGTAGCATCATTCCAGATGATTCCATAATTATCCTCGGCAACATAATAATCAGTACATTTATAAACAAAAATAGCTTCTCTACTCAATACATAAAATCCATGAGCAAAACCTGGGGGAATATAAAATTGTCGATGATTCCGATTAGTCAGAATAATCGATACCCATTGCCTAAATGTGGGAGAATTTTGACGAATATCAACGGCCACATCAAAAACTTCCCCTAAGATAACAGAAACAAGTTTTCCTTGGGGTCTCTTTAATTGATAATGAAGCCCTCGCAATGTTCCTTGCTTTGAGTACGATAAATTATCTTGAACGAAGCGTTCTTGAATATTTAGGGCCTCTTGATAGCGATTTTCAGAGTAGGTTTCTATAAAATAGCCACGTTTGTCTTTGAAGAGTTTGGGTTCTATAATTTTGATACCCGGTATTTGAGCGCCGTGAATAATCATAATCAAAACCTATTGGTTCAATAAAGCTAAAAGGTATTCTCCATATCCATTTTTAGATAGCGTTTCCGCTAACTTAATAAGCTGTTCGTCGTCAATATACCCTTTACGCCAAGCAATTTCTTCAGGGCAGCCTATTTTTAAGCCTTGGCGTTCTTCTAGTACACAAAAATATTGGGAAGCTTGTAACAAGGAAGCATGTGTCCCTGTGTCAAGCCAGGCAAATCCGCGATTTAATTTCACTAAATCAAGTTTGCCGTGCTCTAAATAAACGCTATTGACATCGGTAATTTCAAGCTCTCCGCGGGCCGAAGGTTTTAAAGATTTTGAAATATCCACCACTTGATTGTCATAAAAATAAAGGCCTGTCACCGCATAATTAGATTTGGGATTTTTCGGTTTTTCTTCCAGACTAATCACACGGTCTTGATTGTCAATCTCAGCAACACCATAACGTTCAGGGTCTTGCACGTAATAACCAAAAATAGTTGCTCCATCTAGACGAGCACGAACCTCTTCAAGGATTGCCCCAAAATGAGACCCATGAAAAATATTGTCACCTAGAATTAAACTTACTGGTTCGTGATGAATAAATTTTTCGCCCAAAATGAAGGCTTGAGCAATACCTTCGGGTTTCTTTTGTTCGATATAATGAAATGAAATGCCCCATTGCTCTCCCGTTCCTAACAGAGCTTGATAGGCGGGCAAATCACGGGGCGTTGAAATAATTAAAATTTCACGAATTCCTGCCAACATCAAAGTGCTCAATGGGTAATAAACCATGGGCTTATCATAAACCGGTAATAATTGTTTACTCAAACAACTGGTGACAGGGTAAAGGCGAGTACCGGAACCGCCTGCTAAAATAATACCTTTCATTTATTTACCTTGGCTTTAGGTAGTGCGCGCAAAGAGTGAGTAAAAAATTCTATCGTAAGCATTAAAGAAATCGTTATCAAAAAAGCGCCAATTATCATCATAAAAATCATAGCAACAAGATTAGGGGAGGCCATTGTAACTGAAGCGGGGATTTTATTAAAAATATGGGTTTTTTCGAGTGAACTCAAATTATATTGCAAATCCACAAGCCTTTGATTGAGATCGGCCATAACGTAAGCGCTATCGCCCATTTTAATTTTAGAATTGTTTAGAATATATTGAGATAATAAAGAATCTACGTTTTGATTACGAATGTCGGCCATTTTTACCGCTTGCTGATTGAGGGCTTTATTATTAATGAATTGGTTTTTCCAAATAGACTGTATATTCGCCAAATAAATTAATTGTTGCCGTATGAAATTTATTTTTTCTTGAAAATTTCCATATGTTCGGTCAAACACGGAAGATTCTTGATGATTGAGCATCGATAGAAAGGATTGAAAAATATTAGTATAAATTTCTGTATTCATTTTTTTTGTTATGATATCTACTTTAATCAAATTTTTATTATTATCACTTAATCTTATAGAAATCTTTTGAAGTTGAGGATGTGATGCATTGTAAATATCCACAAATTCAGGAGCATAAATTTTTTGTAAAACATAATCTAATTTTTCAGGATCTTGTAACGGGATAAAATTAGTTTGTTGGTAATATCCAGCAGTTTGTAAATAAATTGAATATTGATATTTTGGGGTATAAAATAAAAATGTATATATTAAGCCGAGGCAAAGAAAAAATAAAAAACTTCCCCAAAAAAGTTTTTTGCGTTTTATGAAAATTTTTACTATGTTAATAAAATCAATTTCTTCTTCTAAAGCAGATGCCGATTTTTTTTGTTCTATTTTATGAGCGTTCATATTCCCCCCCCATATCATTTTTAGTAATAACCACATCTACGCCTGTATCTAAAATATTTTTCACCACCACATCACCAATATGAACGGGCACGGTAATTTCAACGTTGGATAAAATGTCCATCACTTCAAAAATTTTTGTTTTAGGAATAGGGCGCCCAGTCTTGACAGGAATAACAGGATATAGCCCTCCTGTTAATTTAACCGTAGTTGTGACAATTCTTTCTGGATTGAGCAGTTCTTGTTCGGCGTAGGCTTTACCACGTGGGCACTTATTGCCTGTAACACGAATGACCCCATCGATTTTTTCAACAGAAAGATTACAACCAATAGGGCAACAAATGCAAATCATTTCTTGTTGGGTCATATTGTTTCTCTATGTCAAGGTATAGGATGATATAAATATTGTTGAATTGCGCTACTACCTAATTCACTTATTTTTTAATTTATGGTAAGGATGGGTCGCGATCCATCCCTACAATTTTTACTATTATTTGAGTAGGTTGTTGATCGATTGCTTGTGCTGGGCGTAGATCTGAGCTTCCTACGATAGCTTCTTTTCTTATTTTAAAATTAATCATTTCTGAAGGCAAACATCGAATTTCTCGTTTCGACGCAATTAAAGTATTTCCAATCCAAGCTTCAATCTGACATCGGCCATAGGGCTTATTAACGCGCAGATAAAGATTACATGTATCTTCGATATGATAAATATTCATTGTCTGAGGAAGGACATAAGTCACGCCTTCTCCATTAATGGTTTGATGTGTGATAGTGGTGTCAAATTGACCTCGAATATAACGAGCAGCACCGTAGCCTGCTAGGGCTGCTTCCTCGCTGACGAAATCGACCACATCATGAACATGTAACACATTCCCGCAGGCAAAAATACCAGGAATATTGGTTTGACGCAGCTCGCCAACAAAAGGGCCCCTGGTTCGACTATCAAGCTTTACTCTCGCAGATTTTGAAATTTCATTTTCAGGAATTAAGCCGACCGAAAGTAAGAGGGTATCACAGGGGATATATTGGTAACTAGCTTTAATGGGTGCCAAGTTTTCATCTACTTTAGCGATGGTGACCCCCTCTACGCGATTTTTCCCATGAATTTGAACAATCGTGTGATTTAAGTATAGCGGAATATGATAATCTTCTAAACATTGTACTATGTTTCTTAACGTGCCATTGGATCGTGACTGTAATTCCAGAACCATTTTTACTTGAGCACCTTCTAGTGTCATGCGCCGTGCCATGACTAGCCCAATGTCCCCGGAACCCAAAATGACTATTTCTTTTCCCGGCATATACCCATTAATGTTGATCAATCGCTGAGCGGTCCCTGCGGTGTAAATACCTGATGGTCGGCTGCCATAAATACGAATAGCGCCCCGTGTGCGCTCACGGCAACCCATTGCCAATATAATTGCCTTCGATTTAAGGACCATATAACCGTGATTTGGGCTAATTGCATGAATTTGCCGATGATTATCAATTTTTAATACCATGGTATCTAACATGATCTCAATGGAAGTTTTTTGAATTTCAGTGATAAAACGAGCGCTATACTCAGGACCTGTTAATTCTTCTTTAAAGTGGTGAACACCGAACCCATTATGGATGCATTGATTTAAAATACCGCCGAGTTCTTTATCGCGTTCAAGAATTAAAATATTTTCAACGCCATGTTGTTTTGCAGAAAGCGCTGCGGCCATACCTGCTGGCCCACCACCTATTACCACTAAGTCATATTGTTTCGTCATATCAATATCAGATTTTCGTTTTTAGTGAAATGCTTTTTTGGTTCTTCCAACCACAATGTAAGATCCCGCTGTTTTCTTTTCAATTTTTTCAACCGGAATTCCGAGTTCATTATAAATGATTTCTAGGATTTTAGGTGTGCAAAAGCCCCCTTGGCATCGCCCCATTCCGGCGCGGGTACGTCGTTTAACAGCATCCAACGTATTGATCGGTATGGAGCGACTTAAAGCATCTTTAATTTCTCCTTCGGAGACGGTTTCGCATCGACAAATGATGCGGCCATATTCCGGATGTTTTTGAATTAATTCATTTAATTCTTTTGGATTCATTTCAGAAACATGATGATAAGGGCGTCGCTCAGGATTAAAGTGGGATTTTTGCTGTAACGATATTAAGTGGGACGCTGCTACCATTTCAACCACATATTGTGCAATTGCAGGGGCGGCTGTTAAGCCTGGAGATTCAATACCGGCGATATTGATAAATCCAGGAATTTTTTTGCTTTCCTCAATAATAAAATCATGTTTGGTTGAACATGCACGGTTTCCTGAAAAGGTTGTGATAACCTCTTTCAGATCAAAATTAGGTAAAGATTTTCTGGCGGCATGAATGACTTCATTAATCGTCTCGGCGGTAGTATTCACATTGTTTTTTTCTTCGATATAGGTAGAACTTGGGCCGATCATGAGATTGCCATGATAGGTACGAACAGCTAAAACGCCTTTACCTGCTTCGGTGGGTGTTTGAAAAATAATGCTATTGACTAAATGCCCCTGGGTTTTATCGAACAAAACATATTCACCGCGTTTGGGTTGGATTTCAAAATCCTCAATTCCGACCATTTTAGCGATTTTGTCGCTATAAAGTCCGGCGGCATTAATGACCACTTTGGATTGTATAGGTTTTTGATGAGTTTTAATGACGAAATGATCTGCTTGCTTGTGAATACCAACAACTTCGGTGTTAAGACGTAACTCTACGCCATTATCTACGGCATTTTCTGCTAAAGCGATGGTAAATTCATAGGGCGAAATAACACCTGCGGATTCACAGTACAACGCTACTTGAATTTGATCACTGAGATAAGGTTCTCGTTTTTTAACAAAATCCCCATCAACGATCTTAAGCCCTCGCGCGTTATTTTTTAATCCATTCTCATAAAGCGCCTCGATAGTTTTGCGATCTTGATCGTCAAACCCGATAACGAAAGAACCTACGCGTCTGAAACCAAAGTGCAACTCTTTTTCCAGTTGATCATAGAGCTGATTCCCTCTTGCACAAAACTTTGCTTTCAGTGTGCCATATTTCGCATCATAACCTCCATGCACAATTCCACTGTTGGCTTTACTCGTACCAGAACTCACGTCTTGATCTTTTTCAAGTAGACATAGGGATAAGTCATATTTAGCTAATTCTCGGGCAATCGCACTGCCGATAACACCTGCGCCAATAATACAAATATCGAACATAGAAAACCTTTAGTAAAAAAACATGATGTTTTTTTAAATTTAAAATGGCATTGTTGCATAAATCATCATGAAGATTACCTTGGAGACCCAGAAATATTAAATTTAACGTCCCTGTCAACTGGATTCTGGCTTCCC
This sequence comes from Gammaproteobacteria bacterium, assembly GCA_016930035.1. Taxonomy (GTDB): domain Bacteria; phylum Pseudomonadota; class Gammaproteobacteria; order UBA12402; family UBA12402; genus JAFGHQ01. Next base: position 13,588 of record JAFGHQ010000040.1, on the reverse strand, counting down.
AGCCAGAATGACGGATGTGTATTATTTATGCAACAACGCCTTCAAGTTAAAGTAATTCATTTATGTACTGAGTTTTTGCGTAATATAAGCACGAATTTGAGGAGAAAGATCTTCACAGGAAAGCGCATGTGAATACGCTTCTCTGGCAGCGTTAGTTTGATCGAGAGCCTCTAAAGAAATACCCAAACCAAGCCACCAAATACCTACAGTCGAATCCATTTTTGTCAGATTATTGTAAATACGAGCCGCTTCCAAGTATTGGCCATTTTGACGATATAATGAAGCCATTAAAACATAAAAATTAGGATTTCTTTGGATGCTGGGGGCTTTTTGCTTAAGAACCGAGATGGCCCCCGAAATATTCCCTTCCTGCATTAAGATGCGAGATTGTAATGTAATAAAAGGTAAATAATCAGGATATTGTTTTAACCCTTCCCATATAATCTGTTTTGCTTGCCATAACTGACGACGCTCAATAAGTAATGCCGCCAATAATTCTCTTGGGGCTTTTACTTCTGGATATTTTTGTAAAGCATCACCTAAAGCAATAATAGCCAGATCTTTTTTACGCTCTTGTAATAGCGATATAGCATTAAAATATTGCTGTTCAGCTAATTGTTGTGGAGATAAAGGGACTGACTTTTTAGCCATCATCGATTCTAAAACAGGGGAGGCATTGTGCAACAATATTTGCAGATTTGAGTTTTGTAATTGCAAAGCTTGAATTTGCGTATTAGGTATTAAATCTAATACAACCATCGTGTCTTGTTGAGATTGTTGAAAATGAATAGCTCGTAAAAAAGTATGCGTAGTGTCGAGCGTTAATGGTTTTAATAATTGTGTATTCATGAGCGTAATTTTTAGCGTTTGATTTTGATGATCCACGTAGTAATGAGTAGGGTGGCTTAACTGCAAATTGATAACGTTAAGTTGCTCTTGTGTTGTGATTGCTACATCATTAAGTGTTTCTATCGTGGGTTTAATCAACAGCATTTTTTCGTGATCAATCTCTTCCTGCTCTTTCTGAGGTAAGGGGGCGGCGGGGACGGCTCTATTCATTTGAAAAATAGATTGAGTGGGAATTTCTTGAATCACACTTTTTTCAATTTTCTCAATATTGAGGGGCCAATAAGAATAAATTAAAAGCGCTAAAAGAATGATAAGAACCAGCAATAAAACAGCGACGTTCCAAGAACGTTGGCGGCGTACTTTTTTAGGCGATGACAAACCTGTTAAAACATCTTCTTCTGTGTTTTTGTCTTCTACAGTTTTTCGATGTTTTTTTTCCACATCTTTTAGGACTTTGTTGATTAAGCTCATAACATAAATAATCCGATACAAGTTTCGCAAGCTGCGAAATTTATGCTCAATTTAAAATTATGCAACGTATTTACTGTAAGGACAGGTCGCGACCTGTCCTTACGTTTGATAGGTTAAATTTTTACATCAAAACAAAATATAATTCAGTTACTAGTGCAGCCAATAAAATAATTACCGCAATATTAATAATATAAATAAACCAACCTCGTTTTATTGTGCTCTCTGTATCTAAAATTGCTGTTCGAACCGCTTTTATATCCACTTGTTTTTGATTTTGGCCATATGCGGCCATCAACGCTTTGTGGGCCAATATATTGGAGAGTCTTGGAATTCCGCCACTGGCTCGATAGATAAGCTGAATTGCCTTAGGCGAAAATAAATCTTCTTTGGTGTATCCGGTTACCGCTAAACGGTGATAAAGATAAACTTCGAGTTCTTGCCGTGTCAAAGGCCGCAATTGATATGAAAAAGCAATACGTTGGTTGAGTTGTCTTAAATTGGATTGTGCTAGTCGTTCATTTAACTCGGGTTGTCCAAATAACACAATCTGCAATAATTTAGATTCTTCGGTTTCTAAATTGCTTAATAGGCGCAACGCCTCTAAAGATTCATCAGACATTGCTTGAGCTTCGTCAACTACCACAATAACTTGTTTTCCGTGTTCATATAAGTCTAATAATTTTTGAGTTAAAACTTCCGTAAGCAAATATTGATCGGAATCTTCTTTATAAGAAATACCGAGCTCTTTCACTAAATGTTTATGTAATTCTAAGGGGGATAATTGAGGATTAGGTAAATAAGCGGTGACAAAATCGGCACTTAAATTATTAATCAGATGACGACATAACATGGTTTTGCCCGTGCCCGTTTCTCCGATGATTTTCACAAAACCTTCACCCGAACGCAGACTTACCAGTAAAACATTGAGTGCTTCCTGATAGATAGGCAAATTACAGAAATATTGTGTATTAGGGGTGAGCCCAAATGGTTGTTCTTCAAAGTTAAAATGTTTTAGATACATGGTATTAACGTCAATTATGGATAAGCAACAAAATTTATTCAAAACAGGCAGTTTCTTGTAAAAAATAATACCCTGGAAATCCCATCCTCGTCATCCTGAACTTGATTCAGGATCCAGACCTCGTCATCCTGAACTTGATTCAGGATCCAGGTATAATCAACTTAACATCCCTGTCAACTGGATCCTGGCTTCCCAGCCAGGATGACGGGGAAAATGTGTCATCCTGAACTTGATTCAGGATCCAGGAATACTTAATTTAACATCCCTGTCAACTGGATCCTGGCTTCCCAGCCAGGATGACAGATGCGTATATTTTGTAACAACACCCGTTTGAATTCAAAATTATTTATTTTTTCTTTCTTCCTTCGGTTTGAAATCTGGGGTATATCGAAAATCCCCTCTCGTACCATTAGCAACTCTTTGCGCTTCATTAATGCGCTGTGTCCATATTTGAGCACTTTTCTCTGGTTCTACAACAATAGGCCTTAATAAAATGACTAATTCGAATTTTCGAGAGCTGCGATTCGTTGATTTAAACAAATCTCGAATGCCCGGTAACTTATCAGCGCCTGGAACTGAGGCTTCATAGTCAGCGCTTCCATTTTCCATCAACCCACCTATCACAATGACCTCGCCATTTTGAGCGCGAACAACACTATCGGATTCTCTTACACTGCTTTGGGCTAAAGGCAAATCTTGTTCTTGATTATTGACTTTAAATTTCTTACGCTCTTCAACAACCGTGCTCACAACTGGATGGATATGAAGGGTAACCATACCGTCCTGTCCTACTTCTGGAGTCACATCTAACGCTATTCCTGAAAAGAAGGGAGTTAACTCAATATTTTGATTCGTATCTAAAGCCGTCCCCGCCGTAGTGGTTGTACTTTCCACATTTGTCACAAAAAAGTGATCATCTCCTACTTTAATAATCGCTTTCTGATTGTTGGTGGTTGCTATGCGGGGGCTTGAGAGCACGTTAACACGCCCTTGTGAATTCAAAAGCTGAATAACTGCCCAAAAACTTTTTCCAGCACTGGCGTGTATTCTAAAAATGTTGGCAAATTGAGATATTTCATCGTTAATATCTTTGTTGACTGTTCCGGTTTGTACTAAACCTAAAATTCTCCAGTCGATACCTGCTTGATATTGTGCATTGAGTTCTACTTCTAAAACTTTTGCTTCAAGGATAACCTGGCGTTCCATGATATTTTGTATACTATCTAAATATTGAGCAACGCGGTGTAATTCATCAGGATAAGCTTTGACAATCACCAACCCAGCCTGAGGATTAATCACGACTAAATGACCATCCTTGTCGCCAATAATTGCTGTTAGTGTGTCTTTTAATGATTTCCAAAAATTTGTATCAGAAGAGGTTTCAATGCTACTCGTTGGCCTAATATTTTCAGCTGTTGTAGTGGGCGTGGTTATAAGCCTATTGCTAGACTCCCCTTGGATGGTTCTTGTAATTTGCCCTGAATTTACGATGGTTTCGGATTTACCTTTACGATCGATATCTAAATAATTCACCGTAAAAATTCGGGTTTCTAATGTGCTTGGGAAAATATGATATCCGTAAGGTTCCCGTTCATATTGATATCCATAACTGTCTCGTACTGCTTGTAATGCCTCTTCAATAGTGACATCTTTTAGATCTAATGTAATATTTCCTGTTACACTAGGATCGACCATCACGCTATATTGGGTCCCTTTAACCAGACCTGTGAAAAAACTTGCAGCAGGGACATGATTCACGACCACATCGAAACGTTGTTCTTGCGCGTTTGGTTTTGGAAGATCCATAGCAAGTGATGGGGACAAGGCAGTATCTACAAAAGATGGGAGATTAGTTTGATTATTAGGCTTAACATTTTGATTCGTTTGAATACTATTACTTAGGGCGCTATCTATTTGGTGGGCTACATCACTATTTTGAGGGGGAACAATAGAACAAGCTGTAAAAAGAAAGATCACTGGGACCAAAAAAATCGTAAGTGATCTTTTTAAAAACTTTATCATAAATGCGCTCCATCTATTTTTTTATGCCGGATGATTTTTTAATATCTAAACTGATAGGAACTGTAACAAGTCCTTGTTTTGTTTGCAATGTTACAAAATCTCTGTGAATCTGGACAATTTGCATGCCTGACACACGATCACCTACCGAGTAATAATGATTATCCACTAGTATAATTTTTTTACCCTTCGCAAGAATCAGTGCTTGAATTTGTAAAAATGAACCCGATACGCCTGGTGGACGTGTGGGATCCTGTATATTTTCAGCACAAACAGAACGAGTATAAATTAAATTCATAAAAAATATACAAAAACATAGCCATTTTGCATGTTGGATTGCTTTGATAAAAAATCTTTTTTTATTCATGAGTTAAAGAATCCTCGGCACTTGGTACCAATAAAGTAACGATCACTTCAGCTTTAGGATATTGGGTGACTTTGTAATGTAACCGATCCCAGAATAGATACCAATGTTTTGATTCAATGGCCTCTAAATAATTTAAGGTGGAAAAATAATCTCCTTCGAAATGAACCTCAATAAGATGTTTAAACCGATTTCCTAGTGACGCTAATTGGTTTTTAGAGGTGGGTTTGCTTTGTAGGTTTAATAATGTGAGGCGGTGTTCTTTTAACAGGAGTTGTTTTAAAACGGTCATTGCATTTTTAGGTAAGTTGACCCATTTTGTTCCCAGTTTTTTTATAGCAACTTCTTTTTTTAAGGATTCCAATGTATTTTCTAATCTATTTTGCTCTAAGTTAAGATATTTAATTTGCATTTGGGCAGTTAAGATTTTTTGTTTCTCAATTAAGGTTTGATTGGATTTCATAAAATTTTGTTGCGCTAAATGGCGAAAAGGAAAAAAATACCATAATAAAAATATTAAGCCTATTAGAACAATGAGTATCAGAAAACGTGTACGCGTTTCCAATTGAGAAAGTGTTTTTTGGTAATTTTTATTCATGTCGTTGATCTGCACTCAAAATAAAAGAGAATCTATTTTGTTCTTTTTCTTGTCGCATGCCTAAATCGCGAAAAGGAATAGTCTTAAAGGCTTCTTTCTTGCCTAAAAAGTGCAAAAGCTGCGTAATCAATGATCGTGATTTGGCATATCCCATCATAGTAAATTTATGTTGCATATGGTCAATATCTATTTCCGTTAACCAAATATTTTTTGGAAAATCCTGAGTTAATGCAGTTAAGTATTGAGAAAATCCTTGCGGCACTAAAAATTCTTTTGATTCCGATTGGGGGCTTAATTCAGTTGTTAAAGCTTCCACCTGTTGAATTTGTTGTTGAATATTCTGGATCTGTTGTTGCAGATTCGTTTTATCCTTTATTAAAACGTTCAATTGTTCTTGTTGTTGGGAGCCTTTCCAAAATATGACCCCATAAACAAGACTTAATAAGATCAGCCATATTATACAAACCCAAATGATGACACCCAATGTCAAGGGTGTTTTTGGTTTTCGCGATAAGGTAGAAATTAAATTAACCCGTTGTTTCATGGTTTTTCTCGCTTTTCTCTCAATGCTCCTGCTATTGCTGTATAACAATGTGATTGTAAATCAAGGGTTAATTCAACAGAAGAATTTAAAAAATGTTTAATATTCATCGTATCTGTATCTGGAAAATTCATTGCTTGAATACAACGGTTAACTATTTTTTCATGGTTTAAAAAAACGGGAGAAAAAATAAATTTTGAAGGTAATTCTTGATTTAGTAAATTCTGGCAGTAATCAAAAGATCGTCCTATTTCTGTAGTTAATTTGGTTATATTTTTAGAGAGTGATAAAGCTTTTAGTCCGTAAGGCACTCTTCGTGTGAAATAAAGGGAACCTGAATGATCTGTCATCATTAAAATACTTTCCTCATTCGAAGCATCTAGAATGATCACAGCTTGGGTATCATAATTGGCTTGTTGTAATAAGTTGAGTATGCTTAATTCTGTTATGTCGATAGAAACCAAATGTAAGGAGGATTGTTCGATCACTTGGGCATATGCTTCTAAAAAAGATTGCCTGGCAACGACCACATATAATTTTTCTTCATAAGACTTGTTAATGATAGCAGGGGAAAAAATATTCGTGACCATGTCATCTATAGGAAAATCAACCATGTCTTTGACCTGCCATTTTACGGCAGATTGATATTCATACGAGGGCACTTTCGGTTTGTCAACTAACAATAAACGATAATCATTCGGTGATAAAACCCAATTGCAATAACTGTTTTCTAAATGGTATTTTGAGGTAAACTGGGATAGACAAGTTTTTAAAGTGATTAGGTCATCGTAAGAGCAATTGTCTACGGCCTCGATTGTTAGTTTGGAATTGATGGTTGAAATATAAGCGAAATTGACTTGCTTAGAAGCGATATTGAGTCCCACTAATCCTTTATCAACAAATTGACGTTTTAAAGAATCAAATAGCATAAGTTCCTCTGTAGAATCCATTTTCTGATTGCTTTGATGACTAAAATTCTAACATATTTTCGATAAAGGCACAGTAAAAAAGAACTACTTGAGTAATATAAAATTTCTCAGTAAACTTCCCCACATTTTAATGAAGATGTTGCGTACGACATCTTTATAGTGAATTTGAGAATCGGCATAGAGGTCGCATTCTTCACTGTATAACTTCATGGCGAAAACAGTGGCTAAATATATTGAATTGGAATCAAACACATCTCGGCTAACAACCCCCGGCAAACGTTTACGATATCTCCGTGACAAACTCATTGGCCGAAGTCGTGCTTACATCGAAAAAAAATATAAAATCCCTAAAGATACGCTCAAAGTTTGGGAATACAAAAAAACCAAGCTGACGCAGAAAGCTGTTAATAAATGTTTAAAAATTTATCGTAACGAAGGCATTTTGGTGTCGGAATCGTGGATTGCCGAGGGATTAGGACCCATGCCTCAGTTATTTTCGCATCTTGATCAATCACTTCAGGAAATTTCACCTACTTACGAGTATGCTCAAGCGAGCGATCATCAATTGCTGCTACAAGAAGCCGATTACTTTAAAAAAATAGCGCCTAATTCGGTTATTTTCCAGGTCATCAATGAAGAAATGGCTCCCTGGTATTCGCCCGGTGATTACGTGGGCGGCCGTTGTAAATACGATAAACAAATAAAAACAGCTTTGGGTAAAGATTGTATCGTTAAAACAAAAGACAATAAAATATACTTTAGACGCCTCTTTGAAAGCAATAAAAAAGGCCGATACAATCTTCTTTGTCTTAATCCCTCTTGGAGTGCAACAGAGCCAGTAATTTTTGATGCTCAGATTGATTATGCCGCACCTGTCATTTGGCATAGATGTCCAGAAGAGTAACTGAAGAAGAATAATTGAAATTGATAGGAAATCATCATGAAAAAATTATCAACTCATATCATCGATTGGAAACATGCGCTCAAATTTATGCGCAATGATATCAATATAGTCAAACAAATGATTGAATTATTAATTCGGTCGATTAATGAAGAATATAAACCCAATTTAACGAAGTTTCTGAAAGAAAAAAATTATATAGAATTGTCGAAAATGGCGCATAAAATTTCTGGGGGGTCACGTTATTGTGGCACAATGTCTTTAGAAAAAGCAGCGCGTCAATTAGAAAATTCCGCTAATGAAAAAGATGAAAAAATGGTGCAAAAATATTCTGAACAATTAATGGAGGAAATGAATAAAATTCCTTTAGCCTATGAGGAATTTAAAGATGCACAATAGTAAGGGGCGCATATAGTATTTCCAATTAATATTTGGACCAATAATTGTCACCAGGCCGTCATTCAGATGAGGCGCTGTGCGTCGACGAAGAATCTCGCCTTTGAGATTTCTCGGTCGCTAACGCTCCTTCGGAATGACAACATGGAAGTGGGATTCGGAATGACAGCGATGGCGGTGTTCCCTCTGGATGAAAACCGCTTGTCTCAATGTTAATTGGAAATACTATATATGCTTCTCCTGCGATGCCACTGAACTAAAAAGCTTTCTGCTTTCAATAGTTCGCTCCCCTAGCAAGAATTCAAACATCATTCGCATTAACCGTTTCGAATCTTTTAACACTGCGTCTGATGCATAGTCATTTCGTGCAATGGCAAGTAAATGCTCTCCCAAAAAACCGTTGCCGGGCATTGAGCTTTTAAAACCTTCGCCAGGTCTAAAATGGTAATAGTGATGCGGTTGAATAAACTGGTCCGAGCGAGCTTCTTTTTCAAACTGTACCCCATAACCCAATTCATGTAGTAATGATTTTTCGAATATTCTAAGCGCTATTTCTATCGTTCGTTGATCGTTTGAAAATATGCTTTGAAACCGCTCGAGTAATTTTAAATAATGAGAAAAGATTTCAGGGTTGGCATCATGACGATGCAAGAGGTATATTAATAATTCATTAACATATAATCCGCTAAATAATTTGATGTCTTGAAGATAAAAAGTTTTTCCTAAAGATTCCGCCATTTGTAAAATGGGCAATTCCCCTTTTCCGCGAAATGAAACAGTTAAAAGTATAAAAGGCTCAAGTAGGTAGCGAAAAGGAGATTTAGGGCCTCTTGCCCCCTTTGCGATAACGCAAACCCGCCCTGATTGCTCAGTTAATAACTCGACTAAAAAACTTGTTTCGCTGTAAGCGCGACGATGTAAAACAAATGCTCTTTGTAAAATATGGTTCCCCACAATAGCTCTATTTTTAAAAGCCTAATTCGGTAAGTAACCTTGAATCATCCGACCATTTTGTTTTGATTTTTACCCATAGGCTTAAGAATACTTTAGTATTAAATAATTTTTCCAAATCAAGGCGTGCCTGTGTGCCGATTTCTTTTAGTTTTTCACCTTTAGTTCCGATCATGATTTTTTTCTGACCTGGTTTTGAAACCCAAATAACGGCATCAATTTTTAATAAATTTTCTTCATATCGAAAAGATTCAATAATGACAGCAATATCGTAAGGAACTTCCTGACCGGTTACGCGCATAATTTTCTCACGAATAATTTCAGCTGTTAAAAATCGATCATCGCGATCCGTAAATTGTTCTTTTGGAAACAAAAAATTTCCAGCAGGAATATTTTGATCAATGATTTTTTCTAGCGCATCAATGTTGACTTCTTTTTTAAGCGAGAGCGGAATAATAGCTACGAAATTTTGTTTTTCAGATAACATTTTTATTTTGGGTAATAATTGTTTTTTGTTTTTCACCAAATCTACTTTATTTAAAACCAAAATAACGGGTTTTTTAATATCTCGATTTTTTTGAATTAAGCTAAGTATAAATTCGTCTTCTGCTGACCAAAATTTTGCATCGACCATAAAAATAATTAAATCGACATCCGCTATAATGCTTGTTGCAGCCCGATTCATGAGGCGATCTAATTGTCTTTTTTGTGTGGGATGAATACCTGGGGTGTCTACAAAAATAATTTGTTTGTTATGTTGAGTTTTAATACCCAAAATTTGATAGCGCGTTGTTTGTGGCTTTTTAGAAGTAATACTAATTTTTCGGCCAATTAGTCGATTTAACAACGTTGATTTACCGACATTTGGTTTGCCAATGATGGCAACATACCCACAGTAAGTTTTTTTCTTCATACAATATATTCACGTGAATTTCGGATAAAAAGCATCATGTAAATTAAAAAACAATAACTTATAGTTTTTATTTTAAATGTTAGATTCTAAATTTTAAATTTTATAAATAATTTTTAATTTAACAATGAATTACCCGGGGTTTTTTAAAAATAGATAGCCGCCTTCATTGTTTGCCCATTCATCAATTAATTAGCTGCCTCGCCCAATGCTTTTAATACCTTTTCGGCGGCTTTTTGCTCAGCACGCCTGCGACTTGTTCCCTCACCTGTCATTCCTTGTTTTAAGGGCAGCACTCTGCACTCGATCACAAAAATTTGATTATGTTCTTGTCCTCTGGTTTCTGATAAACGATATTCAGGCAAAGGCATTTGTTTGGATTGTAGATATTCTTGAAGTAATGATTTGGGATCTTTATAAACTTCTTCTAAAGAAAGTTGGTCGATAATGGCTCGATACCATCGGGCAACGTGTGAATAACACGTTTTCATATTCGAATCTAAGTAAATTGCTCCAATAATTGCCTCCATGGCATCTTCTAAAATAGACGAGCGTTCTGCCCCCCCACTTTTTTCTTCCCCTTTGCCTAAACGTAAAAATTCATTCACGTTAAACGTTTTTGCTAAATTTGCTAAAGGTTCTGTCTTAACGAGATTAGAACGTAGCCGACTGAGTTGGCCTTCTTTAGCTTTTGGAAAATGATGAAAAAGTTCAGAAGCCACAATAAAATTAACGACAGAATCACCTAAAAATTCTAAGCGTTCATTATTATTTTTACTGTAACTTCGATGTTTTAATGCCTGCTCAAGTAATTCAGTATTTTTAAATTGATATCCTAAAGCAGACATTAAATCGTCGAGATTTTTTGTCATGGTTTTTGGTCCTTACAATCTATTACCAATTCGGTGCCACCTTATCCAATCTTGAAAGCCACCCCAACTCATCCAAATCATAAATGCTTTGCCTACCAAGTCTTTTTCCGGAACAAATCCCCAGTACCGACTATCCCCGCTATTATCACGATTATCTCCCATCATAAAATAAGCATCATCAGGCACCACAAAATCATAGTTTGCATCTTCGCCATTTTTGGGACGAATTTGTATATGATATTTTTTCTCTTCCAAATTTTCTTGTTCAATTTTTACAGGAATATATTCATGCGGGGGTTCAAAATCAAACCCATTTTTGATGAATTTTTGCGGGACTATTTTCCCATTTATGGTAAGTTTTTTATTTTTATAAATAATATGATCGCCGGGTAACCCGATCACTCGTTTGACATAATTGACACTAGGTTTTGCAGGAAAACGAAATACGACAATATCGCCTCGTTTAGGCTCGCTTATATTTAAAATTTTAGTATTTAAAACAGGAAGACGTAGCCCATAAATAAACTGATTTACTAAAAGAAAATCGCCTGGTAAGACAGTCGGTTCTAAAGACCCTGTTGGGACTCTAAAAGGTTGAATGACAAAAGATCGAATAACCAAAACAAATAAAAATACCGGGAAAAAAGATCGTGAATATTCAAAAATAATTGGAATTTTGCGTTGTGTTTTTTTTCGAGGTTTTGCAAAAAATAACAGATCAATTAATGCAATCAATCCGCTTAAAAAAGTTAAAATTACTAAAATTAATGGAAAATCGATGTTCATAAACATACCTTTATGCTTAATTTTTAATGAGCCTAATTGTCGGGTTGTGCTATCACTTAACCCATCCTACAAAAATGGTTGTCGTGCAAGCGACTTCAGCATTCTTAGTTTTTTATTTTTAATTGTTCTCTACACTTTTAAAATGGCTAAAAATGCTTCTTGAGGCAGATTAACTTTGCCTACGCGTTTCATACGTTTTTTCCCCGCTTTTTGTTTTTCTAATAATTTACGTTTGCGCGTTACGTCGCCCCCGTAACATTTTGCTGTCACATTTTTTCGTAGGGCTTTGACGGTTGTACGCGCAATGATTTGATTACCAATGGCTGCTTGAATTGCCACCTCAAACATCTGGCGCGGAATGATATCCTTGAGACGTTTCGTCAAATCTTGACCGCGATAAAAAGCTTTTTCTTTATGAACGATGGAGGATAGAGCGTCTACTTTTTCACCATTAATTAAGATATCCAATTTAACCAAATCCGCTTGTTCAAATGAATCGAAAGCATAATCTAATGAAGCATAACCACGGCTAATGGATTTTAATCGATCGTAGAAATCTAATACTACCTCATTCATCGGTAATTTGTAAGTCAAGGAAACCTGATTTCCATGGTAAAGCATTTTGACTTGCCTGCCACGCTTTTCCAAGCAAAGTTTCATAATATTTCCCACGTGTTCTTGTGGGGTTAACATGTTAGCCAACACTATCGGTTCTCGTATTTCATCAATATAATTAGGGGGCGGCAATTTTGCTGGATTGTCAATATGTAATATTTCATCTTTTGTGGTCAAGATTTCAAAAATAACAGTTGGGGCGGTTGTAATTAAATTGAGATGATATTCGCGTTCTAGGCGTTCTTGTACAATTTCCATGTGTAGCATACCCAAAAATCCACAACGAAAACCAAAACCCAGCGCACTTGATGTTTCGGGTTCGTAAACCAAAGCTGCATCATTGAGACTTAATTTTTCCAATGCTTCTCGGAAAGTTTCGTAATCTTCCGAATCAATAGGATAAAGCCCGGCAAAAACTTGAGGTTTTACTTTTTGAAACCCTGGCAAGGGTTTTCCCGCAGGTTTATAAGCATCCGTCAACGTGTCACCAACAGGAGCTCCATGAATATCTTTAATGCCCGCCACCACAAAACCTACCTCGCCAACGGATAATTGTTCCACTTCTTTTGATTTTGGTGTAAAAACGCCTAATTTATCTACTTGATAAATTTTTCCTGAGGACATCACCATAATTTTATCCCGAACGCGAAGAAAACCTTCCTTAATTCGCACTAAAGACACCACGCCCAAATAATTGTCAAACCATGAATCGATAATCAGCGCTTTAAGTGGCGTATTTTCTGCGCCTGCAGGAGCGGGTATTTTAGCAATTAATGTTTCTAATAAATCTTCAATGCCTTCTCCGGTCTTTGCACTGATGCGTAATGCATCGTGGGCTTCAATACCGATGATGTTTTCGATTTCTTGAATAACGCGCTCCGGTTCTGCTTGAGGCAAATCCATTTTGTTTAAAACAGGGACCACAACAAGGCCTTGCTCTATAGCCATGTAACAAACAGCAACCGTTTGAGCTTCAACACCTTGGGCAGCATCCACGACCAATAAAGCTCCCTCACAGGCTCCTAAGGAACGAGAAACTTCGTAGGCAAAATCCACATGCCCCGGCGTATCAATAAAATTGAGTTGATAGGTTTGACCGTTTTTGGCTTGGTATTTGAGTGTAACACTGTGCGCTTTGATAGTGATTCCGCGCTCGCGTTCTAAATCCATGGAATCTAGAACTTGGGCTGCCATTTCTCGATCGGATAAACCACCGCATCGTTCAATAAGACGATCTGCGAGTGTGGATTTTCCGTGGTCGATATGGGCAATAATGGAAAAGTTTCTTATAAATTTCAAATCAGGCATAAAAGTAATATATCATAAAATGTAACTATTCACTGCTTAATCAAGTAACGTCTTGAT
>JAFGHQ010000039.1 GCA_016930035.1 Gammaproteobacteria bacterium | reverse complement strand
CTGAACTTTTTTAAAAAATCAAAGACTATAAGTCTTTGATTTTACTGGATCCTGAATCAAGTTCAGGATGACAAATGGGCAGATTTCAACAGCTCCGAAATGGTAAAACCTGCGCTATGAAAATACTGATTATTAAAACTTCATCTTTGGGCGATATTGTTCATACCCTGCCCGCGCTCACGGATGCAAAACAAGCCATTCCTCACATTCAGTTTGACTGGGTGGTTGAGGAATCTTTTGCTCCCATTCCTACTTGGCATCCATTTGTCAATCGAGTCATTCCCGTCGCGCTAAGAAAATGGCGGAAAAATCCGCTTCGTTATTTATTGGATGGCAGCATCTACCGTTTTTTAAAAAATTTACGAACAGAATCCTATGATATGATTATTGATGCGCAGGGTTTGATTAAAAGTGCCGTCATTACCCGACTCGCACATGGTTTTCGAGTGGGCTTAGATAAAAAATCGCTCACAGAGCCACTCGCTCGTTTTGCCTATCAAAAAAAAGTCACGGTAGATCTTTCCGAACAAGCTGTATTTCGCATGCGAAGTGTTTTTGCAAAAGCACTCGGATATGAAATGCCCGACACAAAGCCTGATTTTGGCATCAGTCAAAAAAAATCGATTCAAAACAAAAAATCTAAAACTATTTTGTTTGTACATGGAACAACATGGCCATCAAAACATTGGCCAGATAATCACTGGATTGCTTTAGCAAAATTAGCTAGTCAAAAAGGATTCACTGTTAAATTGCCGTGGTATAACGAGGTTGAGTTAGAACGAGTTAAAAAAATTTCTGAAGCCTGCCCAAAAGTTCACATATTACCTAAAATGTCTCTCGATGAAATAAAAGCGATCATGGAACAATCCTGGGGTGTTGTTGGCGTTGATACAGGGCTATCTCATATCGCTGCTGCTTTAAATATCCCAACGATCGTTTTATATGGCCCGTCTAGCCCAGGGAGAACAGGAGCGGTCGGGGAAAAAGTCATCCACTTAACACCTAATTTTCCCTGTACCTATTGTGATAAAGAAAAATGTTATTATGAAAAAAAATACCATGAAAACGCAGTTTGTATGACTCAATTAACCCCAGACAAAATAATATCCACAATCTGTTCCGTGTTATCGCAAAATTTCATTTCTCTTGTATAACTTAACGCATGCTCTCTCCAAATTTCATTTTTTTCAGAAATTAGCATCGTTTCCAATGCTTGATTAAAAGCTATTTGATCAAATGGCAATGGTAAAACGATACCGGCTTGTGCCTTTTCTATATGATGAGCAAATCCACACGTTGCGGTTGTGAGAATAGGTAATCCAGATAACATAGCTTCCAATAAAACATTACCTGTATTTTCTTTATACGCCGGATGAATGAATAAATCAGCTACAGCATAAAATTCCGAAATACGATTGCTTGCACCTTTAAAAACAACTTGATCGGGTACATTTAACGTTTTGGCTAGTTTTAAGTAAGGTTTTTCCTTTCCCCTCCCCACAATCCATAAAACACTCTTATTTCTTAATGCGTCAGGTAATGATGCCAAAGCTCGAATCGCGCGATCAATGCCTTTAGTTTTAAAAGCCGACCCCACCATTAATACTATTTTTTGATCAGGTTTTATCCCACAAGATTGACGAAGCTTTTGCCGAACCAAAGAAGTATTTTGAGGAGCAATACGCTCTCGATTGATATTAGATGGTAACAGATGAAACCTTGTTTCGGGAGTCTGATAATACTGAATAAAAGGAATTTTCTGCTTTTCACAAAGCAGCAAGATTTGAGTCTCGGCTTCTTTTGCGAAAACGCTTTCTTCCAGAGCAACATAAGTTTTGTACCGAGAAGTCAACGAGTACCAAATACCACGGGTTTCTAATGCTCTTTCTTTGTAACAAATATCTGAAGCAAAATAAACATCCAATCCGGGCATTTTGTTAAAACCGATCACACAATCATAGTGTTGTTCTTTTAGTATTCGATTGAGATTTTTCGCAAAATTTAAAGCGCGCTTATGATTCGTCAACCCTTTACAAGGGACAATATTCACCGGTATATGTTGAGGTTTTTCCCCTTCCCAAATTTGAGCATACACATGAACATCGTGACTGCGTTGTTGGCAAGCTAGCACAATACGTATAAAATTATGCTGTAATCCCCCATGAGGAAAATACTTAAATAAACAAAAAGCTAATTTCATTTTTTTAGCATAGCATGATTTATGTATAAAAGTTCATGAAAATAAAATCGATTTATAAAAACACGATTTGCCGTGCACCTGCGGACATATTTCTTGTCGCATTCATCCTAAGCACTCTGTTGACTATCATTCGAATATCATTTCGTCAACCTATTAATCTAGACGGCATTCTCTATCTTAATACTGCCTCTGCTTATCTACAAAATGGTATTAAAGCAGCGTTGCTTGCTTATCCCTGGCCATTTTATTCTATTTTAATTGGAGTAACCGCTAAAGTAACCAGCTTATCCGTGTTACATGCGGCTTATTTACTTAATTTTATCTTAGATACATGTACCGTTTTTATTTTCATTCTATTAACTAGAACATTGGGTGCTTCCCGTCGAATACAATGGATAGGGGCCTTGATTATTTCATTTTATCCGCTATTGAACCGGTTAAAAATTGATGTGGTTCGTGATCATGGCTATATCGTTTTTGCATTATTAGGAATATTTCTTTTTATAAAGTATGCGCGCACCCTTCAATGGCGATACGCCATCGGGTGGGCTGTATCAATAATCTTAGCGAGTTTATTTCGCATAGAAGGATTTGCTTTTTTTTATTTTCTCCCCTTAATTTTACTCTTTTACCCCGCTATAAAATTTCTTCGTCGTACTATTCTTTTAGCAAAATCTTATACCGTCCATTTCATCCTGTTGTTCCTAATGCTATTCATTACTTATTATTCTTATTCTCATACCATATCTTGGTTAAGCCACTTCGGGCGAATTCCAGAGGTTATTCAACAAACTTTATATGGTTTTATTATCTCGTGGCAGGTATTACAGTCCAAAGCTATTATCATTAAAGAACAAATTCTTTCTATTTATGCCATTCAAGATAAGTTTATTTTTATTATTGGGGGGCTATTGGCTATTTATATCAAACAAATTATTGATATGCTAAGCCTCCCTTATGCCTTATTGATTCTATACGGCTTTGTAAAAAAACTTTTCTCAGGGGATTTTGCCGCCAAAGCGACTTGGTTTTGGGCGATTTTAATAAATATCTTCGTTACGCTTATTTTCCTCAGCCAAAATTTCTTCATTAACGTCCGTTATCTCTTTCTATTATGCTTATTGTTATTTTTGATGATTCCTTTTAGCTTGGAAAGCATTTATCTTTATTGGAAATCAACTAAAAAATTTTTTACCGCAAAAAAATGGATATTCCCCTTGGTCTTAATTGGCATCGTCTACGCTAGTATTGAAAGTGTTGTTTATTTTGGAACATCCAAAACCTATATTCTTGATGCCAGCACTTGGATAAACCAAAATTTTAAGGGTAAAAATATAATCTTATGCAGTAATGATAAACAACTGAGTTTTTATGCCGAAATCAAAAATACTCAAAATTATACGATTAAAGATGAGCAAGATTTAGCAAAGTTTTATCAGAAAGATTTAGATCAATGCCAATATCTAGCTTTTAAAATTGATCGGCAACAAAAAACTATTTTTGAAAACTTAATAAAAAATTCAAAATTATTATTGCTAAAAACATTTCATAACAACCGTGGTGATCAAACAGTCATATTGAGAAAACTGATTTAAAATATAAATATGATGATATTAAAACTCGTCAACGACATACGAAAATATTTTACAAAAAATCAGTCACTCACTGATATCGAATTATTTTATCGAATCATGTCCATTCAAGGTGAAATATATCGTAAAGTCGAACGGCGAGAGACCTTAAAATTTTTTATTCAAAAAAAAGCTTACTTCATTAAAAAACATTTTGGAACGGGATGGAAAGCGATTTTCGAATCACTCATACGTTTACGTTTGCCAGTTATTAGTGCAGAAAATGAATACCGCGCCATCCATCATCTGCAATCGCTCCATATTAATGCTCCTGAAATTGTTGGTTTTGGTAAGAAGGGCTGGAACCCGGCGTCCATTCAATCGTTTATAATGACCATCGGTATAGAACACACACAAACATTACACGATTTAGTTCAAAAATGGCAAAAAAAACCGCCGGAATTTAGACTAAAATTATGGTTAATTCAAAAAATAGCTACCATCATGAAACTGATGCATGAAAGTGGCATGAATCATCGCGATTGTTACCTGGTTCACTTTCGTGTTGATGAATCAGTACACACCAATCTCCCTGATAAAAAACCCAACATTTATGTGCTTGACTTACATCGAGCTCAAATCCGAAAAAAAACGCCGAGTCGCTGGAAGATTAAAGATTTAGCAGGGCTTTATTTTTCAAGTAAAGATGGAGGACTTTTAACTCAAAAAGATTTGTTCCGATTTATGAAAACCTATCGAGGCAAAACATTACGCGATATTTTAAATCAAGAAACAAAATTTTGGAAAAACGTTCAAAAAAAAGGCGAAAAACTTTATCAAAAAGAAAAATCAAAAGAAAAACAAGAACAATATCTCAAGAAAAAAAATGGCCATTATTTCATGTTTTACAACAAAGCATTCGAGTCCTCTTTTAATGAAATTTTCAAGCTTTTTACTGCTCGACATAACCATTTTTCCAATCAACCAAACCTTTTGAAAGATGGAGATACTTCTACTGTCACAAAATATCATATAGGGGATCAATATTTTGTTATGAAACGTTATAATATCAAAGGATTTTGGCATGGATTAAAACGCGCTTTTCAAAAAAGCCGGGCTCAAAAAAGTTGGGAAAATGCGCACCGTTTATTATTCCATGGCTTTCTGACACCCAAACCTATTGCCATGATTGAAAAACGCTTTTGGATTTTCAAACGTGAATCTTACTTTTTGATGGAATATATTGAAGGAACCAATTTTTCGGAACTTTTACTCACAAAACAAGCAGAAAAAGTAAAACAATGCATCACAGACCTTCACAAACTCCGCATCACTCATGGAGATACCAAAGCGACAAATTTTATAATTTCCAACGACAACGTATATATTATCGATCTTGATGCCATGAAAAAACATAACGCTAAAAAAAGATTAGCGCGAGCAATTAAAAAAGACTTAACTCGTTTTGCAAGAAATGGGGTCAAACCGCGTTTTACGTTTTGATCGACTGAGAAATTGAATATTCACGCTGTCGCACCAAAGGGGTCAAACCGCGTTTTACGTTTTGTGAAAATAGGAACAAATTATCAAACCCTATTTTTGACGCTATTCTCAGGAAAAGAAAAAGAATAAGTCAAAAATCGTTTTTTATAGAAAAAACTCTATGTTTACTTATATTTACGGAATTCACACCATTCAAACCGCGCTGCAAAAACAGCCTAAAAATGTGATTGAAATTTTTATCTCTGAACAGCGAAAAGATCAACGCATTCAGCAAATTATTCAACTCGCAGAAAAAAATCACATTCCGATACAGTTTGTTTCAAAAGAAACATTACAAAACCAGGTGGGAAATATAAAACACCAAAATATTATTGCTAAAACTTTAGAGAAAAAATTAAGAACAGAAAACGATCTCGATGCATTTCTCGATACGCTTAAACCCCCTGCATTTTTATTAATACTGGACGGCGTACAAGATCCCCACAATTTAGGCGCTTGCTTACGAACAGCCGATGCTGCCGGCATTCAAGCTGTTATCGTTCCCAAAGATCAAGCGACAGGATTAACCCCCGTCGTGCGAAAAGTGGCATCTGGCGCTGCTGAAACCGTACCCTTAATTCAAGTCACCAATTTGGCTCGAACCATTCGAAAACTAAAAGATTGCGGCATTTGGATCGTCGGTGCTGATGAACGAGCGGATCAAACTATTTTTGAAACCGAACTTAAAGGTCCCATCGCAATAGTTCTGGGCGCAGAAGGAAAAGGGCTCCGTCGGTTAACCAAAGAACATTGTGATTTTCTGGTTAAAATTCCTATGCAAGGAACAGTTTCTAGTTTAAACGTTTCCGTTGCTGCTGGCGTTTGTCTTTTCGAAACGGTCCGCCAACGATTTTGAGAGGAGAATAAAATGAAAATAGTTACAAATCTCGCTGATTTAATTGGGAACACCCCTCTTTTAAAACTTAAAGTTGCCAACCAAAATTGGAACGTCTATTTAAAATTAGAAAATTTTAACCCGAGTGGAAGTTTTAAAGATCGAACAGCTTGGGGATTGATTTTGGCAGCAGAAAAAAAGGGCGATTTGAAACCTGGCATGACCCTGATTGAATCCTCTTCTGGAAATACGGCAAAAGCTTTGGCAATGCTTGCGGCTTCTCGAGGATACAAATTTATCGCGGTTGTGGATAAACACGCGCCTTCCGACAAGCTGAACTCGATCCGAACTTACGGTGGACAATTGCACTTTTGTACCGATGAAGAAGACAAAGAAGGCGGACATTTAGTGGACATTCGTCGAGAAGTAGCCAAACGGTTAGCCAAAGAACTTCCCAATGCCATCAATTTGGATCAATACGACAATGCCAACAATCCACTCGCTTATTACCATACCCTGGGCCCGGAACTTTGTGAGCAACTTGATCAAATTGACTATTTGGTGGGGACTATAGGAACCGGGAGTTCACTATCTGGGACCGCCCGTTATTTAAAAGAAAAACGTCCCGAAACCACCGTGATTGCTTTAGAACCTACCGGGTCTGCTCATTTCTCCCCTCGCGGACACGGTTATCACATTTCGGGTCCCGGCTATCCCCCAGGGGCGAAACTGCCCAAAAACATTGATCACTCGGTTTTCGATCAGCACGACACCGTTTCTGACGCTGAGGCTTTCAACACCATGCGCTTTTTTGCCAAAAATAAAGGATTACTATTCGGGGATTCCGGAGGAATGTTGCTTTATTACGCCATGAAATATATCAAAAATTTCGAGGGGCCCGCTCAAAACAAAAACATGGTGTTAATTATTGGAGACGGCGGTGAAAGTTATCTGTCACACGCCTACAATGACACTTGGATGATCGAAAACGAACTCCTTGACTTAAAATACGAACCCGACCTAAAAGATTTTTATCGATAATATGATGCAACTTTCGGTGTCTGACACCAAAAGTTGCATTGCCCTTAGCCTTAGTAGGCTCGAATTCCCTTTGGCTTAGGGGTGGGCATCATTTTTGTTTCCCTATTCATGGCCTCCTCAGTTGGCGAACATATTTTTTGATATTCTTCAACGCCCATTTCTTCCGCAGCAAGCCGCAGAGCTAAACGATAATCTTCTGCAATTTGTTCCTGTTCTTCTGCTGGCAGTTTTTTGATACGTTCTTGTTCTGCATTCAATTCTTCTTCTAATTCACTCGGCCTTTTAGCTGCCATGATTAGCCTTTCTATCTCTTTTTGGCTCTCTTTTATTTTTTCCTCAGCAAGGGTTAATCGCTCCGTTGTTAAAGGTTTTTCTTCCCCTCTCACTGTTTCCCCTCGTCTGATTTCCTGCTGACGCGCCCTTTCTATGGTTGCAGCGCTCTTTTGAGCGGGTGAAGGATAAATACGCTTTAATTCCTGGGCGAAAGCATTATAAAGACAATTACCATCTCCTATTGTGTTTGAACCTTCAACGGACCAATGAACATTACTGTCATTCATTAAATGTATTGTTTTGGCTTCTGGGTTCTCATCTCTACGAATGACCATCGTGTGTTTCTTTCTTGCGGGATCAACGTAAGTAACCACGAAATTAAAACCAAGCATTTCCGCTAAAGCCGCCCCTTCAATATACGTTCCCCATGCTCTGTTACGTGCCTGCCTTCTTAAAAATTCATCCCATGATTCATTCACATTTTTCGGCAGGTACTCACCCCTAAAATTTCTTGCCAATAAGCCTTGCCCAAAACGTAAATATTTGATGCCTAATCTTCTCAATAATAGGGCATAGGTTTTTTGCAAATTTTGTTCGCTCCCCTCAAACAAAGGAATTTCCGCTAAAATCCTGTTCTTTGCTTCTCTTATTCGGATCGCTTCACTAGTGAACATCATATAATCCTCTTATTTAAAAATTATTATTTTTATAGTATAGCACATTTTTTCGTCAACGAAGATAAAAGATCGCTCTAAGGAACAGGTCCGAATTGACTCACAATTTAGGTTACCCATGCAGAGTAAGGGATGATGGAAAAAAGTAGTCGTTGACTCATAATTAAGGTTACCCCAAAAATCATTATTTAGAGGTAACCAAAATGAGAAAACAACTCGAAAAATTATTAAATTTTCCCAGATTGCGAGCAAAATATCGACTTGCTTCAGTTGAAAAAAGGAATCAAATTTTAAATGAAATTGTGGATTTAACAGGAATTCATCGAAAATCATTAATACGGAAATTAAATCGCGATCATCGAAAAAAGAAAAAACATCGAGGACCACAACCTATTTATGATGATCAAAAATTATTGCCGATTTTAAAAAATATTTGGCTAGCTACAGACCAAATGTGTTCGAAACGACTTCATGCTGCGATGCCTGAATGGTTACTTTATTACGAGAAAGAATATGGCGCATTAGAACCCGACATTCGAAACCCATTACTCACCATGAGTTATGCCACTATTGATCGCCACTTGAGAAAGATTAAGGTAAGGGTTAAACGAAAACGGCTCTGTGGGACAAAACCAGGCAGTTTATTAAAAAATCAAATACCGATTAAACTTCATCATTGGGATGATAATGAACCTGGGTTTTTAGAAGCAGACACTGTCGCTCATTGTGGTAATCGGATGGATGGCGATTTTGTCTGGAGATGCAACTTTTGGTGTCTGACACCAAAGGTTACATCAAAACGAGATCGCATTTCTCGTTTTTATATTGGCATTCATTTAAAAATCAGATGGTTATGCCTCCTATTATTTTCGGTAATTCGAAAAGCGCGTCTCTTATGGGAAGAACGATCACATTTCCATAGTAATATCGCCTTTCCCCTCCGTAAATCAGGTATAATTTGGCTTCTGGATAATCTTTTTGAAACGAGAAAAGGCTTTTAGCATCATGTCGTGTAACAGACTTGGATTGTTTTATCTCAAAGGCAAATAATCCTTTTGGCCCATGAATAATAAAATTGACTTCTATCCCGGCAGTCGTTCGCCAATAATAAAGCTGATATTCTAAATCGTAGTAATCATTAATGGCGCGAAGTGATTGTAAAAACAATGTCTCAAAACCTGCCCCATCAATTTCT
Source organism: Gammaproteobacteria bacterium (assembly GCA_016930035.1). Lineage (GTDB taxonomy): Bacteria > Pseudomonadota > Gammaproteobacteria > UBA12402 > UBA12402 > JAFGHQ01. Next base: position 2,936 of record JAFGHQ010000039.1, on the reverse strand, counting down.
GGTTGACTATCTAAATATCCTTTTGGCCGAAGTGTTTGGTAAACGCCGACATCAAAATAATAAAACTTTGGATGCTGAACTGTTTGTCGTTTTGCCCGTTTTGTAAAAATAGGTAGCCGAAATCCAATCAATAAATCATTTAAGATATCAAAATAATTACTGATATTTTTTGCACTCGTCCCGACTTCTCTTGCTATGGTTGACATATTAAGTACTTGTCCTTGGGAAAAGCTTGCTGTTTCTAAGAATCGGGTAAAGGTCGACAGATTGCGCGTCAAACTTTCTTGCATCACTTCTTCGCGTAAGTATGCGGTTACATAAGATTTTAAATACGCTTTAGGATCAGGCTCAGACAAGGTGGCAGGCAAAAGCCCCCAAGATAAAACTCGTTTTAAATCAAAAGAATCTCCAATTTCCTGTACTATTAATGGGTGCATATGATAAATCAATGCGCGTCCTGCCAGTAAATTCACTCCTTTTTTTCGTAAATTGCGCGCACTGGACCCCGTTAATATGAACAGTTGTTTTTCACTTTCGATCAAACGATGCACTTCATTTAATAATTCAGGAATTCGTTGGATCTCATCTATAACAATCCAATCAGTATAATTTTTAGGAATAAATTCTAGTAAACGATGCGGATCAGCAATTAAAAGCCGATACGTTTCCATATCCAACAAATCGACATAAACAACATCTTTTAACTTTTGTTTGAGCCAATATGTTTTCCCCGTTCCACGGGGCCCCAAAAGAAAAAAACTCTTGGGATTTTGTAGGGGTTTTTCAAGGATTCTTGTTACCATTTTTCTATTTTCCATCCAAATTTAGAAAAATTAATTCTAAAAATGGATAAAAATAAAGTCAAATGAATTTTCCGGGTGGGTATTCAGGCGTATATTCAATGCAACATTTGGTGTCTGACACCAAAGGTTACATCCAGAGGAGGCGCTACGCGCCGACGAAGGATCTCTTCCCAGAAACTCTTGAGATTCCTCGGTGTCGCTAACGCGCCCTCGGAATGACAGCGCAGGAGCCTCTTGACATTAGTTTGGATTCAATTGTACCGGCGAAAATCGTACCGCCCACCCCCGATTGGAAGCGATCTTTCTCTTGACGATTATAAGTTGTCAACTTACAATCGTCGCATGTATATTGATCGCGATATAACAGCCCAGTTAATTAAAAGTACCGCGCCTGTGCAGTTTGTCATTGGCCCCCGCCAATGCGGAAAAAGTACATTACTTTCACATCTTACTGATATCCCCTTTAAAGAAGTGACTTTTGATGACCTACAATTAAGAAATCTAGCCAACCGCGATCCCGCATTATTTTTAGAACAATTTTCCCCGCCTATTTTATTGGATGAAGTACAATACGTGCCGTATCTTTTTTCAGAAATCAAGCGGCATGTCGACCAACTTAAAAAGCAGCGTCTTAAAGATAAACAATCATTGTCAGTTTTATTTCGTATGACGGGCTCAAATCAACTACTCATTGATAAAAATATTAAAGAAAGTTTGGCCGGTCGTGCGAGTTACTTTTATTTAAATACCTTAACGGTTCATGAAATCCAACATGCGCTAACTTCGTTCAGCATTCAAAATATTTTATTTAAAGGCGGTTGGCCAGAGTTATACGTTGACCAAAGCTTATCACCCATTCCATACTTAAATGATTATATTCGTAGCTATATTGAAAAAGATATTGTGCTGAGCGCCGGATTGCAAAAACAGGAAGCTTTTAACACCGTATTAGGTTTATTAGCTGCAAGAACGGGTATGCTGCTCGATTACGCTAACATTGCGAATAATACTGGTATTCGGGGTGTCACGGTTAAAGAATGGGTGAGTATCTTACAACGCACTGCTCTTGTTTATAACCTAAAACCTTATGCAAGTAATTTAAATAAACGCTTAACAAAAACACCCAAACTTTATTTTCTCGATACGGGTTTAGCCACTCGTTTACAAGGTTGGCAAGATCAAGTGCCTCTTATCACCAGTCCCCAAGCCGGCCCATTATTTGAAACACTTGTTTTCGCTGAAATTTTTAAATTTATACAAAATTACGGCAAGGATTGGCAACTTTACTTATGGCATACTAAAGAAGGCGAAGAAATCGATTTCTTAATAATGACACAATCGGGTGAAGTCATTGCACTAGATGCGAAAATGAGTATGCAGAGTGTTCAACCAGTTAGACTCCCTGCCAGTTTCAAAAAAACGTTCCCCCAAGTGACAAAAATTATCTTAGTCACTTTCGGCGGACAAAAAATCCAATTATCAAAAGAATGTCTCGTGATACCGATTAGCCAGCTGCATGAATTTTTATTGAGGATTACTTAGATGCCGCAAATGGTTTCTGACACCGTTTGTGGCATCTAGATATACCCTATAGGAACAGAGTCAATCCCTGGCTTGATTGTTAATAATGTGGGGTGAAAACATAAAACACATCCACGTCCAATCGGGGTTTTTAAATTTTTAAGAAAATCAAATCCTCGAAAATTCATACTATGAAGTGTCGCTGATTTTTTGATTTCAATAGGAAAGAGTTGCCCAGATCGTTCAATAAGGAGATCAATTTCCCGCCTATCTTTATCCGCATAATAATATATCTGTAAAGAACGGCCATGGTGAATATAGGACTTAATAATTTCGGATACGACATAAGTCTCAAGCATTGCTCCTGCCATAGCGCCTCGTTCCAGAACTTCCGGATTAAGCCAGCCTGTTAAAAAGCAGCAAAGGCCCGTATCCATGAAATAAAATTTCGGTGTTTTCCTCAATCTTTTTGTCGTATTTCTGAAATAAGGTTGCAATAAAATAATAAGCCCCGTCAACTCTTGCAAAAGTTACCTAATTCGTTGACAAAATTGTATCATGATCAAGTACTAAGATGAAACAATGAGGAGACGAAAATGAGGAGAAACACAT
>JAFGHQ010000038.1 GCA_016930035.1 Gammaproteobacteria bacterium | reverse complement strand
CAGTCTTCTGCTTTGGCTCCAGAAAAATTAACTGCATTGATCCAGAAGATGATCGAACAGGGCGCAGACCTGGAAGCTCAAACTGAAAATGGCCAGACAGCATTACACTATCTTTGTCACAAACACCCCGAAAAGCTCACCTCAGCGATCATTGCGTTATTTCAAGCCTGTCTTAATGTGCCCAATAAAGAAGATGATCGGACGCCTTTACATTTTCTATGCGGGAGTGATCAGTCTTCTGATTTGACCCCAGAAAAATTAACCGCACTGATCCAGAAGATGATCGAACAGGGCGCAGAACCGAAAGCCCAAGATGAAGATGGCCGGACAGCGTTACATATTCTTTGTAACAAACACCCCGAAAAGCTCACCCCAGAGATCATTGCGTTATTTCAAGCTTGTCTTAATGTGCCCAATAAACATGGTGTAACACCTTTACACTACTTATGCTTTAGTGATCAGTTTTCTGATTTGACTTCGGAAACATTCACCGCGCTGGTCCAGAAGATGGTCGAACAGGGCGCAGACCCGAAAGCTCAAACTGAAGATGGCTGGACAGCGTTACATTTCCTTTGTCGCTACCACCCCGAAAAACTCACCCCAGAGATCATTGAGTCATTTCAAGCCTGTCTTAATGTGCGGGAGAAACGGGATTCGACGCCTTTACACCCCCTATGCTGGAGTGATCAGTCTTCTGATTTGACTTCGGAAACATTCACCGCGCTGGTCCAGAAGATGATCGAACAGGGCGCAGACCTGGAAGCTCAAACTGAAGATGGCTGGACAGCGTTACATATTCTTTGTCGCTACCACCCCGAAAAGCTCGCCCCAGAGATCATTGTGTTATTTCAAGCCTGTCTTAATGTGCCCAATAAAGAGGGTTTGACGCCTTTACATCTATTTTGTTGGCATTCTTTAAAGCTTTCCATAGAAGAATTCAAAGTGCTTTTTAATGAAATGATTAAAAAAGGAGGCAATTTACAAATCGAATCATCAGATGGCGTACTTCCATTAGATTATCTTTTTGTTAGAAAAGATGTTACTGATATTGAAAAATTTAAAGTTTATATTCAATTAGTTAAAAAATACGGCGGCAATATCAATAGGAAATCAGAAAAAGGCTTGACCGCATTACACGCGTTCTTTGAAGGTCCTAAAACAATCACACCCGAACATATTAATATATTGCTTCATGCGGGCGGAGATATTCATATAAAAAGTCGAAGTGGGGCGCCTGCCTGGATAAGCTACTTTTTGAGGCGAAAAAATCCTGACCCAAATATACTCAAAAAATTCATTGAATTGGGTGTTGATATGAATCAACGATTTGAGGGAATATACCATCAAGCAGTTACATGGTTACATGCGTATTACGAACATGCTGATGTGACGGAGGCATTTTTTGATTTTTTAACCAAGTCCCAAAACTTCAAAACCCCATTAGATTTTCATGTCACAGATACAGGGGGAAATAATCTACTTCATCGGTATTGCCAATATAACTCGACAATCCATCCCCGGGTGATACAAAGACTCATTCGGCAAGGCATCGATCCCACAGCAAAAAACAACGATGGAAAAACAGCTTTAGATTTGCTTTATATGCACAACAGGAAACAATATACACCCAAGATCCGCGAAGCACTTTGTGATGATCGTCTTGATGTATCAAAAAAATTGTATGATGGAAGTTTATCGGATTCCACTATGTCCATCTCCCCAGAACGACCGCAGACGTTATTTTTTAACAACACACATTCTAAGATTGATTCTGACACGTTTGACCATAACCCATGTCATCGTGATGCTGCCAATGGTGTTGCTTTTAAAGAACCTGACAATCTGGATAAGCTTTCTCAAAAAAATGCTTTTGGTCATACACCGCTCAACATAGCATTATTTTATCTCAATGGTTCCTATATTGAAGCGTATAAAAGTTATTCCAAAATACTCCAAACCATCAGTCACGCTCAAGATAACTCTGGTTATGGCCTAATGCATCATCTGCTTTTCGGGGCTGTACTATTGCAACATCCTCGTGAGGAAATCCTCAAGACCATCAATTTTTTTCGAGCAAAATATCCTCATGTTTTTGCTTTAACCGATGACAAAGGCAAAACAGCATACGATTATGCAAAACAATATGCATTTGATCCTGAGATAACAGCATTGCTAGAGTCCTCAGATTCCAATCAACCGTACTCTATAGAAAAAAAACCTATTTCGGATCAAGCTAGTGAACTTTACACAAAAGATGTCTTGCGACAGATACTCAAAGCATATTATCGAAACTCAATATCTGATTCAGAGGTCGATTTTATCGTCCAGATTATTATCGAGAGAATCCCTATACTTCAATCCTCGAAAGGCTTTTCTTACTCATTTGGTTATGGGGGGTTTGCAGCCTGGTGGTTACATAATATAAGAGACACACAAGGATTTTTTAAATTAAAAGCGATTAAGTATTTCAACAGTTTTAAATATGGTTATGGTTTTGATCTTAATCAACTTAGAGAAATCCTCTTCTTAAAGTTAGCCTCGTTGCTTGGAATCGCACCCAAACCAAAGTTTTGTGTGTCTGATCAATCATCCCAAAAGTTAAAACAACTCTATCTTGCTTGTCCTATTATCCCAATTACTCTGAAAACATTAAAAAATGAACTTGGCTTTATTCAACATAAATTATTAGCAGCTTATCAATTGATCCGAAGTGTTCAAACACTCCTTGATCATCAAATTTTTCATTTAGATTTAAAGCCAGCCAATGTGCTGGTCAAACTTTATCACCAATATCCCTTCTGCAAAATATCGATGACAGATTTTGGGTTAACCAAAATATCCGTTCAGGATAGCGCTATCTCAGGAACTGAGACCTATTTTTCCCCAGAGAAAGCCGCTCGAAAATTCTATGATTATGGCCATGACAATGAATTTAGTCTATTTCAAATAATCCTCGGGTTATTGTTCCGTTTGAACACCGGGAGCGAGGAAATCAAGCCCGATGAGCGATTACGTCGCATGATAAAAGAAGCTTTGAAAGAGGAACATTACCAGCAAGAAACAAAACCTTTCCCAGCAGTCACCTCTTTTCTAAACACCATGGATATCGAAACATTTATTCAAGATCCTGTTTCACGCACTCAGGTGATACATAATCTTCTTTCGTGTGTCCAAGACGATTTATTGAATACTCATAGATCTTCTCAAAAATGGATCGATGCTTATGAAAATCAGCTCAAACAAACCCAAAGCGAACATCAAGAAGATATTGAAATCCTAAAAAATGTCTTACAATGCTTGGAAAATAAACTTTTGCCTCAACTACCTCAACATCCCAAGCAATCTGAAAAAACAAGATCTGATCAAAAAAAGAGAAAACCATGGAATCGCCGTGGAACTTTATTTAGTTCAAAACAACTACCTTTTATAACAGCAAAACAATCATCTCCAAACCTAACGGGTATGTCTTTTCATAAGCAATGTAAATAAACTCGTTATGTGTGCCCGTTCGGTGAATGACCTGTTGATAAGAGATTTTTAGGGTAACCTTAATTATGAGTCAACGACTACTTTTTTCCATCATCTCTCACTCTGCATGGGTAACCTAAATTGTGAGTCAATTCGCCTCAAAGTGAAATGCCAATTTTGGCCTGAAGCATAACCCATTGATTTCATTGGTAGCTACGGGTGGGGTCGAACCACCGACCTCGGCATTATGAGTGCCGCGCTCTAACCAGCTGAGCTACGTAGCCTTTTTAAATTAAAAATTAAGTATGGCGTTATTTATGCAACAACACTATTCAAAATTCACAATAATGCTATTTATGTAGGGGCGCGTATTTTGTCGTGCGAGAAAGCGCTTGTCAAGCAACGCTATTTTCATGTATTGCTCCAGTAAAAACCTCTTGTCTTTTATATGGCAAGATAATAAAATTTAAACCAAATAATGGTTTTAATTAAAGGTTCGGTTTAAATTATGAAAAAAGGTGATTTTCTATCGTTAATTTTACGGTCCCCGAAGACGATTTTTTCATTTCAAGATATTGCATTACTCTGGCGGGAATCTGATAGAAATACTATCCAAAATCGACTGAGTTACTATATTGAAAATAATAAACTGGTTCGTATCAGAAAAGGCATTTATGCTAAAGATAGAAATTATGATCCGTTAGAACTAGCAACGAAAATTTTCACGCCTTCTTATATCAGCTTTGAAACCGTTCTTGCTCAGGAAGGCATTATTTTTCAGTATTATGACCAAATTTTTATCGCATCTTATCTTAATAGAACTATTACCTGTGATAATCACCAATTAACGTTTAAGAAAATAAAAAATACTGTTCTAACCTGTAAAAAAGGGCTCATTCAACAAAGAAATTATACAATAGCCAGCAAGGAACGCGCCTTCCTCGACATTCTTTATCTCAATAAACATTATTATTTTGACAACTTAAATCCAATTGATTGGGAAAAAGTATGGGATTTGTTGCCCATTTATAACAATCAAGCATTAAATAAACGCATTAATGTATTAAAGGCATCATGATGAGTATATTAGAACATCAAAAACATAGAAATATCATGCTTCAAATTTTAAAAGATATTTATGCTGATACTTCTATTGCTCCATTATTAGGTTTTAAAGGGGGAACTGCTGCTTACTTTTTTTATGACCTAAACCGGTTTTCAACAGATCTAGATTTCGATTTATTAGATGCATCCTATAAAACTTTAGTTTTTGAAAAGTTAACAAAAATACTAGAAAAATATGGTCAATTAAAAGATGCCAGACAAAAACGCTTTACCCTATTCTTTTTGCTATCATATCAACCAAAATCATATAATATTAAAATCGAAATTAATTTAAGAACTTTTGGTTCAAATTATGAACCCCAAGAATATCTTGGAATTTCTACGTTAGTGATGACCCGTGAAGATATGTTTGCTCATAAACTTGTTGCTATGTATGAAAGACAAGCAAAAACCCATCGCGACATCTTTGATGTCTGGTTTTTTTCAAAAAATCATTGGCCTATCAATAAAAAGATCATTGAGAAAAGAACACAACTAACTTTCCAACAATTTTTAAAAAAATGTATCCAGCTTCTTGAAAAAAAGAGTTCCAGAAATATTCTAAGCGGTATAGGAGAATTGCTCGATCAAAATCAAAAACAGTGGGCAAAATCTCGCCTTCTAGAAGACACTATTTTTCTATTAAAGCTCATGTTAGAAAAGTAATCATGTAAAAAACACATGCGAGAAAGCGCTTGTCAAGTAACGCTATTTTCAATAGAATGCGCTTCTTTTCTTAAGTTGCAAACTTCCTTGTTCCCTCAAAAACAGTGGGGACTCTTAATCCAAAAGGAGCATCATATCTATGCGACATTATGAGATTGTAATTTTAGTGCATCCGGATCAAAGCGATCAGGTGCCTGAGATGATTAAAAAATATCAAGAAAAAATCAAAAGCAAAAAAGGGGTGGTCCATCGCCTTGAAGATTGGGGTAGGCGGCAGTTAGCTTACTCGATTGATAAGGTTCAAAAAGCTCATTATCTTTTGATGAATATCGAATGTGATCAAGAAGTCATTGATGATTTAACCAACACCCTCCGCTTTAGTGATGCTATTTTGCGGCATCTGATTATAAAATCTGATAAAGCCATTACTAAGCCGTCTCCGATGAAAAGACAGAAAAAGGCTAAACAAATTGCCCCATCGCTATCAAAAAAATCAACGGGTTCCTCGGAATCGGAAGAAGAAATTTTAGAAGAAGCTGAAGAAGCAGAAGAAGAACTAGAAACAGTTGAGGGGGAGGAATAACAATGACTTATTTACGAAGAAAACGAGCATGTTATTTTACTGTTAATGGTACTCAAGAAATTGATTATAAAGATTTGGAACTTTTGCGTCGTTTTATTACAGATACCGGGAAAATCGTCCCAAGCAGAATTACGGGGACCAAAGCAAAACATCAACGTCGTTTAGCTAAAGCTATTAAAATAGCTCGATTCTTGGCATTATTACCTTATTGTGATCGACACAAGTAGTCTAGATTATTTTAAATGTTGAATTTTCAATGAACGTGTCGTGTTGCAATGATTTATTTATAGGGTGTGTTTCATGAAAGTTATTTTGTTAGAAAAAATTCATCGTTTGGGTAACTTAGGTGAAATTGTAGAGGTGAAACCTGGTTTTGCCCGAAATTTTTTACTCATACAAGGTAAAGCTAAAAGAGCAACAGAAGCTAATATCAAAGCGCTTGAACAACAACGAGCAGAACTAGAAAAAATTGCAGCCAAACATTTAGCGGCAGCTCAAAAACGTGCAAAAGAGCTCGAAAAGGTGGGGACAATTATTTTAGTTCGTCGCGCGCTTGAAGAAGGCAAATTATTTGGATCGATTGGTATTAAGGATATTGTCGATGCTTTAGCAGAAAAAAATATTGTTGTTGAAAAGAAAGAAATCAATATGCCGGCTACGGCAATTCGTCAGACAGGGGAGTATGAAGTTGAAATCGTGCTTCATAGCGATGTTCAAGTACCTCTCAAAGTCAATGTTCAAGCCGAGGCTGTTGAAGAGCCCGTTACAACAGGAAGTGAAGAGTAAAATTATCGATCAAAAGATGTAGACATCGTTATTAGATTTGATAAAATCAGCTTACTTTTTGTTATTGTTCTGATCACTAATTTTGTTCATACAATCTTCTTTGATTTTTTCACGAATTTCTCAAGAAAAATCCAAAAATTATCTTTGACATAACTTCTAATGTCATCCCCAACATTTGATCACTTATTTTCTAACCTAGGGGCTATAGTGAATTCGATTAATATTTAGACAATTTTTACTCAGAGTAGAGATTCCTCGGTCGCTAGCACTCCCTCGGAATGACAACGATGGCAGTTTTCCCTCGGAATGACGGCGCGGGAGGATCATTCAGAGGAGCTTTCTTTTCTTGTCATTCAGAGGAGCGAAGCGACGAAGAATCTTTTATCCTTTGTCAAAGTATTAATTGAATTCACTATATTTGCCTCTTCTTAATATTATTTATTCTCAGGAGAAAACATCATGAATAAAAAATTATTGATTACTTATCTTATGTGTTGTTTGTCCCTTTCTGTTTACGCAGGCGCGGTGAAACATGCAACACAACATAAAGTTCGCGCCTCAAAAGCAGCTCAAGTATCACAAGTGCAAGAACCTGTTGATATTAACAAAGCTGATGAAGGAACTTTACAACAGGTTAAAGGCATTGGACCTAAAAGAGCTCGAGCCATTGTTGAATACCGGACAGCTCATGGTCCTTTTAAATCAATAGATGATTTAAAAAACGTCAAAGGCATCGGTATAAAGCGGTTAACAAAGATTATTGAACATTTAACCGTTTGATGTCATTGTCGAAAAATCGTGAAAAGATTTCTCGCTTTTCAAAAGTTTTGATTAGCGAGAATAAGGTGATGGAATAGCATTCCATTTCTCCTTACGGAAATGACCTATTTCCGTGAACAAAAAGCACCAGGTGCTAGATACTTATGTGTCTAGCACCTTTTCTTTTGCGTAATTTTTATTTCAAAGCTATAATTTTTTTATTGATAGAAAAATGATTTTAAAGTAGAGGTAAAGTTATGCTAGAAGAACCCACTGTACCTGAAGAGATAATATCTGAATTACCTGTTAAGGAAGAACCTGCAGAAGAACCTGCAGCAAAACCTACAGCAGAACCTAGAAAAAGAAAGACGAAAAGGGAGAGTGAGCCTGAAAGATTAGTTGAAGAGGGAGAGAAGGTCGAGGTAAAAGAATCTGTAGAACCATCAAAACCCGTAGAACATGTAGAAGAATCTATCAAAGAGGGATCTGAAGAGGAAGCAGTAACAAGAGAGACTAAAGAGCCAGAAATCAGGGAAGAGGGTCCTAAAGAAGCAACGCCGCCAGTAAAGGAAGTTCCCCTCGAAGAGGCTGCGGTAAAAATTGAAGCCAAGGAGGAGGAAAGGGTAGCGGCTATTGAAGAACGAGGAGAAACACCTCTAGAACCTCGCACAGTAGAAACCGAGGGGACTTTTTTAGAAATCCGGCCGGAAGAAAAACCGGAAGAGAAAGAAGTAGAGGTTTATCAAATAGAAAATGCGCCTTCAAAAGGAACTAATGAAACATTTTCGGAAGCTGCTCTTCGAATTCTGGGAGCGCGTAAGGATATTACCACCACCCAAACTAAGTGGGGTATTCAGGTCAAAGGAGCAGATGGAGAAAAATTAATTAATGTCAATAATAAAACAGGAACGATTAGTTATTATTCAGAGGAAGGAAAACAATTAGCAGCCCAGATGGCTGTTTTACGTTATCAAAAACTCGGTAATCCGATAGTTTGTCGCGCTAATAATAAAGGCATGGTCAAAGAAATGGCCGATGCTTTAATGGCCGAGGGTATGGATCCTGCAGCTATTAGTGTCCGTATTGGAAAAAGAGGCAAACAAATGTCTTTCGAAGCTGCATTTCCTGATGATTTCAAAAAAGCACAGGAAAGATATCAAGCAGAGCAGAAGAAAAAATTAGTTGCCGAAGTTGAACTTAAAAGTGCTGCTCCTAAACCTCAACTCACTAGAGAAGTAGAATAAAGAGTAATGTTACTAAGATTTTTTTTTATTGGATTCATTTTGTTTACGCAAATTTTATTGGCGCAAACTCCTGCGCAAGGACTTCAACATTACTTATCTCAATTTCAGACACTTTCCGCAAATTTTTCGCAAACGGTTATAAACCCAGATAGGGTCGTTTTGCAAAAATCTCAAGGAAATCTTGTGATTCAGAGACCTGGGAAATTTCGATGGGAAACGCGCCAACCATTATCCCAACTCATTGTTACCAATGGAGAAATCCTTTGGATTTATGACAAGGATTTACAACAGGTTACTATTCGAAAGCTCGACAAAAGTGTGGGGCAAATCCCCATGTTGTTACTAACTCATCCTGAAACCGACTTGTCTCATACGTTTGACATTTTATCCGGACGCCAACCTAAAATCCCCTATTCGTTGCAAAGCTTTAAATTAATTCCTAAAGCCAACCATGCTAGTTTTCAATACGTGACTTTAACATTCAAAAATTCTAAACTTGTCCAAATGGAGATATTAAATGCGCTTCAACAAAAAACAATTATCGATTTTTCTGATGTGCAATTAAACGTGCCGTTGGATTCATCGTTGTTTGTTTTTCAGATTCCGAAAGGTGTCGAGACTGTAAAAATGTAGGGAAAAGTCGTGACTTGTCCGTACCCATAATAGGGGTAGGAATAATCATAGGAATCAATTGTGATGGTTATGAACTAAAAAAGGAAATTTTATAAGGTATTTTATGTATAAAAAAATTTTGTTCTTTTTATTACTAATTTCTGTTATTTCTCCCGTTTTTCCCGCATCCAGATACGCAAAGAAACTGTGTTCTCAAGATGGATATACTTGTTATCGTGTTAAACGAGGAGATAATTGGGAAAGTTTATTCCCTGATCAGCGTGATCGCGACATTGTTCGTCGTTTAAATCGCATGAATACGGAATTATATGCAGGTTTAACGATAGCCATCCCTAAAAATTTAAGCAATATCGATCACATGAGCATTTCTCCTTTCCCAGAACGTATCCCGCCTGTGGGGGAAAAGAAAGTTGTGATTAATTTAACTTATCAGGCTTTTGCTGCTTACGATGCTTATGGTTATCTCGTGCATTGGGGACCTATTTCTGGGGGACAAAATTGGTGTCCTGATGTGGGGCGACGATGTACTACCCCGACTGGTCGTTTTCGTATTTATCATAAAAGAGGGGCAGACTGTATTTCTTATAAATTTCCCGTAGATAAAGGTGGAGCACCTATGCCCTATTGTATGTTTTTTTATGGGGGCTATGCGATGCATGCTAGTACGTTGCCTGGTTATCATGCAAGCCATGGGTGTGTACGCATGTTTTATGAGGATGCAAAGTGGCTTAATCAGGATTTTATTAATGTCGGCAAAAATGGTACATTGGTTGTAATTCAGTCGATATAAGCTCTTGAATTTCAAATAAATATATAAGAATTTTAAGCTATAAGGTTGAAATTTTAGCTAATAAAAGGAGATATTTATGAACATTCTTATGTTCGCGGCGTCACTGCGAAAAGACTCTGTTAACAAAAAATTAATTCATATTGCTGCTGATTTGGCAAGAGCTGCGAAACATCGAGTCACCTTAGAAGATTTTTCTAAATTTAATTGTGTTTTGTATGATGGGGATGTTGAAGAAAAAACAGGTTTGCCAGTGGGGGCACTCAAGTTTGTTAAAGCACTGGTCGATAATGATGTTTTGATTATGGCTTCCCCAGAGTATAACTATTCAACGCCAGGCACAGTAAAAAATTTAATCGATTGGGCTTCGCGCGCAAAACCCATACCTTGGAAAAATAAACCTATCTTATTGCTTTCCGCTTCGCCTGCTATGGCCGGGGGGCATCGCGGGCTTTTACAAACTACTATTTCATTAGCTTGTTGTGGTGCTTACGTTTACCCGAATACGTTTTCCTTATCAAATGCTTATGAAATGTTTGATGAACAAGGCCAATTAAAAGAATCAAAATTACGAGACACTTTAGAAAAACGAATTGAAGAATTTTTAAGATTTTCAGAGAAAATATTATCATGATAAAACTGAAATTGTGTCTTGACGTAGGAAATTCTCACATTTTTGGGGGCGTGTTTGACAACGAACAATTAGGATTGCATTTTCGATATCGTACGAATCCGGCAAGCACCTCGGATGAACTGGGCATTTTTTTACAAAATGTGCTTCAAAAAAATGACATTCAAACATCATCGATTCAAAAAATAGCCATTAGCTCAGTGGTTCCAGCAATCAATTATTCTTTAATGGCTGCCTGTAAAAAGTATTTTTGCATAGATCCAATTATCCTAACGCCCGATTGTTCGCATGGATTGAGTATTGATATTGAACGGCCTCATGAGCTTGGGGCTGATTTAATTGCTGATGCAGTTGGCGCTGTTCATCGTTTTCCTCGTCAAAATATTGTTATTGTTGATTTTGGTACAGCGACGACTATTTCAGCGGTTTCAGCTGCAAAAGTTTATTTAGGAACAGTGATTATGCCAGGAATGAAAGTTTCCATGAGCGCATTACATCATAATGCAGCGCAATTATTCTCTGTGGAAATTATGAAGCCGACAAAAGTTTTAGGGCGCACTACAGAACAAAGTATTCAATCCGGGTTGTATTTTGGGCAGCTAGGTACTGTTCGCGAAATTACGGGCCGCATCATTCAAGAAGTTTTTCCTAATCAAAAAGTGGTTTTAATTGGTACGGGAGGTTTTTCACAAATGTTTCGCGAAGAACCATTGTTTGATACTATTTTACCTGATTTAGTATTGGAAGGGCTATTGGAATTAATTAAAAATTAAAAATGGCGTTGTTGCATAAATCGTCATTAAGGTCATCCTGGACTTGATCCAGGATCCAGAAATATTAAATTTAACGTCCCTGTCAACTGGATCCTGGCTTCCCAGCCAGGATGACAAAAGGGGCTTATTTATGCAACAACACCATTAAAAATGGAAGAGTCGCTTACGCAACAACCATTTTTTGTGGGGACAGGTTGAGATCTGTTTATAATATTTAGATTAACGAGGAACATAATAATGCAAAAAAATATTTCTTTGATGTTAGGGGTAGTTTTACTCGGTATTTCAGTTTCTTCTTTTTCTGTTACGCGAGGTAATGCAGAAGCTCAATTAGCTCAATTAGAAGCTCAAGTTAAAAGTATGCAGGTTGAAATTAATGAATTGAAACATGAATTACGTCAAGAGAAGGCTCAAGCTCGTGAAAATCATAAGAAAGTTCTTAGTCAAAATCTTCAAGTCACGAAAATAAAGAGGCAACCAGAAGAATTTGAACCAGTAAGCAGTTACGTCGTGACTACGAGTGTGCCCGATGATAAAGCAGGTTCTGCATTATTAGTAAATACGCCGAGTATTAATCGGGATGTGGCCATTTTGACCCGCCAGCAAGAAGTGAAGGCCATTTCTCGACTAATCCTAGGGGGTGAGCTCGATGCAAAAGCGGTGTATACCCATCCTTACACGGGTTCAAGTGATACAGATTTAGATTTATATACAGCCAAATTAATAGCTCTTGCCAAAGCGACCCCCTGGAGTAACGGTTTTTTAAGCATCAAATACGATAACGATGTAGGAAATACGCCACGACGTATCAGTAATTCAAATATTTTGTTGGATGAAGGCTTTATAACGTTTGGTAATTTTCAAAAATCACCGTTTTATTCGAGTATTGGACAACTGAAAGCGCCTTTTGGTCGTTTTGATACCAATATGATCTCTGATCCTCTGACATACTATCTGGGGAATACAAAAGCAAGAGCGCTTGTTTTAGGATATGCTCCACAATCGAAAACGAGCAATTCTATATTGCCTTATGTTAGCGCCTACATATTTAAAGGAGATGCTAAAGTGGGCAATCGTAATCAGTATGGGGTTGATGGTGGATTTCATTTTGCTCAGAATCAAACTAAAGGGGAGGTGGGGGCTAGTTATATAGCAGATATTGCCGATTCTGAAGGGTTTCAAAATACTTATATTTATGATGCTACTAAATTTGAAGGTTTTGATAAGTCTAACAGTGAAAAATTGAAACATCATGTTCCTGCGGTTTCGGTTCATGGGGAGATTTATCATGGACCAGTATCTTTGATGGGCGAGTATGTGGGCGTTACGAAAGGTTTTAATCAACAAGATTTTTCTTATAATAACCATGGCGCGCGACCAAAAGCATTTAATGCAGAAGGAGCGTACTCATTTAAAATCTTTCAACATGCAAGTTCTTTTGCTCTGGGTTATAGCAGAAGTTATGAGGCTTTAGGGTTGAATATTCCCAAACATCGTTATTTGGCGACCCTTTCAATGAATTTCTTAAAACATTTGTTAGCACAATTAGAATTTGATCATGATATTAATTATGGTAAAAACGATGTGGCAATGGGAAACACCAGTTCTGGAATGATGCCAGCTTATCGAGCAAAAGATTTGGGTAAAACAAATAATGGTATCACAGCTAAAGTGAATTTTTATTTTTAAGATAGATTGTCCAAACTGGTTTCTCCTGAAATAGACCCCGCGGGTGTGTTGCCTCCAAATATAGTATTCCCCGCCTCTTTTGTTAAGTGAGGTAAAAATAAGAAAGCAACAGCTACGAAAAGGTATGTTATAGGTAGACCTAATTTACCTTGTCCTGGACTTGCATCTCGATATTCTTTGAATTTTAAAATGGCTAAAAAAGCCAGCCCCAGACCAGCAAGAAATGATCCTGCTGTAATTAATTTAGCGAAACTTGAAAAAGTATCTTTTATATTCTCAGCAATTCCTTGAAAACCTGATGATCCTCCGCCAGGTATACTATCTGCATAACAAAGTAGGGGGAGTAGCAAAATAAAAATATATAAAAAAATATAAAAAAGAGAAGATAATTTGATTTTCATTTTTATTATTTCCAATAATTAAAAAATAATTCTGCCGCGATTAAATTAGTTACAGGCCATTGATAATCAATATGCCCGGCAGCTAAAATTTTTATATTTTGATGTAATAATTTTCTATTAATAAGTTTTTGTTGAGCTATTTTACCTTCCAAACATAACTCCAATATTTTATTTAAATTTTTTTTAATTCCTCTTTGCATAACTCCCGAGGTTTTCCCTTTATCGCGTCGCCACACTAAATTGGTTTTAAAAGTCGTGCTGATCGCTTTTCTCAAAGGATAGCGATCGTAACCTTTTGCAAAGGTATCATAAGTAGGAATGGATAGAGCTAACTCCAACAAGGGTTGTGAAAATAAGGGGTAGAAGATAGGATTGTATGGGTTTCTGATTTGGCCTTTAATGGTAGCTAGACCTTGATAAATCGTGGTAATGTGTTGAAATTTGCCAGGCACTATTTTTTGTTTTTGTTCAAAAAATGGATGCGCTGTTACGTTTTTTTCTAGCGCAAGAAGTTCTTTAGAAAACCATGGAGTTTCTTTATTAAGATTTTTTTCTATAGGGATATTAATGGGAAAAATGTAAGATAATAGTCCCTTATAAGTTGCTTTTAGTAAGGGAAATATTGAACACCGATAATAAACTGCAAGTTCTTTAAGTTTTGTGGAATAACTAAAGGGGTCTTTTTGAATAAGGTAATCAACCAAGGCGGCTAAAGGAGGAGGGCATAAGAATATATGATCACCGCCATGCCCGCTCACATAAGTTACTTGAGGATAATTTTTGCTCAAAGTTCCTAAGTGTTTTTCCATTTTTAGATGAGTTAGAACCGAAGTGGGCCAGTTTGGTCTGAATCCAAGTTTGGTATTGAGGGAAGAGAGCGGTAAATTTTTTGACATATCAAGCGTGATGAGAGGCGTATCAATTTTTTGAGTCACTCTAGCTGCAAATTTTCGCTCATCGGATGATAGTACATTAGGGTGATACCACGTGATAGGATGCAATTTTTGTTCGGGGTTTAAGATACTATTTAATATAAGTAGTAAAGAGGAAGAATCGAGTCCGCCCGAAAGATCTAAAAAAATTGATTGAGAAGATTCAAGCCAACTCTTTAATACATGAGAGGTAGTATCAATAATCAAATTTTCGGTTTTGATGGGGTTTTTATTTTTGTGAATATAGTTAAGCGGATTCCAAGCGACTGAAGTTTTAATGGTTTTTTTTGAGAGTAATAATTCACAACCGTGAGGTAATTCATAAACATTTTTAAATGCTGTAAATTCTGAAGTTATAAATGTGTTTAGCAAGAATGAACAGAAATAATCCCAATTCATTTCGGGTTTTTTGTCGAGTAAATCATAAATAATATTTATTTCTGAAGTAAATATAATGTTATTTTTATATGAGGTATAAAACAGTGGCAATTGTCCTACAGGATCTCTCAGCATTGTGACGGTTTGTTGTCGGCCATCGCTTTTTATAAAAAGATAATTACCCCAATAATTATTTACAAAATCGGTATTATTTTTTCTCGATATTTTCACAAGATCCATTTGCGTTATTTTTTGATAATTTTTTTTACTAAAAATTTTTCCTATTAGTAAAGTATCTTGGGTTTTTAATATTTGTCCTTGATCGACATTTTTATCAGTTTTTCCAGCTATGATTATTAAGAAATGATTATCGAGAACAGCGATATCTTGCTTGATATTTTTTTTAGTGCTTGTAATTAACCTTTCTTTTAGAATTGGCTCAATATTTTTTTGTCTTGTATAAATACCAGCAATAATCATAATCAAAATTTTTAATTTTTAATTAATAAAAACGGTTCCGATAAAATAACGCTCAGTTGTTCAGGCAATTTTGACTGATCAGCTACAACGCCATCACAAGCTTTAACCCATGCATGCGCTGCAAAAGGCATATTTTGTACGCCAATTTCTAAATTGCATTTCCAACCCCGTTTAAGTCCCATTAATGTTAGAGCAGAGGCCCATTCCAAACATTTTGTTCTTAGAGGGAAATAAAAGAGCGCTCTATCTAAAGCAATGGAAAGTTGTCTAAATTCTTTTGTTTCGATTTCTTTAAAATCACTATTTTTTTGGCCTGATTTTTTTATAGTTTTTATAAGATAGTAGAAGCCTTTTTTTTTAAGCAAATAATGAGTTTTTATAAGCATAAAATAAGCTTCTAGAACCAATTTCTTAGATATTTTTTTGTTAAAATTTTTATATTGTATTCGCCAATCAATATTAGAAGCTCCGGAAGAGAACCCCCTTTCTCTAACTTTTTTTATATCAGGTTTTTCGTAAAGTTTGTCTAATAAAATATTTTTTTTAATTAAATATTGAATAGCTTGATCCATTTCTTCAGAATAAATTTTATCTAATAAAACATAATGTTCATTGATCTTATTAATTTTATTTTTTAAAACGGATTCCAAAAT
>JAFGHQ010000037.1 GCA_016930035.1 Gammaproteobacteria bacterium | reverse complement strand
GTCAAGAGTCCCTGTGACTGCATCGATATCAGCAATATCTTGATTTTCGACAGCTTGTCCAATTTTATACGGCGGCTGTTGATGAACTTGCACGGTGGGTTTCTGAGCCTCTCCGATGGTGATCGTAAAGTCTTGCGTCTGCTCACTTTCCCCATATAAATTTTTTGCATGAATTTTGACTTGGTAACTTTCATCCACATTCGAGGTCGTACCGCTGATAACTAAGGTTCCATTATCTTTTTCTTCCGGGTCCGGTGTAAAGGTTGCTTGTAAACCAGAACCATCTAACCCCGTAACCCATAAAGTTAATGTGTTAAATAATTCGGCAGGATCATTAAATAAATCTAACGCTTTATACTGAATATCCGGAATTTTGACATTTTTGTCATAAGTTTCATCTTTCGGATGAAAATCTGTTGGGAAAGGTTTCTCTTCAGCAGCAACTGCATTTTGATGTTGTTCTGTAGTATTTTTTAGCTGGATTTTAGCCTCATCTTTAACTGCTAGAACCTCTTGCATATAAACAGCAGGATCGTTCACCCAATTTTTAAGATCACTTTGTTGAGCAAATGGGTCTAAAAGGAAATGGGATTGACTTGCCCCATCCGTATCCCAATGATACATCATGTTAATACCAAAAACGGTGTCATTCGGTAATGAACCGCCCCCGATAATTCGAGAGCCATTTAAACTAAAGGTTAAATCATGGTCCAAACCATGAATAAGCAACCAATCTAAATCAGCTTGATACGTATCATATGTCTTTCGATCACTGGCCAATAAAGAAACTTTGACATAAGGAGAAAATAATTGCGCAAAATTAAGTGTGGCCCCCAGTCCAGAACGATTTTGGCCTTTGCTCGATTCATAGCGCATATCATAATCGACTTTATCATAATCTAAAGATGCTCCCAGCATATTGGAATGAGCGGGCGTTATCGTAATTCCTAATGATCCTCCATAAGTTTTAGCACCGGCAATACGTCTTAAATTTTCGTAATATCCGGTATCATCTTGATACGTTTTGATTGAAAGATTTTTGTTTTGCGCATCTGCATAATAAGCATTTAAACTGAAATAACGTGCAATAGGATTATGAAGCAAATATTCATAGCTGGCGCCATAAGCTTGCTGCCCTACCCAGTTCGTGCTTTTTCCTGACAGAAAATTAAAATCCAATTTTTGAGCTAAATATTCGGCTGTAAATTTAATACGCTGCCTGTTCGTTAAAAGATTGGCCCAGCTTAAATCCACACGCCTTTGTTTGGCGCCTAGTTCCGCACCTAACGCTAAGGCATTAAAAAGATTCAGTCGTTGAACATATTTACCCGATAAAAAGATGCCATAATTTCGGCTATATTGCAGCCCCAAATTTAATGGCCCTTTAATCCCTAATGATTGGCTCGATAAATTAAGAAAATCCGATTCGGAAGTTATCACATTATTACTATTACTATCCAAAGTGTAATTTTTACTTGGGTTTTGTGTGGGTGTATTTTGTTGCGTCTGAACAACATTTCCTGCTAATAAAGCGCCCGAAAAGCTGATGAATAGTAATAAAGCGATAATGTTTTTTTTCATAATTATTGTTACCTTTTATTTTCATTTTTTAAATTCGTGAGCTCGCACCCAATATTTTTGGTGTGGAGATAATCCAACAATTTACATTATATAAAATTAAATTATGTTGGGTTGCGCATTCGCTTAACCCAACCTATATTTTACAAAGGAATGTGGACCTGTATCCCTACAAATTGGTCTATCTGAGCATGTGATTTTAAATACACCGGTTTATTATCAGCACCTGTCGGCGTTATCACTTCTGGTCTATAAGCCCAATACAAAGCGCCATAGTCTAAACTTACACTAGGGCTCATAAATTTTCTATTAAATTTATAAGTTAATCCTATATTTCCTTCTGCCCGGTAAGAAAATTTATTGACGGTATCATGAACTTTCTTCTCATATCCAACAGGTTCGGGTACATTAACAGATTCTTGTTTGGCATTTAGCTTTTCCATCATATAAACCGGCTGAATTTCCGCTCGCGCGAAAGCTACCCATTGAGGAGTCATGAGAAAATTAAGTTGATCCCCCACTGCTAATCCCATCATTCTACTTTGTACTTCAAATCGTTCATTATCAGTATAAACTTCCGTATTCGGATGGCGTGGTCTCGGATCATAATCAATAGCCGCTTTATATTGATCATCCAAATCTCCTCCAATGATGCCAACAAAAGGATCATGCGTCACGCTTAAAGAATTTAAATATTGGTGCCCTCGATAATAAGCTGCCAATTGAATATTTTGGTGCCGAAAATTGATTTTAGCATCATAAATATTGGCTGTATCCCAACCACTGTGCCACACCTTCCCCGACCCATCAATAAACCACAATTTTCCATTGGGTATAGTAGAAACTTTTTTATGCGCATTGAAATTAGTATAATTGATCTGAAGTTCCATTCGGTTTTCATTGCCAAATAATTGCGTCAAGATATCTTCCCGACATCGACACATTTTTTTACCGATCGTGAAACTATACGCCGGCGCGGTTTGGGGTTTTGAGATCGAAATGATCGGCTTTGTCGAGTCACCAATGGTACCTACCCCCAATTTTGGAATATCTGTACGATAAGCATCTGCTCCTATGTTAATATACATCCCATCCAAAAGTTGGTTCGACGTGCCAGCAAAAGCAATTCCGCCGTATAAAAATAAAGGTAAAAAACAACGCGATATGGAAAAGAAATGAAAACCATTTATATGGATTTTTCTTTTTTCCAAAGTGTCTGAAGAAATATTTTTTTGCATCCCTAAAACCTCATTAAAAATTAGTTAATTTTTTTCTTTGAAGATCTTGCTATATTTGTTACGCAAAAAATACGCATTTTACTGTAAAAATTCTATATTTTTTCCATATTCTAGTATAGGATGAATACAATAGCTTAGTTAAACAAAAATGTGGAGTTTAATTTGTGAAAAAATTACTTTTTTTAATCATCAACTTAACCGCACTGGCTTTATTAACAAACTGTGCCACTTGCTATAATTGTGGTCATCCTAATACTCATCCTTCATCAATTACAAATAACTTAGCAACCGCACCCGAACAAAATTTATTAGAAAATGATTTAGGACCTTATTGCTGCAATTATGCGAAACGCAATTATTATTTCGCTTTTGACAGCGCCAAAGTGCGCGCTGAAGACATCCCCTATCTTAAAACACATGGGGAGTTTTTGGCAAAGCGTTCTCATATTCATGTGGTCTTAGAAGGAAATGCCGATAAACGCGGAAAGGAGAAATATAATTACCATTTAGGATTAAGACGAGCC